>JAJDEH010000281.1 GCA_029259935.1 Planctomycetota bacterium
GGTGATCGCCGCCGGCGTGGCGACCTTCGTGATGGCGCTCAGCGCGCTCGAGTCACTGTCCGTCGCGAAAGACACTTACTACGATCGTAATCGGTTCGCGGACGTTTTCACTCGGTTGAAGCGGGCTCCCAATTCGCTGGCGGATCGGATCGCGGAGATCCCGGGCGTATCGCAAGTGCAGCCCCGGATTGTGTTCGACGTAACCATCGACGTGCCCAACATGCCCGAGCCGGCGGTGGGGCGGCTGAACTCGATTCCGGAACGGCGGACTCCGGTTCTGAACGACATTTACTTGGTGCGGGGCCGGTACATCGAAGCCGAGCGGGATGACGAAGTCCTGGTCAGCGAACCCTTTGCCGACGCCCACCAGTTCGAGCCCGGCGACCATATCAGCGCCATCATCAACGGCCGCAAGAAGGAACTGAAGATCGTCGGAATTGTTCTCTCGCCCGAATACATCATTCAGCTTCAGGGCGGCACCTTACTGCCGGATGACGAGCGGTTCGGCGTTTTCTGGATGAGCTACGACCAATTGGCCGCCGCCTTCAACATGGAGGGTGCCTTCAACGACGTCTCGTTGAGACTCATGCGCGGAGCTTCCGAACCCGAGGTGATTCGGCAACTGGACAACTTGACCGAAGTCTATGGCGGTATCGGCGCGACGGGCCGCCACCTGCAAGTTTCCCATCACTACATCACCGAGGAATTCAAGCAGTTGCAGACCACGGCGGTGGTCACGCCCACCATCTTTCTGGGCGTGGCGGCGTTTCTGCTGAATGTCGTGCTATCGAGAATCATCAGCGTGCAGCGCGAGGAAATCGCGGGGCTCAAGGCCTTTGGCTACTCACAACACGAAATCGGTTGGCACTACATCAAGCTTGTACTGATGATCGTTTTAGTGGGCTTGGTCTTGGGCGTGATTTTCGGCGCATTGCTGGGCCATTGGCTGACGCAAGTCTACTCGACTTTTTATCGATTTCCGATGTTTACTTATTTGCTGCCGACCAGTGTGATTGGCTTGGTCGTTCTCATTAGCGTCGCGGCCGCCTTAGTGGGGACATGGGCTTCGGTGCGACGAGCCGTCAACCTGCCGCCCGCCGAAGCGATGCGCCCCGAGCCGCCCGCCAACTATCGCCCCACCCTGATGGAACGCGCCGGCATCGGCCAGTGGATGCCGTCCACCGCGCGGATGATCCTGCGCCAGCTTGAGCGCCGGCCGGTCAAATCGGCGCTGTCGTCCTTGGGGATCGCGATCGCCACGTCCGTGCTGGTCTTGGGCAGTTTCGGTGAAGACGCGCTGCGCTACATGATCGATTTTCAGTTCAATTTGTCGCAGCGTTACGATATGTCGATCAACTATGTCGAGCCGACTTCGGGCCGCGCGATGCACGACGTGACACACCTTCCCGGCGTGCTGTACAGCGAACCGTTTCGGAGCGCGCCGGTCCGCTTTCGATTTGGGCATCACTCGCGACGCGTGGGCATCATGGGAATCGAGCCGGGTGGCACCCTCTATCGGCTGTTTAACGATCAAGAACAGAAGGTCACGCTACCTCCGGATGGGCTGCTGTTGTCGGCCAAGTTGGCCGAACTGTTGCATTGCGACGTTGGGGATCTGTTGACCGTGGAGATTCTCGAAGGGCAACGGCTGATTCGAGAAGTTCCCGTCACCGCGCTGATCACGGAATTCGGCGGCACCAACGCCTATATGGACATTCACGCCCTCCGTCGGCTGCTGCGGGAAGGTGACAGCGTGTCGGGCGCGTTTCTCAGCGTCGACTCAAGCAAGACCGACCAACTGTACGCCCTGCTGAAGGAAACGCCGCGCGTGGCGGGGGTCAGTATTAAGGAAGCCGCCATCCGAAGTTTTGAAGAGACGATCGCCAAAAATATGCTCGTCATGCGGATGTTCAATATTATATTCGCCTGCGTGATCGCATTTGGCGTCGTCTACAACAACGCGCGGATTTCCCTGTCCGAACGAAGCCACGAATTGGCAACCCTGCGCGTGATGGGATTTACACGGGCCGAGATTTCGGCCATTTTACTGGGCGAACTTGCCATACTCACGGTAATTGCGATTCCCATCGGCCTGTTGATGGGTTACTTTTTCGCCTGGCTGATGACCTTCGGGCTCGATACCGAGGTCTTCCGAATTCCGCTGGTCATTCGTCGCTCGACCTTTGGAATGGCCACTATAGTCATTCTGATCGCGGCCCTCCTTTCCGGATTGATCGTGCGGCGAAAGTTGGACCATTTGGATTTGGTAGCCGTCCTCAAAAGTAAGGAGTAGCCACGACCGTGAAGTTTTCCTTGCTGACCATGTTTGCAATCGTTGCCGCCGTTGTCACGGTATCGGCGTTGGGATATTGGACTTTTTGGCAGAGTCCGATGCTCGTGGATGTGGCCACGGTCGAAACAGGACCGCTGTCGGTCACCGTCGACGAAGACGGCAAGACGCGAATTAAGGAACGTTACATTGTTTCCTCGCCGCTCTCGGGCCGACTGCTGCGGATCGATTTGGATCCCGGCAAGGAAGTGATCGCCGGCGAAACGCTGATCGCCACCGTCGAGCCAACCGACCCGGATTTGCTGGACGCCCGGGCGTTGGCCCACGCCGAAGCCAAGGTTCTGGCCACCAAAGCCGCGTTGCAAAAGGCGGAACCGGAAGTGGAACGGACCCGGGTTGCCATGCAGTACGCGGAATCGGAAATGCGCCGCATCACCGGGCTGTATCAGCGCAAGGCCAGTTCCGAGAGTGATTTTGAACATGCGGAACTGCTACTGCGAACCCGTCGTCAAGAACACAAAGCGGCGCAGTTCGCCCAAGAGATCGCCGGATTCGAACTCGAAATGGCCCAAGCCGCCTTGCTGCATTCCGCGCCTAACGAAGAGAACGGTTTGCCCAGATTGGACTTCAAGATTCATGCGCCGATCAGCGGACGCGTCCTGCGCGTGTTTCAAGAAAGTTCCACCGTGCTGGCGGCTGGCGCGAAACTGGTCGAGTTAGGCGATCCCCATGACTTGGAAGTTGAAGTGGATGTCCTGTCCAAGGATGCGGTTCGCATCGCTCCTGGTGCCAGCGTGAGCCTAGAACAGTGGGGCGGCGAAGAACCGCTGACGGGTGCCGTGCGACTGGTCGAGCCACAAGCCTTTACCAAGATCTCCGCCCTGGGGGTCGAGGAACAGCGAGTGAATGTCGTGATCGATTTCTTACAGCCCCCGGACGACCGCCCATCGCTGGGAGACGGTTTTCGCGTCGAAGCCCGCATCGTGGTTTGGCAACAGGGCCAGGTACTCAAGGTTCCGCTTAGCGCCTTATTTCGACAAGACGAAGCGTGGGCCACATTTGTCCGTGCCAACGGAAAAGCCGAACTACGTCAGGTCCAAGTTGGTCAACGCAACAACATGGAAGCCGAAGTACTCGAAGGTCTCTCGGCCGGCGATCAGGTTGTCTTGCATCCCAGCGAGAAGATCAAACACGGCGTACGAATCGAGCCGCGGTAGCGCGGGAATTCTCCCCTTGCCATTCGCCTGTCGGGCCGCAAGAAAGCGCCATGATCGCGAAGCGATCAGCGACTTTTAGGTTCTGAATTCGGTGAGGTTCCGCTGTCGGATGCGGTCGGCTTTCGTGACGAGCCGGTGTTGGCCTTCCGCGACGAGATCTTCCAGTTCTTCCGCCATCCAAAAACTGAAATCGAAAAAGGCTTCCATGTCGACCTTGATTCGGCCCAAGGCCGCATCTTTGGTCAAGACAAGTTGAGTCGGTTGGGTAGATTTTTCGGTCATGCCGTTGGCTCCTTGAGAAAAAGGATTGCCGGCACTCCCTGCGGCTACGTTCCAACCTGTTCCTTGGTGGGATCTTCGCAACTTATAATTTTGAATGACCACCGCAACGCCTCTCGCGATGCGGCGGTCTTGCTCTTAGACGCATACGGAGGGCAAAAGGTTCGATGCGAAATCAAGGTCTCGTCGCCACGCTTGCTGGCTGAGACCCCCTCTAGCTCCCCCTTGGCAAGGGGGAGAACCAAGAACGCTGATCGCCAATCGCTAACTGCTAGCTCAACCTTTTCGGAACTCGGTGAACGCACTGTCCATGGCGTCGCTCATCATCGCGCCTTCATTCGAATAGACGACAAGCCGCGCGCCTTGACGTATCGTGCGGACCGCTTGATAGCGTTCGCCGAACCAACAACCGGCCGCCACATGATGGCGTGCGGCGGTATCGATAACTCGTTTCAGCATCGCGATCAGTTTGGGATGATCGTACTGCTTGGGGATGCCCATGTTGACGGTCAAGTCGCCCGGCCCGACGAACACGGCGTGAACGCCGGGGATGGCGCAGATTGCATCCAGATTCTCGACGGCGGGCACCGACTCGATCATGGGAATAAACACGGTGTCCGCGCACTTTTTTTCTATGAACTGCTTGGTCTCGGCGCTGGGCCATTTCCCGCCCGCCAACACGCGGTCCAAGACCTCGCCTTTCAAAGGCCGATAAACGGCGGCCGCCGCGAGCTGTTTAGCATGTTCGACATCTTCGACGTAAGGGACCACCACGCCGTCAAAAGAATCGCAGACCTTCGAGACATCAGCCGGATCGCGACTGTGCGTGCGCGCCAGACAGGCGATTCCTTTTGACCGCAGAGCATAACGCAGCGGGAGAAACTCAGCCAAGTCGAGCGCGTTGTGTTCGGCCGAGACAATCACGAAGTCCAACGCATTGGGCGGCAGCACGTCCACAATCGAGGGGACGACCGCGTGCTGAATCAACGTGCCATAAACCGTTTCGCCCTTAATCAGTTTGTCTTTGAGAATTCGTGCATTCATCGATCGTACCCTGTTTGCATAGTGCCTGTTTGTCGTGGTTCGCCCGCGAACCAAACGCTTCAATCCCTGTGAGTTGAGCGGATATCGCCAACGAGCCGCATTCCAACTATCCACGCTCGAAAGTCGTTTGGCAACTGCTTGGGCCATCGGATGCATGCTTTTTGATGATTTTCGGCACTCTGTCCCTGGAACCCGCCTTCCCGGTTTTGAGATCGCCGGTTGACTGATAAAATCCTGACATACCGTCGTTTAACAGACCTCCAGTCAAGGTATCCATCGTTGTCGAAACAAAACCGATCCAAGAAGAAAAAAAAGAAACGCGCAGAGGTCGCCGAAAGCAAAGCGACGGAAGCCCTCACCGTCGCCTGGATGCTATCGATGATGGCCACCTTGGCCGCGTTGATCGGAGCTTGGGGCACCTGGTTGCTGGCGGTGTGGTTCGTGGCCGGGGATCCCGACGCCAAGCGAGTCAACTTACTGCTCACGCTTCCCGGCATGCTCCTCTTTATCGCCATCGTCACGGGCGTGGTCTGCCTGATCTTGGGCCCGTTGGCGCGACGCCTGAGGCTGCAAGCCGTTCCCTCTCAGATTAGCATCTTTGCCTTTCTTGTCGGGATCGCGCCATTGGTAACTCTGGTGATCTTTGCTCTGGCCAACTTGAGATGAGCGGATGACGAACACCGATTACCTGAGCCAAGAGCATCACGAGTTCTTGGAAGCGAGCGACCAGGCGCTTGCCGATCCGCATCTGCATCAAATTTTGGGTCGCCTGTCCGATACTCTGGCCCCGCGAAACCAGCATGCGTGGGCCGAACTGCCGGGGTCCGATGCGATTCGCGAACGGGCCCGCGCGATCAAGGACGCCACCCTGGCCGACTTGGACCAGCATCTAGAAACTTTGGACGCCAGTGTGCGGCGACTGGGCGGTCACGTGCATTGGGCCGAAGACGGCGCGGACGCCTGCCGCGCGATCGTGGAAATCATCCAACAGCGGGGCGCGTCGAAGGCGGTCAAGTCCAAGTCAATGACCAGCGAGGAAATTCATCTCAACCAAGCGCTCGCACAGGCGGACATCGACGTCGTCGAGACCGACTTGGGAGAGTACATTCTGCAAGTCGCCGGCCAACGTCCGTCTCACTTGATCGCGCCGGCGGTGCATCTTTCCGCCCAGGACGTCGCCGACATCTTCAATTCGAATCTGAACGAATCACTGTCCTCCGACCGCGAAGAACTGGCCGCGTTCGCCCGGCGAAAGCTGCGTCAGAGTTTTGCGGAAGCCGAGGTCGGCATTTCCGGCGCGAACTTCGCCGTGGCCGAAACGGGGACCATTGTCCTGGTCACGAACGAAGGCAACGGCCGGCTGACGACGAGCTTGCCGAAGATTCATATCGCGGTCATGGGAATGGAGAAGGTGATTCCCCGCTTGGCGGATCTGCCGATCTTTCTCAAAGTGTTGGCGCGGGCGGCAACCGGCCAAAAGATTTCGGTCTACACGACCCTGGTTACCGGGCCGCGCCATGCAGGTGAACTGGATGGACCCGAGGAATTTCATTTGGTGATCCTCGACAACGGCCGTTCGCGGATCCTGGGAAGCCCGTTGCGAGAAAGCCTGTTTTGCATTCGCTGTGGAGCTTGTTTGAATGCGTGTCCCATCTATCGCAACGTGGGCGGCCACGCTTACGGCGGAGTGTACGCGGGACCGATCGGCGCGGTCTTGACGCCTTTGTATGACGGGCTGGCCGAGAATCACCATTTGCCACACGCTTCGAGCTTATGCGGCGCGTGCCAAGCGGCTTGTCCCGTGAAAATCGCGATCCCCGAACTACTAGTGAAGCTGCGAGAAAACCTGCACGACGAACCGCAACGGCAAAGCTTCCTGGAGAACCTCGCTTACGGCACCTGGGCCCGATCGCTTCGCAGCCCCTGGATGTACCGCTTGTCGACTTGGCTGGCGACACGCCTCATGGGCCGCCGCCGCAACCGGTGGTTTCGCTGGCTGCCGGGCAAGCTTGGTGGCTGGACCAAGAAGCGAGATTTCCCCTCGCCCGCTAAAAGCCGTTTTCGAGATTGGTGGGCCAAGGAGGGACGGCATGAATCGTGACGACTTCCTAAGCCACGTTCGCCAAGCAGCCCAGCAAGGCCGCGCCTACCGAGTTGCGACGAACGACTCGCCGGCTGGTACCGGGTATGTGGGAATCGACGCCGATCCGTGCGACGCGATGGCCAGCGGAGTCGAAGAGGCGGGCGGAATTGCGACCGTGGTGGAGAATTGGGATGCGGCTCGACACTGGCTGGAATCAACACTGGAGAAACACGCGGTCACGTCCGCCCTCTGTTGGCAGCATCCGAAGCTAGAGCAAATCGGACTGTCTGACGTGCTCTCATCGCGGAAGATTGACGCGTACAGTTTCAGTCATTTATCGACGCTGCCGACAGATGAACAGCGCCAGCTCATGTTCGCCGCGGATATTGGCATCTCGAGCGCCGACTACGCCGTGGCCGAGACGGGCACTCTGGTCGTTTGTTCCCAACCTGGCCATGAGCGAGTCGCCAGCCTGCTGCCGCCGGTACACATCGCCGTCATTAGCAGCCAGCAGATCGTCCCCGACCTCATCGACGCCTTTGACGATATCGGCAAGTCGCCAACCGACCTGCCGAGCAATATTTCGCTCATCACGGGTCCAAGCAAGACGGGCGATATTGAGCTGCAACTCACCACGGGCGTTCACGGCCCTGGGACGTGGTACGTGTTGATCGTAAGAGAATGACCAACAAGAGTTTCGTCCGCACTGGGCCAAGGTACCCTGTTGAGGCCGGGCTGTTCTTCCCTATCGGCCTAGCTTGGTCGTGCCATACTTGGAAAGGCCGATGAGCGTGTTCCGGCTGGACACTTTTTTCATCAGTGTCGTCATCGAACCCTTGAATTCCACGTTGGTGTTCACACCCACGCTGACGATCGCTTCTGCCTTGGTGGCGGTTGCGATGGGCTTGGATTGAGCCACGACAAACTCCTGTTTCAGCGGCAACGTCAGCCGAGGGTCCACGCGAGGATCGATGCCGGGTAATTCCCTCTGGTCGCTGGGCCAAAATTCGGGAACGGTCGGGATCTCGATGGAGAGTCTTGGTATCGAACCGGAAATCGTGTATTGGCCGGCATCGCCATGGTGGCCATGGCTCATCACCATCAGCACGTAGTCGCCCGAGATGAGCGAGCCGCTGAATTCCGCTCCCAAACGGTCGCCAGGATCCGCCGCCGCGATAAAGGTCATGTCGCCGGTCACTTCGTTGTTGATGCGATAAATCTCGATGCGAACGTCCAGATTGGCTCCTCCCCAATCATACTCGTCCCCTTCATCCGTCACGCCATCTTCGTCATTGTCAACGCCGTCGCTGTTCAAGTCCGTCATGTCTTCCAACACGTCGACCGACAAGTGAACGTTGCCGCCCGTCGTGCTAAAGCGGAACCAGTCCGCGTCACTGATCTTTTCGATAACGCCCGCCTGGCTGACACTGGAAATTCCGCTGCGGACGAGATCCGGGGCCGCATCGAGCGTCGCGTCGTGATCGTCCGTGCGAAAACCCAACGTATCGGCCAGTACTTCCATGTCGTCCTGTATCTTCGCGAACTCATACAATTTTTTGCCCTCGGCGTTTTCGAGGATGTTGCCGTCATCGTCGCGTTGATACTTCATCAGCTCGGTCACGTCCCAGGTCGCCCGGTCGCGAGCACGGTTGGAGCCCATGATCGGCGTGCGCAGTTCTTCGCCGCCGGTGTATTCAGCGGTCTTCACTCCGGCCTCGTCCCATTCGCCGTGATGGGCCAAGCCGAACGCATGCCCCGCCTCATGAGAAATCGTGTTGGCGAGATAGGGCTGAAACAGCACGTCGCGGCCATCGCCATCGAACTTGTTGAGGATTTCGGCGCGGTCTTGAATTTCTTCGGAAAATGTCCAAACCACGTTGGGGGTGAAGTCGTCGAAGAACGGATTGCCCAGGGAAACGCCGCTGATGGGGTCGTCGCCATACCACTCACCATAACCGCCGATGGCCACTCGCAAAGCTAAGTTGTTGTCGAACGCCTTTTGCCCCGGATCGACCGTGGTGACGTTGATGTCAAACGGCGAGAAATCCTCGGACACCCAACTCCAAGTCTCTTCGATCACTTGAAGTTCCTGCTTGTTGAGGGCCTTGTAGTTGTCGTCCATGCTGAACGCCGGAACGTACGGGTTCACGCGACCGCTGATCAGGCCAAGATATTCGTATCCATCAAAGTCCAGGTAGAGCGTATGGGTCGCATCCGGGTCGCTGCTCAACTGCGGCACGTTGGACCCACTGAGATATTCCCTCACGTCGGTCGTCAAATCATCCGTCTGCGAGGCCAGGGAGTCCACGTCCGTCCCAATGGCGTCTCCGAACATCATCAAGCGATCTTCCAGGCGTTCGACGCCCAACCGGCCGCGGGGCTTTCGGACTTGGCTTGGACGGGATTGACGAGAGGATTTGGATCGGAATCGTTTGAAAAACATGGCTCATATTCCCTGCTGCGAGTAGCTTGGTAGGCGAATTACGCGGTCATTGCGTAAGATTCTTAGCGAAAAAATCCTTGAAACGTTACACAACGGACGAGCCCAAGGCGCTGACGGGGCGCAAGAAGAATCCTTGCGTAGCCGCCGAGTTTGAAATTGAGGAGTCCATGGATGGCTGGCCTTGGCTGCCCATCGGGTTAGGATGTCTCCCAGGTAACCGTTAAAGAAGCATCCTATGTCGACCAATGACGACAACTCGGATTCATCGTCCGCGGGCGGGCGAGATCAGCCGGACAAGCCGGACAATTCGAGCCATCCGACCGATACGGCGCTCGAGCGATTTGTAACCGGACGTTTGGCGGGGGATGCCGCCGCCGAACTCGAAGAACATATCCTCAATTGTGACCGCTGCGCTGAAAGAATTGATCCGTCGATTTCCTTGCCCCAGGAACCGCGCGCAGGTTTTCAACTTGGCAACTATGTCATCAAGCATCGCCTTGGAGAAGGCGGAATGGGAATCGTCTACGAGGCGGAACACGTCACGCTGCGACGACGGGTTGCCTTGAAGGTCCTCTCCACACGCAGTTCTTCCAACGATTCGTACATCCAGCGGTTTCTATCCGAGGCGCGATCCGCGGGACGGCTGCATCATACGAACATCGTCCCTGTTTTCGAGGTCGGATCCGACGCCGGAGTCCACTACTATGCAATGCAGCTTATCGAAGGACAAAGCTTGGATCGAGTTGTGTCCGACGTGCGCCGTCTGCAACCCTCGGCACTAACAACGCCCGACGGCGAGCTGGCGGACACGCCCGGTTCGGCGGTGGAAGTCGACCATCTGCGCGACTCGGTCGCCTGGAAGTTTTACCTCGGCAAGTATGACCGTTCCAAGAAGATCGAAGACCGATCGTCGCGAGACAACCAGACGAAGATTGAGGAGGATGGTATCGCGTCGGGTGCCAACCTGACCAAAGCCATGGAAGCGGGCGCGGCAGGAATCCAGGCCGGCGAACTGGCCGAAAGGGAGTCCACCGTCGCCGACGAACTGCCCGCGGCGACCTCCAGTTCGACGGGGCGACGAGTCCGCGTGACGTATCATACTCGTGTGGCCCAAATCGGATTGCAGGTTGCCGAAGCGTTGTCGTATGCACACATCCATGGTGTCTTGCATCGCGACATCAAGCCGGGCAATATTTTGCTCGACCGCGAAGGAACCGCCTGGATCACGGATTTTGGACTGGCAAAGAACCAAGAGGACGACCTCACTCGATCGGGCGACCTAGTCGGGACGTTTCGCTACATGGCGCCCGAGCAGTTCAATGGCAACGCCGACGCCCGCACCGATGTCTACGCACTGGGCTTGACGATGTACGAGCTTTGTACGTTACGCGTCGCCTACGTCGAATCGGACCGCGGCCGATTGATCAACGACATTTTCAATGAAGATCCGCCGCGGCTGCGGTCCGTCGATCGTCGCATTCCGAAAGACCTTGAAACCATTGTCTTGAAATCGATCGACAAGCAGCCGCGGCATCGCTATCCAACGGCCGCCAAACTGGCGACGGATCTTCGTCTGTTCTTGGAAGATCGGCCTATACAGGCCCGCCGGATTTCCGTTGCCGAGCGCGCCTGGCGGTTGTGTCGCCGGAATCCGATCTCGGCAAGCCTCGCTGGGTGCGTGATCCTGCTTTTGTGCGTCGTGTTGGTGGGCAGTCTCTTGCATTCCTATCGAGTCAGCAGTTACGCGAATTTGTTGGAGTTGGAGAATGATCGGGCAGTGAGTGCCGAAGGAGAAGCCAATCAGCGGCTCTACCAACAGCTTCGTACCCAGATCCAGCTCGCGCCAATGGACCAACGGCCCGGTCAGCGATTCGATGCCGGCGAGACACTGCGACAGGCGGTCGAACTGTTGCCAAAGCTGAACTTGCCTGAATTGCGTTACCAGGAGCAGAGACGGGAGCTTCGCAATGACGCGATCCATATCCTGACCCGATTCGATCTCGAAGAGACTTCGCTTCGCCGAATCCATCCGCCGTGGACCGGTTCGCTCGAGTTTAGTTCCTCGCACAATTGGTATGCCAACAGTGATGAAGACGGCAACATCGCGATTCGTCGCTTTGCAGACGACCAGGAAATCGCCCTGCTTCCCAGCTTTGGTCCGAACATGAGGGCGTGGTTCATGCGCTTCAGCGGGAATGATCGCTATCTCTCGGCCATCTATCACTCCAATCCGAAAAGGCTTGCCGTCTGGGATATCGAAAGTGGAAAGAAGGTCCTCGGCATTCAAGGGTTGTCGTATATCGAGACCCCTTTTCTCGCCAACGGCCATCAATTGATCGTTGGCCTACCGGATGGTGAAATTGGCATCTACGAGTTGCAAGATGAACCGTCGAGTGAACCGGTCAAAACCCTTTCGTTCCCTGGTCGCCCCGACACTCTTTGCTATTCTCCAGAAACCAATCAACTGGCCGTTTTTGGTAAAGCCGCGAATAACTTGATGATTTGCAACTTGGCCGACGGAACTTCAACCAATACGGAAATCGGCCGCCATCTGGAGACCATGGCCTGGAGTACAAGTGGCACGTTGGCCGGTGCCTGTGACGATGGAAGTATTGCAATTTGGCGGTCGACGGAAGACTTGGCCAACCCGGAGATCGTTCCGGCGCATCGGCTGACGGTTCGCCGCATAACGTTTCTGCCGGGAACGCACATTGTGGCGACCTCTTCCAACGAAGGCTTTGTGCGCTTCGCGAATATCGATAGCGGGCAAGAGTTGCTTCGCGTCATGGGTGCCGTGCTGAAACAATCCGGCTTTGCCAGCAATGGCCAGAAGATCGGTTTCTACACGCTTGAAAATGAATTCGGCCTATGGGAGTTGCCGCGCGAAATCCCATGGAGGGTTTTGGGTACGGATGGCACGTTCCAGCCGCTGTGGGGCTTGGATTTCTGGCCCCGCGATGAGCGCATCCTTGCTTCCGCCACGGACACGGGCGTCGAGTTTTGGGACACCCAGCGGCCAAGGCTAATAAAGTCGCTCGACATAGGTCCGACCAAGACCGCTCGGTTCACGGCCGACGGTTCCAAGTTGCTGACCAGCGGCGATCACGGAGTTCGACTGTGGCCCGTCGAATCGGACGTCGATTCGGAAACGAGCATTCAATTGGGAGAACCCAAGGTCGTGGCTGCTGGAAAGTGGAGTCGGGCCGCGATGGACGCAGGTGCGGCTCGGATCGTTACCGCGGATCCCCAGATGCAGGCCTTCGATCTGAGCGCGCCGAGTTCCGCTCCACTCAAGATGAGGCATAAGTGGGCCCAGCACGTCGTGATGAAACCAGATGGAAAGTGGTTCGTGTCGACAACTTGGCTGGGAACCGGAGTGAAGGTTTGGGACGGCGCTTCGGGAAAAGAACTTCGAGATCTGATGCCCGATTCGGGAAGTGCGACGTGCGCGCTCAGTGACGACGGACGCTGGCTGGGAGTCGCCACGGGCCAAGAAAACCTTGTCTGGGATACGGAGACTTGGGAAGTCGTGTACCAAGTCGACAGAACGATTGCCGACGGCGTACCGGACCCTATAGCGTTTTCGCCAGACAGTCGCTTGATGGCCGTCCCCTATTCCCGACAGATCGTCCAACTCATCGATCCAACCTCGAAACGAACCCTTGGTGTGCTGCGTTCGCAGAGATTAGGTAAACTGAATCTATGCGCTACTTTCAGCCCTAGCGGCCAATTCCTTGCCGTGGCGAACGACGAAGGAATTCACATCTGGGACATCAAGCGGATGCGCGAACGCTTACACGAATTCGACTTGGATTGGGAGTGATGCTCCCCACCCAAGCTTTTCTCGCGTTTTCAGTGTCACTTAATGCCAAGTACAGAAAAACTGAGATGACTCGCAGTCACTATTGGATATTACTCACGGGAGTCATTTTGTTTGGAGTCGTCTGTGCCGTTGCCTGCACACGTTTGTTGCGAGCGCCGAAAGCAGGCGCAACGACGGGATGGACAAGCTACCCGCCGCTGTCCGCTGTTTGGGAATCATCGGCAGGCAGCGAAAACAATTCGATCATGCCCGTGGACATTTTGTTCACGGCGAGTGCAGGTTTCGCTGCCTTTGTGGGCTGCTTATTTGGGCACGCCTTCCTTCGCGCGCAGCGCCTGCTCTTCATTGGCTCCGCGATTTTCTTGCTCACAAATATAGGGTGCTCATTGCTGACCTACTTGAGATTGGAGGGCAGTGACACTCCTTTGCTATTCTCTTCGTGGTGCGCGCAACGAACGCTGGCTTTTGCCGTTCTGTTGGGGACCTACGTCGCCTTTTACATCGCACTGACAGTCTACACGCTAGTGTCGCAGCAGAAACTCGTTTGAGTTGAGCAACGCGTGTTGCAAATCGTGGAAAGCGGCCAGGCGATCGTCGGCTTGCGAGAGGTAATCCGTCATCAATTCACGTTCGCCCGTGGTGGGGCGTCGACTGAGCGTGGCGAGGTACATCGCCTCGAAGATCTCGGCGTCGCTGAATTCGGCGTCGCTAATCTTCGCCTCGACCCAGCGGCTGACGCGGCTTCGGCTCGATGCGATGTCGCTGATGATTTTGGGATTGTTGATCAAGTGAAGAACCTGGTTGAGCGACGGTTCGTCCTCGCGAGCACATTCGCAGAGGACGTCGCGAACCGGTTTGGAAAAAGCCTGCAAGAACGGATGATCGACAGCTCCTTCGGCCAGTTGAATTGCACGTGTTCCATCCGGTGCGCCCTTGAATTCGGCCGGTACGCCGGTGGCCGACGAGATGGCGTCCAGCACTTGTTCGGCGGACAGCATCTCCATGGCGGCGTGCGTAAAGTATCGACCGGGGTCGGCCGCTTTGGGCGATTGTTGAACAGGCGGCTGGGCGCTCAGTTGATACGTATTCGATGTCAGGATCGCGCGCACGATCGGCTTGACGCGATATCCATTCTTTACGAACTCAGCGGCCAGCGAATCCAGCAATTCGCGATTCGACGGCGGGTTCGTTGCGCGAAAATCATCGACCGGTTCAACGATCCCTTGTTTCAACAAGTGATACCAAACGCGATTCACGATGGCTTTGGCAAAATACGGATTGTCCTTCTTGGTCAACCAGTCGGCGAGTACGCGGCGGCGGTCGTCTTCGAGTTCGAGCATGCCCGCCGGTTTGCCGAACACGGCGGGTTCGACGGTGACGTTGCGCGACGGATGTCGCAGCTCGCCGCGGCGGTCGAGATACACGAATTCTTCATCGGCACCAAATCGCTTGCCTTTAAATTTGATGCGAGCGAAGTACGCGGCCAGCCCGTAATAGTCGTCCTGTGTGATCGCTTCGAACGGATGGTTGTGGCATTTCGCGCACTGAATTCGCACACCCAGGAACAACTGCGCCATCGCTTCGGCGGCGTCTTCCGGCGTGCGCGCGATGCGATGAAAATTTGCCGCCGGCCGGTGCAACGTGTTGCCGAGGCTCGTCAATGTTTCCCGCGCGAACACATCAAACGGCCGGTCGTCGCGAAAGAGTTCCACCAGGTAACGATGAAAGCTGTGTACGCCGCGGCGACTGATGGTGACATCACTGCCGCGCATCACGTCGGCCCATTTTAGCGCCCAGAGCCACGCGAATTCTTCGCGTTCCAGCAGCCGGTCGATCAACTTCGTCCGCTTGTCCACGGTTGTCGAATCTAGAAACTGTTTGGCTTCTTCCGCCGTCGGCAGCGTCCCAATCGCGTCAAGATAGACTCGTCGCAGAAACACTTCGTCCGTCGCGATGGCCGCGGGCTGAAGCTGCAAGTCCTTTTGCCGCGCGAACACGTGGCGATCAATGAAATTCGCCACGGGCGGCGAAGCGTGGGTGAAATTTGGGTCGCGATCAACGTAAGTCAGTTCGGCACCGCGTATTTGCCCGAGGTAGCGAACCAAGATGGTCGTCACCGAGGTGGAACGAAATGTGACAAAGCCGTCCGCCGTGACGGTGGCGGACGGATCGCTGGATGAAAAAACGCAGAGGTTCGTCACATCGCGGACCGTGCCGTCGGTGTAGTGTGCGCGGGCGACCAGTTGCTGTTGTGGCCGAGCGATCCGCCGACGCGCGGGCAACACTTCGAGACGGTCGAGCTTTCGCGCTTCATCACTCGGCCGGCAGCCTTGGGCGATCCACGTGCGCAAGACTTGGTACGAAGGATCGGTCACTTTGAATCGAACGCCGCCTTGATGGCTAACGCGGCCGAGCCCTTTGTTTAACACCAAACTGTCATCCGGCGAGAGTCGGTTCGTGCGACGGCCGAATGCGCCGCGCGACAGCCTCGTGTAATCGACATCCGGCTCGAAACCACGCAGGCTCAATTGAAAGCCATTTTTTCCTTTCGGCGAACCGTGACACGCGCCCGAGTTGCATCCCGCGCGACTGAGCGCGGCGATCACCTCGGTGCCGAAGTCGATCGGATCTGGATCGGCGAACGCGCGCACATCGACGGTCGCGAGTGTTTCCTTGCCCGCATGGCGCACCAAGATCTGTGCCGTGCCGAATCCATTCGGAATCACCACTCCGTCGTGGGTGACGAGGGCCACGGTGGAAGTGAGACTTTCGAAGGATGCCTCGCGAGTGAGATCGGTTTCCTCGCGGGTGTCTTTCTGTTTTCCCGTCACTAACAACTGTTGTCGCGATCGGCTGCTCGACATGGTGAACCGTGACGGTGAAACTTGGATTTCGTCCATCTTGTCGGCGGCATACGAATCGGCACCGATGGAAATGATCAATAACGAAATCGCGACGTGCTTCCCAATCATGGCTTCTTCTCCACGGGCGGCTTTTTGATCGTGATGGTGATGTTGGGGCCGCGGACTTCTTCTTCATACTTGCCTACGTTGCCGCGCGACACGCATCTCAGTTGATAACGACCGGGTTTCGTTTCGGGACTGGCCCTTAGGTCCACGTTGACGTGCGGCTGGCCTGCCGCGATCTCGACTTTTTCTGGGTGCTCAAAACCGTTGAGCGGCGTTAGGGTCAAAGCCACCGCTCCGTCAAAGGCCGGCGTGCGATTGGCGAGCAGCCGCACTCTCGCGATGCCCGCCGGTTCGATTTCGATGTTCGCCGTTTCAGGAGCCGGCGCGAACGCGGACTTCACTTCCATTTCGAAGGTCCGATGCAGCGTCACGCGTCGAGCATCGTCGGCCGCCGTCGCGGAGAAATCGACCCGGAATTTCCCGGGACTCGTCAGGATGCGATTAAAAACTAGCCCCGCGACTTGGGGCGAGTCCGCCGATGCGATTGGCAAACGCAAGAAGACGTTGCTACGTTCCTCGACTTCGTCGCCAATCTGGCCGCCTTGAGCCGCGAAAGTGATCGGCGAGGCGAAGTTGTCCCGGCGCGTTGTCGCGATCGGAAACCGCGCATCGATATACTTGGTGACCAGCAGTTTTTCACGCGGCAACTGAACATCGAACGGCGCGGGTGGCGTGACGAGCAACGCCAGCCGGTTTAACAGCGAAGGCGGCGGATGAATCTGGTCGTCGCGCATCGCAAGCATTCGAAGGTCTTTGTCTTTTACACGGGAATCAATCAGTGGAAAGGTTGATGCGAGGGCTTCCGCTGACGGTTTGTTTTTTTCATCGTCCGATTTCCAACGCCCCACGATTTGGATCGTGGTCAAGCTTGCCGGCGCGACACCGCTTGCTTTCAAGCGGCAGACGATTTCGGTTGCGTCGGCGGGGATCACGGTTGGTTCGAGTGTGACGCCGGCAGGCGCCCCGATCAATTCCAGTACGACGGGACCGGCAAAATGCGAGCGAGTTAACGTGAGCGGGATTGGCTGATAGTTTTCACGCGGCAACGTGACGCGCGATACAGCCGACTTGAGTTCAAGTCTAGGAACACTGGCGGTCACCTCGACGCGATAGGCATACGCCGCGCCGCCCTCACCCGCCATGTCGCGAACGCACAGCGTGTGGATGCCATCTTTCGGTGCAGAAAAATCAAAGCTGGCATCGGCCGACCAGTTTTCGCCTGGTCCGTGGACCACGACGTCGTCGATGCGGCGCACTTCGCGACCGTCGTGATTGAGCAATACCAATTCCAGATCGGCGGGCGAACCGATGGCCCGTGCCTCGCCGCGAAACGTCATCATTTTTCCTTGCTTCATTTCGAAGGTGAAGCAGTCAACATCGCCGACACTTTGCAATACGCCGTGGAGAGTCGCGGGGATGGTCACCCGGTTCGCCGCGTCGCGATCGTCGTTGGGTTCGGTCTCGATGGGATTTCGGTCGTGGCTCAGGCTGTCAGCCTGATCGGACGCGGGCGAGCGGCCCGTGCCACGGTCCGCGTACAGCGGAATCCATGTAGCGACGTTATTGCCAAGACGCAGCTCGTGAAAAAACTTGCCGGGCGGCGCGTCGGATGGCAACGTGACATCAACGCTTGCGCCAGGAATCTGCGGCAGGCCGATTTGTGCGGTTTCGCCCACGGTTACACTCGACGGCACCGCAACGCGAGCCACCGGAAAGTTGCCCATCCGCAACAGGTAGTGCCAAGCCGGATCGCCGGCGAAGCGTGCATCGCGGACGTCGACAAAATAAGCTCCACCGTCGGCGAAGGTGTGTTGAAAGCGACAGTCGAAAAACAGCCCAGGGTCGTTGTCACGCTGGGTGACAATACGCCCCCGCTGGTCGCGTATCGTGACAAGTGGATCGTAATCCTTGCCCAATCGATTGCCGACGACTTCGAACGTGATTGCCTGGCCTGCTTGGACTTCGATTTCGTATCGGTCCACCGTGGCCGCAAGGCACGTGCCGTGGATCGCGGCAGGCAAGGATACTTTCGAGGGCGTCGCCGATCGATCTGTCCGCGGCTGAATCGGCAATTCGTCGACCAAGAAGAGATGCATGTTGCTCAGACCACTTTTCGTCGCGACCCGCAGTCCGTAGAGGCCTAGCGGCGCGCCGGCCGGGACATCGATGTCGAACGAAGCGTGCCCCGCATCATGGTTCTCGTTCCGCGTCGTGCTAAGTCGAACGCCGGGAACCGAAGTCCACACGTCGAACGCCTCATCCAACTCTCGGCCAAAGACTTCGATGCGGTTGGTGCGCCCCCGACAAACAGCGGGCGGCGAAACGTGCTTGATGTACGGTCCCGCGACCGGGACGATCTTGTTGGCGGCGGAAGCGCACGTCGGGAGCAAGGCAAGTGCCGCCAGGATCAGCCAGCGGAATACAAAGTTGATCGTCAAGATTCTGCCTGTAAGCGGCGAGGCGCTCGCCGCCGGTAATGCTAGAGATGAAGGAGACCAGGCGGCGAGCGCCTTACCGCTTGGTCCGATTTCCATCAAGTTGATAAAGATCAATGGCGGTAGATATGTTACTATAATGGCTCGACCGATTCACGATCACTGTCGACATCAGGTGAACTATGTCCAGCTTTTTCGGCCCCTTTGGGAACCAACCTTCCATGGCGGTGTCTCGACGCCAGATGCTGCAAATTGGCGGATTATCGATCGGCGGCGTGACGTTGCCACAGTTGTTCGCCCGCAGGGCCAGCGACGAGGATCGAAAGAAACAGGGGCCTGGATTTGGCCGCGCCAAGAATTGCATCATTCTCTATTTGTCGGGCGGTAATCCACAGCACGACATGTTCGACCCAAAGCCGGACACGCCGGCGGAGATCCGTGGCGAGTTTGGCACGATCGAAACGACGACGCCCGGAATTCGTTTTGGTGAACATTGCAAGCTAACGGCCAAGCATATGCACCAGATGGCCCTGATCCGCTCGATGCATCACGACCACAACGATCATGCTCGCGGTTCGTATTGGATGTTCACCGGCGAAAAATATCCGCGTTCGTTGAACGACGCGAATTCGATGTCGCGTCAAGACATGCCCCACCTGGGCTCGTGCATCTCGCGACTCGCGCCCGGCGATGGAGCAATGTTTCCTTTCGTACTGGTGCCGCATCGGATGGACGTCGCGGGCGGTCGCCGAGCGGGCCAGTTCGCGGGCATCCTTGGCGGCAAGTACGATCCGATGTTGACCGGTGGAAATCCGAACGACGACGATTTTCGGTTGAAACATTTGCCGCTCGCTCCGAGTATCGATTCGCGCGTCATTCGACGCCGCATGCGGTTGGTCGAACAACTAAATCAGCAAACCGAACTGTTGCGAGAAAATCCTTTGACGGAATCGTTGCGTGAAAACCAAGCCAAAGCGCTCGATGTGATCGACTCCAAGGCGGTGCGCGACGCGGTCGATCTGGCGGGAGTCGACAAGGAAACACGAACACGGTACGGCCGTAATTTGTTTGGCCAATCGGTGCTGCTCGGCAAGCGACTTTTGGACGCTGGCAGCCGGCTCGTGCAATGCAACTGGGAACGCACGCAAGGGCGCAATGGTTTCGCATGGGACACGCACTGGAACAATTTCAAGGCGCTCAAACAGGATCTCATCCCACCCTACGACCAAGCCTTCCACGCGCTGATGACCGACCTGGAAAAAACGGGCCAGCTAGACGAGACACTTGTGGTGGTCGCCGCGGAATTCGGTCGCTCGCCCAAGATCACTTTAAAGAACGGCGGCCGCGAACATTGGCCCGATGTCTACACGATCTGCATGGCGGGTGCCGGAATCGAGGGCGGCCAGATCTACGGTGCGTCCGACAAGCAAGGTGCCTACCCGGCGGACAATCCCCTTGAACCCGGCAACTTCGTGGCCACGATCTACCACATGCTGGGCATCGATCCAGCAACGGAATTGCACGATCAACAAAACCGACCATTCACGCTATCGAAACACAGTCCCATTCCGCTGCAGATTTCATAGAGGCGCTGATTCATCTTGCGTGGATCGCAATGTGCCTCAAGTTCACTTCCCGGATGGAGACTCCTGCTTTGATTCGCCGGCGGGTTGAGGTGCAGGTGGCCGTAGCGACGTGATTTTGCCGTCATGCAGGCGAATCTTATAGGAATGAAGCATCAATTTTGCGGCATCGGGAAAGAGTGCGATCGCCCCATCCGAGTCGAGCAGCTCCAGGTTGCCGAGTTTGCCTTTTCGCCACGCATCCAACGGATTGGCGATCTTCGAGACTTCGCCTTTCCAATGCAGGATCTCACGACCCTCCGACTCCAGCACGATACTCGCGTTCTGGTCTGAATGAGTGACTCGGATCAGCACGCGGTGGCGAACATTGAGTGGCGTCTTACATCGCGGCTCACCATTAGGCACCCCTCCGAGCCCAACCTCCCACATGTCGCCGTATTCCACGAAATGAGCTTGCCGGCCGCCGACTGGAAAACTGAAGTGAATCATCTGTAGGGAAGGCGATGTGTAAACGGCTTCCAGGTCGTATTGGTTCGACTCAATCGAAACGGGCATACGCAGGCCCCACACTTTGTTCATCTCCAATCCGTCGGTCACTTTCTTAATTTTTCCGGCAGCGCCGGACCCGCCTATCATTTGATCGATGTCCGGATCGAGCCGCGCCAGTAGATCAACCCAGCCGTCCCCGTCGCTTTCGACAGCGGTTGGAGCGACCGTCGGTGGCTGCGATTTCGGCGGGGTAACCTGCGCTGGCCGACCAGGGTCCAAGGCTCGCCGGACGGCATTCACGCTCAGCGCGACACGACCGAATCCGACATAATCCAACCCCTCATCAAACGTGCGGTGTACTGAATTCACCAGCAGGGGATCGCCACCGCCATTGGCATACTTCGTTCCGCCGCGTAGCACACGCATTGAGCCTTCCAAGGGTCCCTGCGGATCTTCCGTGAACTCATCGGAGGGCAGCGACTTGTAATAGGACAACTCGTTCCAGTCCCAGCACCATTCGTTGCTCGACCCGTACATCAGATATAAGCCAAAAGGATTGGCGGCGGCGTTTTCATATCCGTCCCGATCCGTATAACGGTGGTGTGCTGTTGCATCTTCTCCGTTCTTTTCCAGCTCGATCGTATTCGCGATTGTCATGCCGTGGAAACGGTATTCTTCCGTTCCGGCGCGGCACGCAAACTCCCATTCCGCTTCTGTCGGAAGCCGATACCCGTCGAAATGGCGGTGCCATATCACGTCGTCGGATCGCATGGAGTAGCAATTCCGCAGCCCCTCATGTTCGCTCAGCTTGTTACAGAACATCACCGCATCATCCCAGGAGAAGTGGTTCTTGATGGGACTGTCCAAGGTGTCTGCCGGGTCCGATTCTGCTCCCAACCGCTTTTGTCCGGTCATCTCCTCGAACTGCCGATAGGTAACTTCGTGAGTTGCCAGATAGAATGGCTCGGTAATTCGGACGGGGTGCGCCGGATGGACCGCCGAAATTTGGGCCTCATACACCTGCCACAGCTCTCTGTCCAACAAATCCGCGAGCTGTTTGATTTGTTGCAGTTGTTCGTCGCTGAGCCCCATCATGAACTCGCCGGGCGGCATCAAGCGAAACTTCATCCCCAACGAATTCGTGTATTCCACGGGCAACTTCAAATGGCTTGCCCAAGCCTGTTGATGGGCCGCCGCCTGTTTTCCATCGAACGGGACCGCCGCCAAGGGCGGTGTATTTGGCGGGGACGAGTCCTGAACCTCGGGCGAGTCGTTGCTTGCGACCTTTTCAAGCGTGACGTTAAACAGGCGTTCCTCACCACGAGAGACAGATACAATCTCGCGCTTGACCGGCTGGCCGTCCTTCGTGGCGATGACTTCGTAGTCGCCCGGCCGCAGATTCAAGTCGTTGCCATCCCAGCGGATGTTGATGCCGTTGCCTTGAATCGAGACCTTAACCGTTGGATCATGAACTTCGATGACCAGAGTCCCTTCACCGACGGCCAGGCGGATGATCGTAGCGGCGAGTTGGGTGACACCGGTGGCTTCCACGGCTACCAACGCCGCCAACGCGATGAATGCCGCGGACAGCGCGAACCGGATTCGACGGCGATTGTGACTGGGCGCTGCGGAAGCAAAGGTTGTTGTGTTTTGCGCGGGCGTCGTGTTTTGCGCGGGAGTCGGACTCGGCAGGGACGTCGTGTTTTGCAGGGGTGCCGTGGTCTGCAGCGGCGAAGCCATCATGGCCGTTGGATTGTGTGGTTGACTCGCCACGGGGTTGGCCGTCGAACTTATCTGGACGTCGTCGGGAACGTCGCAGGCCTCCAGATCTTCAATCACCTCGCGCATCGATTGCTGCCGCGCTTCCGGTTGTTTGGCGACCATCTTCTGAAAGGTCGCGTCGAGTTGCTCGTCCACTGCCGGTATGGCTTCACGCAGAGAAGGAATCTCGCTCTCGCGATGCGCCAGGATGCGCTGCAACAACGTATCCCCATCGAACAGGTTATGCGCGGTGACGAGGCGATAGAAAGTGCAGCCCAGACTATAGATGTCAGCCCGCTGATCGGCACTGCGCAGATCATGCGCCTGCTCCGGTGCCATGTAATCGATGGTCCCCATAATCTGACCGGTTTGGGTCAGAGCCGCTTCCGCCTCGACTCGGCGGCCTAGGTCGTTCTCGCGCATACGGGCCAAGCCCATATCCAGAATCTTGACGACGCCGGATTCGTCAACCAACAGATTGGCCGGCTTGATGTCGCGATGCACGATATCGTGTTCGTGCGCGAACTGTAACCCGCGTGCCGCTTGGATGATGTAGTCCACCGCCCGCGCCACGGGCAAGGGGCCATGCTTCGAGATGGCTTGGGCAAGGTCGGTCCCTTTGACGTACTCCATGACCAAATAATGGTTGCCTTCGTATTCGTCAGCATCGAAGGCCGTGACGATATGCGGATGCAGCAGCCTGGCCGCGGCCCGCATTTCGCGATAGAACCGCTCAATCCACTCGGGCTCTTCGACTGCGTGTCGCGGCAGCACCTTGATCGCCACTTCGCGCTGCATGCGACGGTGGAACGCACGAAAGACAACCCCCATCCCGCCCGCGCCCAGTTTATCCAGCACGAAATACTGTCCAAGGACAAGTGTCGCCGCGTCGCCAGCCACAACTTGGCGCGCCTGGTAGGCCGTCAGCTTGCCGGATCGGATGAGCTCGTTGACCAAGTTCTGGACCGACGGCGATGATTCGGACTTCGGCTGCAATTGCTCCAACTCGCTCTTCGACACCAGGCCGAATTTCGCCAGTTCCTCGGAAACCTGTTGCAAAGACAGGTCGGACTGGATTTCGATGGGCCCTTCCAAATCGACGGGCGGCAGCAGAGTTGAAATGACTTCCCTCCAGTTTTCACCCAGGGATTGCTCGTAGTCGTGCCGCTCGGGCGACTCTCCCGCGTCACGACGGAACTGAATGTCCAACTGCAGCAGTTCTTCTAGCAGTCTTTCCTGATGGGGCGCGAGGTGTGGGTCGAGTTGCATGAACGCCCGCGGGTCCGGGCGTCTGCCGGCAAGCCATTCCGCCTCGAACTGGTCGCAAACTTCGTCGATGCGGTCGCGAATCGGAAAATGCCCTGTTTGTTGACTCATGTTCGCTCCGGTGACAGCCAACCAACGAAATCAACTGCGGAAAAGACAAGCTTGTGGAGCAACCTCGGTCAGCTCGCGAGTGCTTTCCTTACCTTAGCCGAATTCCTGCCCGACTTCTAGTTTGTGATTTTACCCATTGAAATTCGCTGACAGATGAACCGGATTTTGCCGAGTCGCGTGCCCAAACATGAGGGCGGAGGCATGCTAAGCGTCCCTATGAAATCGCCTCATTCGCATACGTTTGCGCGGCACTAACTATCCTTGGCTTGCAGAACGCAATTTGCGCCCGCCAAGTTTCTTGAAAAATCTCGAGACTGGCTGGAATTCTGGCTAACTCGCTAGCAACCTGCCGGGAAGTGAGCGAGAAGCGTTTCCCATAGCCAAGCCAGTCCTCGCCGCCGGGCTTCTTGAACAGAGGACTTGACCTTCCGCTCGAAGACTTGCGAAGTCAAATCCTTACTCGCTATGTTGCCGTTGGGGAAGCGAACCCCATCAATTGACGAATCCGCTCTGAGTTCTCTCGCGAGGTCAATTTTTCAACAAGCGTCAAGGCAACATCGATCGCTGTTGCCGGCGAAGTTGAAGTGATCTTGTTGTCATCCGTTACGATAGGCGCGTCAATAACATTCGCGCCCAGATCGGCGAGCTGTTTTCTTCGCTTCCCATCCATGAGGTGATAGGTCGTTGCTCGTTTTCCATACAGAATGCCACTCTTCGCAAGTGGAAGCGCGCCGACGCAGATAGATGCTACCGGTTTTCTGCTTTCGTCGAATCTACGCAGAGTCTCTAGGACAGCTTCCGAATATGCATCCTCGAAGAACCCTTTAGATTCGAAGCCACCGGGGATTGCGACGGCATCGAAATCGGCGGTGACGATGTCGGTTAGTAGCACATTCGGCCGAACTTTCAACACGCCAAAGGTGCACGCAATCTCCGCAGCCGTTCCCGCAGTGACGGTTTCGATAGGCGTGTCACCATATTCGTTGGCCCAACCCAAAACGTCAATAAATGCGGCAGCTTCGAAGACCTCGAACGCATTCGGCAGGATAACGAGCACTCGTTTCATGGAACTGATTCAGCAGGATAACGCCTGCCGTAACCGGGCACGAACGGAAGACGTGGATTTGAGTTGCCGTCTGTATGAGTGCGCCGGATTACGGCCTTGTTATTTGCAGTTTTCGAGGCCTGGGTTGGCATCGAGATCGTCGAACGATTTTGGCAAGTAGCCGTGGATACGAATGACGTCGCCCAAAACATCGTAGCAGAATCTCGCGTCGTGCAGAATCTTCACGATCCAATCTGAGTGATCGATGGTATCCGGATCAATCAACGCGCCACGGCAAATCTCTTGGAAGTAGCAAATGTCGAACCATTCTACGCACATCATTGGGAATGGCAGGTGATACCACCATTCAACGTCCCAGTCGGACGGTGGACCATCAACGCACTTGTAGCGATACGATGGTCGCCACCCATCACGTTGCCGCATTGCGTCGAGTAGCCGGCCCCATTTCACATCGTTGGCAGCACCGGCCAGCCCACGTTCAGAGATCACGCGACGGATACGATCTTTCTCGTGGTCGGCACCGACGTTCGATTGTGGCGAGGTGTCAGCCATTTGAAGCAAATTACGCCACAATCACCCAGCGGCGACGAGTGATTGTCCATTCAGAATGCGCCTAATTCGCCGCTCAGGTGCATTGTAATGTTATCCGTACTACTTCTTTGACAATTGAACGTTATCTGATAGCTCGATCACAGAGCTCCTTGACGTCAAAGATCTCAACGTTTGGGAAATCTGCTTGCAGCCTTGCAACTGCGGTTTGAGATTCATGCCCGACCAAATGGATTCGTTCGAGCGTGGGTAGACTATGCAGCGCTTCCCGCACTTGATCGTTGTAATGCTGGTAGTCAATCTGCACCTCTCGCACAGATTTGTTGAAAATCCACTTGACCTGCTGGGAAGACAGCTCAGGAGGAAGGTCCCTTTCAATTTGACGCGTGTTGCCAATTACAATCCATTCATTGAACAACGCCACTACTCCGCCATTTGAGTGAATGACTTCGATTGCGTACTTCTGTTTGTTAAGGCGTGTAACAACGAAACCAAATGTGGCCGCGATCAAAGCCGTCACAAGCATGAAACTGCGGAGCGAGTAACGAAAGCAGCGGTTTAGATTCATGTAGCCTAAACGGATAACGAATTGCGATCTATCCGGCTGCTTTGAGACGGATAGATGTGGCTTAGTTCAACGGCCAAGTTCAGCCGCGGCGGGGGCGGCTGAAGCGTTGAGTTTGGAAAGCAGCCAAAGCCCCGCCGTCGGCTTCAGCGCCTTGTTCGGCACAGCCTCCACCAACTCAAATGGGATACTCTATCGTGCCCAAATAATGGAGAGCGTAGTCGTCTCCTTCCACCGAGCATGGGTTGTCAATCTGGTCTTGGCTGATGAACACAATCATGTTCATGTCGTTCAATCCAATCTCTGCTGCACGTCGCACCAACTCAGCCGTCCATTCCTTGAAGTAAGAATGCCCGTTGACAAGTTCCTCTATTGACCTGGAATGAAGATTGAAGCCGTGTTCCATGAAATCATGATCGTACCATGTTTCACTTTGGTCATGAGCGAATTGTGAAAGTGGAGTGTGTTCACGGTCTTCGTCGTAGACTTCGGCAAAATAGCCTACCACTCGCTGTTCACAAGGGAAGCAACCGAGCCAAAAATGGCTGCATTCAGTTTCCCGCATAGGACATCCTCAAGGCCGAACGACCCGGTTCACCGGGCGGCGGGCGTTGATTTTCCACTTGTAACCGGCTGGCAATCGCCGCTCCGGTGCACGCGTCTGTTCGTCGGCGACTGTCTCATCGGGTGCTTGCCACGCGAACAAACGCAACAAAGTCAGTATACGACTCGCGATCGAAGTATGCATCTCCTTTTTCCGCGGCGGCCTTGATGATGGCATCTCTTACAGGCTCGAATTTCGCTCGATAATTGGCACCACCGTCAGTCATCGACGAGTACCTATCCCACAACTCATCGATTGATTCTCGATTTGGCTCGGCGGCCAGCATTTCCGATACATCGTGATCTAGACGTTGCAAGTCACCAAGCGATAGGCTGGTTTGTGGTATCGAAGCGCAATGAAGATTGTGGGTCCAATAGACAAGGATTGCCCATTCAAGTTCGGGCACGTCTTTGGGCGGATGCAACGATAGGCGATCGATCTTTGCGAGGATCGATTCAGAAAGTCGAGCGCGAGTCACTTGGTAGGCAAAAAGGGCTCCAAACGCGAGAACGCACAATATGCATCCGATTGCCGCGATGAGTCGTTTCGCGTTGATGCGTCGTGTCATGTAGCTGGAGCCTGCGAACGTTTGAGGTACCCGGGTTGGCGGACCAACGGAGTTGACGTTGGCACATCAAGGTTTGTAAACGAAGGAAAAGGCGGGATTGACCGAATCATTATAGCCGAATCAACAGAACGCGGTGGTTTCCAATTGATTGGTGATTTGATCGAGAATAGCAGAGGCGTCCGATTGGGCAAAGATGTTGCTTTGCCACCATTCAAGTTGTGCTTGGCATTGTGGACAGTATTTGGATGATTTCTTTGTGCCGTGTTTTTTCGCGGAACAGCTCACGCTTCTGATTGCGTTGACGCGTGGGAATCGGTCATGCATCACGGCCATGTAGTCCGTGCCATCGACAACCGTTGGCTGACGCGAATGGCGAACCCGGCGATCAGGTTGTTTAAGTTCGAGGCTCAGGCAGATTTACGATCCTTCGCGAATCCTGGAGCAACGTGGTTTAGCGGAATAACGCCTAACGTAGCCCGGCGGCGGCCGAGTGGCTTTGAATTCAAATACCCGCTTCAGCCGTTCGGGTTGACCGCCTTGTTCGCCGTCGATTCGATCAGTTTTCCGGTTGTGATGTTCCAGACGTATCTGTCTTCATTCCAGTCAATTGCAGTGACCTGATTGTGTGAAACGGAAACGCCGTTTGTGAAAATATCTGCACCACTGTTGGACCACATGATCGCACCGTCGTACGAGACGGCGGCGACATCAAGTTCTCCATGGGAAATGTAGCAACGATTTTCTGGTGAATGATACACACCAAAGCATGTTGCCCAGTCCGTTTTCACTTTCCAATTGAGCGTAAGTGTTGGCAATTGAAGCGACGCGACGAAAGGACCAACAGCGATGAGCAGCGAATTGCCATGGATCATTGCGGAATGCTCGTGGACACTAGAAGCGCCTCCCGATGCGCCGAGGATACACGTGGCAATCGCTTTGTCGATTTCTTGAGTGACCCTGACGGTGTGGAGTGATGTCGGAGTATAGGGTTCATCGTCGAGGCGGTATGCATGATCGTAGGCATGTGGATTGTCGACTGAGCTGAACGTAAATGATGGATCGTTGTCGATTCGGACTTCAAGCTGTCGGTGCGGCAGTCTGAGCATGGGGTTTGACGGCGAACGAGCCAAATCACCGGGTTGCAGCCAGCGACGTGAAATTCAGAAAACCCGGCCCGCAACTCCGGTGGATTTGATTGTTCAAGTAAGCCGCTTTCGCGGCGGTGTAGATTGAGTTTAGCGGATTTTCCGTGCGTGGGGCAATTTGGTTTTTGATGTTCTCTTGTTAATGTCTCTTGTTCTCTCCGGCTCAACTTCCACCATGCCAACGAGCGCTTGGGCATGAAGTGAGCGGGAACCGTTTCCCACAGCCAAGTCCGCTTTCGCTCCTACCGGGCGTCTTGAACAAAGGACTTGACCTTCGGCTCATCTTCACCGGTGCTCACTGCCAACACACGAGCCATCACCACTCAGATTCCAGCTCAAACTGCGCCCGTCGCGAAGTCAAATCCTTACTAGTTATCCTGCATCTTGAGTTACATTTCAAGCATTTTTTGTGGGCTGTCGCTGTTCATCGGCCCATAAATGAGCGTTACACGACCACCGCGCATGAACGGCAAATTTGCAAGGACAGGAGCAATTGTATTGTAAAGCGTGTCAGCATTCTCGCCGCGAAGAATCGCCTCTGCGTCGCCGCCATCAATTGCCATATCATCCTCGATGTATTCTCCGGCTCCATTTTCAGCAAGTAGTTGTCGGATTCGTCGCACTGCATCCGAATATGGGATGATGTCTCGGATGTCGGGCTTGAAGTAGACAACGACGGTTTGCACTGTTGATGGTCTCCGATGACATGAGAAGGATAACGCCACGATCGAAGGCGACCCTCGATAGACATCAAGCAAAGTAGTCTCTGGCCCACTTTGACACCGTTTTACGCCGAAGTCAAAGCCTTACTCGTTATGCACGCTTTAACGTCTCCAACTCGCGAAGAACCTCGGCATCCTGCATCGGATCATAGTCGGACCAATGATCCACGTCTTTAAGATCGCAGACAATTGCCCAAATGCGATCACCTTCATCGATACCATTCGGAAAACGATGATACAACAGCGCGATCGTAGAGTCGGCGGGCATAGGACATTGCCGCGTTTTGTGTTTGTGATCGCCCGCAGCATAGAACAACACGATTTGCGCAATTTCCCAGTGTCGGAATTGTTTATCGTCCCGCAGAATTGCGACCAGCAAATCGTAGACTTGTTCCCAGCCGAACTCGTTCGCGAGGAGATAGATTGCTTCGGGCGCGTGGTCACTGCCGTATTCGGCAACCAACTGTTCCTCGTCGGCGTCGTCATCCGCGAGGCGTGGATCATTCAGGATCAGTGCGACACGGTATTGCAATTCCATGATGCTGGGCTGTGTGCAGAACGTTTAGCGTTTTATCGTCTCGTGGCGCAGCCATGGGCGATGAAACCTGTTGAACTGAGCCGCGTAGCTGTTGGCGGCTGGCTATTTGGAAATTGTAGCGATCCGCTGGGACCGGCGAAAGTTTGCCGGCGGCCGAATGGGGCTTCGAGTCCGTCTACTGGCGACGGAGACTAGACGTAGGGAAGCCTCCTCGCTGTCCAGGGAGCGTCGTGACGCCATCCGAGCCACCTCGGCGCGCACCGATCACGTCAGCCGTGCGACGGTAAGAACGAACTGGTGTGGCTGCAGCCCATTGCGAACTATCCTGGTAGGTCGGACTCGGTCGAAGGCGATTATCTGTCGGCTGTTTCGGTTTCCATGCCGTTTCTCTTCTTTAGGGCGAGCTATCTCCAGTCAATCTTGGCCGTCCCTTTCTCCAGGTCCACAAACACCGATGCGTGTTTAAATTCTCGCTGGAAGGTCCAACCCTTCTGTGCAGCATCGCCCTTCGGTGGTCCCAACGGCTTGTCGAATTGCGGATACCAGTCCAGCGATCCGTCTTTCGCGGTCCATCCCCAGCTGTAACAGAAATAACAGTTCGGCTCGGCCCCCACCAGGAAACACGCCAACGGGAACGTGATGTCCTGTTGAGCCGTACGCAGAACTTCATCATGCGGTTTTGTTTTCATCTTCCCCGCCCTCCACGCGGCCAGGAAGCGCGGCCAGCCCTTAAAAATGATGACCTTTCCGTCTTTCGCGGCGGCTCGCATGGTCTTGATCGTGTTGGCCATGTATTCCTTGCTCTGCGCGCGGAGCCGGTCAAAGTCATCCACCATGGCGCCATCGGTCACCGGAAGATACTCCTGCCCCAGTTGTCCGCGTTTTCCGTCATGGCCATGCAGCGGATTAAAGATGATGAGCTTGTCAGGCCCCATCTTCCTTTTTGCCTCCTTCAGCATGGCAAACACGGCCTTGTCCATGGCCGCAGCCTTCTTCTTGCCGACCACGCGGCTTAACGTGCCACCGGGAGTGCCCGCGGTCGCCCCGTCGACAAAAATACCATCGCACGAGTACTTGTGGACGGCATCGGCAGCGGCGTCGGACCACCAGGTCTGCACGTCTTTGCGGCTCAGATCGAACCACTTGATGATTCGGTCCTTTTGCCCGTTTCGCTTTTGCGTCTGGATGATGTATTCACCCGGATAGGCTTCATTCGATATTTTCGATTGATGCTTCGGCTTATCGCTGGCCCAGTAGAACAATACTTTCGCTCTTGGATTACGTTTCTTGATGGCACGGGCTGCTTCGGCCGTGTACAACTCTGCGCTCCCCTGGCTGTTTTTGGGGAGGGGCCCCGCAGTGAGCGTGATGAAATTGAAGTGCGCTGCAATGAAGTCATATTGCTCTGGCGTAAGCCCCTCGCCGATACCAAAGTGCACAGACACCGGCACCCGATCCCAACTAAACTGCGGCAATCCGTTGCGCGCGGGCTCCAGCCCCATGGCAGAACTGGCGGTAATCACTGTCAAGAAGATCATTCCCAACCGATGTTTGACCTTCATGGCATAGTTCCTTTATCGATCACTGTTTGCTTAACGTGCGTGCAGCTAACCAGGCGGCGGCCAGCGATTTTCCATTTCAAAACACGCGCCCAACCGCCGCTTCGGTTGAGCGATTTGTTGAACAGAGGACTTGAGCTTCGGCTCGAAGACTCGCGAAGTCAAAGCCTTACTGGTTATGCGTGTATCCTATGAGTCTAGCAGAGTGATCGAGAATTCAGCCAAATCCTTGGGCGACGGCGCCCAATCGCGAACGTCCGGGTAGTCTTCTCCCGTGAATTCCTGCCGCCGCTCAACATGCTCCGACAACCAGTCTGGTAGGTCATATAATCTTTCGCTTCCGTCAAAGTTATCCAAGTCTGTGATGTAGATTTTGCGAGAACGAGGCCCCTGTTTCGCGATGCAATAAAAGGCGTGACCGTCCGGGTGGCGTCCAAGCGCAATGGAATCTGACGAGCAGTCTCTCTCGCGCGCCAGTGACGTATTCTCTACAACATCACCAATCGCGATGCCGTATTCAGCCAAATCTTCGTCATTGTTTGCAAGACAAGCAATGGCTTCGTAGGGGAGACAGCAGGCGAGCGCTTCTTCGACAGATTCCAATAAGCGTATTTCGAGCGCTGCGGGTCGAATTTGTCGTGGCGCCGCGTAATGTCCACTGAAATAGCGTAAAGAGTACAACGCTGACTTCACAGACTCGCGTATTTCAATTGGTCCCGCAACCAGCGGTTCGTTTGAGTGCAAAGGTTAGTCCTCACGCATAACGGCTATTTGGAAATTGTAGCGATCCGCTGGGACCGGCGAAAGTTTGCCGGCGGCCGAATGGGGGCTTCGAGACCGTCAACTGGCGACAGAAATGGGACGTAGGGAAGCCTACTCGCCGTCCAGGGAGCGTCGTGACGCCAACCGAGCCACCTCGGCGCGCACCGATCACGCCAGCCGTGCGACGGTAAGAACGAACTGGTGTGGCTGCAGCCCATTACGAACTATCCTGGTAGGTCGGACTCGGTCGATACTGGGCGCGGTGGCTAGCTGTGTAGCGACAATTAGTTTTCCCGGTCAGCGACAATTAGAAGCCCTGGGTTGACGGGGAAGTGCTAGCTTTGTTTGCGGGGCGATTCTTCACCCAGCGACAATTAGAATTCCGGCCCAACGATGTTTCCTTCAACATCG
>JAJDEH010000282.1 GCA_029259935.1 Planctomycetota bacterium
GGATGCTCGCCGCAGTGGCAGTTCCGTCGCCGGATTTCAACGTGGAATGAAATCCATGCTCGGTCTCGAATTTCAACTCGACCATATCGACTACTCGAAAAAGAACTTTATTCACGCCGACATGACCCCCAAGGAATTCGCCAACAGCATGAAGAACCGTGACGAGAGCTTTTTCAAAATGTATATGCGGATGGTCGGCTACAACGCCGCCATGCAGGCCAAAAACCCTTCCCGTTCGAGTGATTTCAATTTACTGCGAGCACTCTTCGCCAAAGACCGTACCACGCAGCTAAAGCGGGTCATGGCCGAGCAATTCGACGACTTGGAACTAGCCATGGGAGGAATCGACGGCCCCAACGGTTCGACGATCATCACCGAGCGCAACAAACGGGCTTTCGAGGTCTTGGACCGGCAAATTGCGGCGGGCCAGCGACGGATTGGGATCTTCTACGGTGCCGGCCATTTTCCCGATATGCAAAAGCGACTGCTGGAAGATTATGGCATGAAGGTCACCAAGACTGACTGGATCCCAGCTTGGTCGCTCACCTCGGCCGACAAAGACTGATCGAGTCCGCGATTCGAAGGATGCCTCCAATTTGCCCAATTGACCGCTTCTGGGCGAAAAACCGTGGGGCAGACTGTGTACGATCGCTAGAGACGCCCGTTTAGCTACCTAACACTTGGCGTTACTTGGGTAGCATGAGTCTCTAGTTACATGATCAAGATCGCGGATTCACCCAAACCCTCACATGAGGGGGGCGACCAGGACGCTCAATTGATGTTGGCCGTTCGTCACGGCGATTTGCAAGCATTTGACGAATTGGCCGACCGCTATTACGGCTACGTCCAGTCAACGATTTCGTATTTGATGGGTAGCAACGCGAGTTCGGCCGACCTTTCTCAGGAAGTCTTCTTGAGGGTATTTCGTGCCCGTGACCGGTATGTGCCCAAGTCGAAATTCTCTACCTGGCTGTTTACGATCGTCAACAACGTCGTATCCAACGCCAAACAACGGCATTGCTGGCGGCCTTTGATTACCCTGCCCAAATGCCATCGCCAACATGCTTCCGCCTTTGCCTCCCAAGTGGATGTGCGTGCCAGTCCTTCGGACGTTCTTCTGCGGGGCGAGCGCCATCAGATGCTCTTTTCCGCGATGAGCCGCCTCAATGATCGACAGAGCGAAGCGATTTCTCTCTACTACCTCAAGGGATTGGGTCACGAAGCGATTGCGACGGAAATGAACACTTCGCGAAACGCGGTGAAATCGATGCTTCATCGCGCTCGGCTACGCTTGTGTGAATTGTTGACCCCCTATGAACACGACGGGGAAGCCGTAAAGGAATTGTAAAATGATTCGTCGTACCAAGCTCTTAGGTTGTGGCTTTCTCTTCCTGCTGTTGGGAGCGGTTTTGCTTGACCCGCTCAATGGTCAAGACCGTGGCTTTGGCGGGCGCGGTGGTTTCGGTGGCGGACCGGGTGGATTCCGAGGCGGCTTCAGTGGTAGGCCAGGTGGTGATTCGGGCGGTGGCCCCACCGCTTTTCTGGCGCGATTCGATACCAACGGCAACGGAACCATTGAACCAGAAGAAGCAAAAGGCCCGTCGGCGTTTATCCTGCAGCGAATTGGTGAACGCATGCAGATTGATTTCTCCAAACCAGTGTCCTTGGAGAAGTTGAGCCAGCGAATGTCGCAGGGGCGGGGCGACCGCGACTCGGGCAGTTCTTCCTCCAACCAGCGCGCCAAGGTGGCCGAAGAACCGCAGGTTCCCGGATTCGGCGAGGAAGACTTACTCGATCCCGTACCCGGCTTTGGCGAGAACGCCGAGCTATATGCGGTGCGAGTCTCGGATCAAGATCGCCAAGATGCCCAGCGTCGATTTCGATACTACGATCGCAACGGGGACGGCACCATTGACAAAGAAGAAATGGAACGTCGCCGGATGACCAGCTTGACCGACTTCGATCGCGACGGCAACGGAAAAATCAACGTTTCCGAACTTGCACTGCGCACGGCCCATGACCGGGCCAAGGAAGAGAAGAACAAGTCTTCCCGATCGAGTTCTCGCGGGTCGGGTGGCGATTCATCGCGCGGAGATTCCAGCCGCGGGTTTGGACGCAGTGGTTTTAGTGGATTCGGCGGAGGAGGTTTCGGCCGCAGTGGATACGGAAGCGGTGATAGGGACCGTAGCCGTGGTTCCTCCGATGAACGTAAGAAATCCAAGGCCAAAGACACGAAGCCGCTCTCCAGTCCGAAATTCGAAAGATGGAGAACCACTGAGGAACGGCTTAAGAAGCTGGGTGTGAGCAATTGGTTCGTGGAGGCTGACAAGAACGAAGACGGACAAGTCGCCATGTCCGAATTCTCCCAAGATTGGACCGATGATGCGTTGGACAAGTTTTACATGATCGATGCCAATCGAGACGGTGTGATTACACCCAAGGAATGGATTGCAGGGGGTCAAAAAACGCAGCCCAAAAAAGCTATAGTTGCTGACGCGGGAACTTCCTCCGAAAAGGCCTCCGCCGTCGCGGGAAATTCTGGTGGTGCGAACGATGCGACCGCTGCAAAGACTACCGCCACTACAACGAGCCCCGCCAAGACCGTGAGTCCGGGCAAGGTCGACCCGCGCTATTTGACGTATGCGGCCAGCAGAATCAAGGAATATGACAAAAACCAAGATGGTGTTTTAGACGTTAGGGAATGGAGCGAAATGAAGAAGCCGCCCACGGCGGCGGACAGCGATAAGAATGGCAAGATTACGGTGACCGAATTGGCCATCTTCTTGACCAAATGAAAAATAGGTGAGATCCCGGTTTGATTTTTTGAATTGAAGTTCAGCTCTTTTCGGAAGAACTGAATTTCTGGATCGCGATCAAGACAACGCCAAGGCGTCCCGCGATCCACACGTTTTAGTGTTCTCGACTCTAATTTGCAATCAGCGAGCGGCGGGTAGAACGGCCAAGGTCCTTCCCCGCCCATGCACCATCTTTTCCAAGGAGTATTCAAAATGACTCGAAAAATCACAGTTTCGGCGCTCGCAATGCTGTTGATGATTGCGGTTTGCTCAACGGCCCAGGCCCAAGGTCGTCTTGGCCGAGGCTCGTTCGGCGGCTTCGGTGGCGATCCGCTATTGAGCCTCGTCCGAATCGACAAGGTCCTTGAAGAGCTGGAAGTGATCGACGATCAAAAAGAGCAAATTCAAAAGATTGTCGACGGCTCTCGTGGCGAGCGACCACAAGTCAACTTTCGCGAACTCTCCGAGGAAGAGCGAGAGAAAGCTCTCGCCGAATTTCGTGAAAAGGCTCAGGCCCGATTCGCGGAAGCAAGGAAAAAGTTGGACGACGTATTGCTACCGCACCAGCTTAAACGGCTAAAGGAAATCAGCATCCAAAATCAAGGGATCCGCGCGCTCGCCGACAAGGAGTTGGCAAAGGCGATTGGGATGACGGACGAGCAGCAGGAAGAACTTGTGTCGATTCAAGAAGGAATTGCGGAATCGTTCCGTGAGCTTTTTCGAGGAGGACAAGACCGCGAGAACATCAGAGAGAAGATGACCGAACTTCGCGAAAAGAGCCAATCCGACATCATGGCTGTGTTGACGGACGATCAGAAGCAGAAGTTCGAAGAAATGAAAGGCGAACCTTTCAAGATGCCCGAGCGACAGTTTCGTGGCGGACGGCGGCGCCCGGGTCAATCCGGCCAGCGTCCCAAGCGGCCCTCGATCGACTGAGTACTCACAAACATTCCCGGCCCAATCACTTGCCCCGCTTGATTAAAGGTCATGTTCCATGGTGAGAAACACTGCGAGTTGGCTGTTGGTTTGCCTTCTTACCTCCAGCGCGCTCGCTGGCGACTGGAGTCGCTTTCGCGGACCTAACGGTTCGGGCGTTAGTCCCGACAGCACGCCGACCCCGGTTACCTGGAGCGAAACGGAGAATCTGAAGTGGAAAACGGACTTGCCAGGCAAGGGCCGCTCCAGTCCGATCATCGTCGGCAACCGCGTGTTTGTTACCTGCTGGAGCGGTGGCGAGGAAGATCCCAAAACCCTCAAACGCCATCTAGTTTGCGTCGACCGAGAAACGGGCAAGATCAACTGGACCAGCGATGTCGAGCCGTTCCTTCCCGAAGATGCCTACCGCGGCATGTTCATGGAAAATGGCTACACGTCGCACACTCCCGTTTCCGACGGCGAACGGGTTTACGTTTTCTTTGGGAAAACAGGTGCCTTGGCCTTTGACATGGACGGCAAGCAACTTTGGCAAACCAGTGTCGGCACCGAGTCGGACCCGCGCGGCTGGGGATCCGGTTCCAGTCCGATTTTGTATAAGAACTTGTTGATCGTGACGGCTTCGGCGGAAAGCGAAGCGCTGGTCGGGCTCGACAAGAAAACCGGCAAGGAAGTTTGGCGACAGGAAGCGCAAGGCTTCAACGGAACTTGGGGAACTCCCGTGCTGGTTGAAGTGGGCGAGAGCCGAGTCGACCTAGTGCTGGCCGTGCCTTATGAAGTTTGGGGTTTCAATCCGGACACCGGAAAACTGCGCTGGTATTGCGACGGAATCGAGGCCAGTTCCATCTGTTCCAGCGTGGTGGCGCATGACGGCATCGTCTACGCGGTCGAGTCGGGCCGTGAAGGCGGCGGCGCGGTCGCGGTCCGTGTGGGCGGCAAGGGTGATGTGTCGAAATCCAACGTGGTTTGGAGCACTCGCGATCGGGGCCGTATTGGCACACCGGTCTTCTTCGAAGACCGGCTGTTTTGGGTCAGCAGCAAGACCGCCAATTGCCTGGATGCCAAAACTGGTGACAAGGTCTATCAGTCTCGGCTCAGCGGTGGCAGTTCGACATCCGGCCGCCAAGCCAACGCGGGCGGCGCGGGCCGGCGACGCTTCGGCGGTGGAGGTGGCCAAGACTATTCCTCGCCAGTTGTGGCCGACGGCAAAATGTACTACTCCACTCGCGGAGGCGATACGTACGTAGTCGCCCTCGGAGAAAAGTTCGAGCAACTAGCGAAGAACCGGTTCGATTCGGACGACGGAGATTTCAGCGCGACCCCGGCCATCACCGACGGCCAGATTTTCATTCGCTCAAGCAACACGCTGTACTGCGTGGCGAACATGAAGTAAGGCGCTGATCGCTCCGCAATCATGGCGTAATCGGTTTCGTTTCGTTCTACTTATTCGAAAAGCGCTCAACGACCGCTACACAAGCTGCCGTCGATCCGCAAGCAGACGCTGCCGATAGTACTTCAGCCCTGGAAAGAAAAAACAGCCAGCCGACACCACACCGAAAATGAGATGGGCGATGTCAGGCCAAGTCGCCATCGCGGCGGTGGCCAGCACCAACGCCACGGCTTGGATGTAAAAACTGCCCGACAGAATTCCCCCCTTGATCAGGAACACCATGGCCCCGATCAAGCCCAGCACGGGGGACAGCTTCAAGACCTCCAAGTCAAGCCACCACTCCAAGGGAAACAGCAAGGCAATGGCCAACGTGCTGGCTCCCCAAACGTGGGCGATCTGCCGTTCGACAAACGTCACCGGCCCCATTCGCCGGCGCACGAACCAGAAGACGCCCGCCCAAGTCCAAAAACCGGCGGTCCACAGCAGCAGGTACCACCAACGATCGGATTCCTCTTTCAACCCCCACCAATACATGGCATTGGTCAGCACGCAGGCGGTCAACAACGCCAAGCTGTGCCACATCCACAGCAGGCCCCAGTTTTCCAACACGACCGCGTGATGCGTCTCGCGAAACAACTGGGAAAAGACTTGAGATAGCCGGCCGGTGCGAGCAGCGATCGGCTCATTATTGAGAAACGCGTCAAGGTCGTCGGCCAAGGCCCGCGCGGTGTCGTAGCGCAAGTCGGGCGGCTTTTGCAGACAACGTAGCGTGATCATCTCCAGATCGCGATCGGCTTTCGAGTTGACCATGCGGGGAGGCATCGGTTCTTGATCGAGTACCTTGAGTACGACGTCAACGGGAGAATCGGCTTGGAATGGCGGGCGTCCGGTAAGCGCGTGATACAGAATCGATCCCAGGCTATAGACGTCGCTGGCCGGACCCACGGCACCCCGCGCGCCGGCGGCCTGCTCGGGAGCCATGTAAGCAGGCGTTCCCAACACCGCGCCGGTCCTTGTCAGGCTGGCCGGGTCCGAAACCTGTTTGGCCAGTCCAAAATCGGTGATGTGAGGATTGCCCTTTTCATCAATCAGAATATTCGAAGGCTTGAGATCACGATGCAGCACGCCGTGACGATGGGCATGGTGTATTGCCCGGGCCACCATGCCCAGCACGATCGCCGAACGACGGTCGCTCAGTGGGCCTTCCTTCAACTCGTCCAACAGCGTGTGGCCCTTGACATACTTCATACAAAAATATGGCTGGGCGTCATGTTCGCCAACTTCATAGACGGGGACGATACCGGGTTGGTCCAGCCGCGCCGCTGCTTTGGCTTCGGCTTGAAAGCGATCGAGGTCCGTACTGCTGGCCAATCGGCCCCTCAGAATCATCTTCACGGCCACTTCGCGATTGAGGCTAATCTGTCGCGCCCGATAAACCACCCCCATTCCGCCCTGGCCAACTTCCTCGAGCAATTCAAAATCACCGAAACGACAAGGCAACTCCATCCGCAGAACCGGTGCATCAGGAGCGTCGGAACTCTCCTGAGTTTTACTGGCGTGACTGCCAGCCGCCTCGGCCACCATCACAGCCGCCCACAACTCACGAAGCTCGTCCGCCAAATCGGGATGCTCGCGACAGCAGTTCTCGATTTCAACATGCTCGCCGCGCTGCGCGCGCTCAGTCAGTTCGACGAGCAACTCCGCGAGCAACAAATCGCGTTGTTGTTGCTCGGCCGACGCGGCATCTTGAATAGGTTGGTTGGGTGACGCGACCATGAATCCGGTATTGCTCGGACGTGTTAAAGTTCTTCCGCAAGTCGATCAAACTGAACGGCTCATTGTACTCGCCGAAACATGGCAGTACGCGTTCAAGACAGTGCCCGCTAGTCATCCCGCGTTGGGCGGGCCGCGCTGCTGGTGATCCAATCCACGCCGTGCGAGATTATCTCTCCTTGGTGAACGGCCAAGTTGCCTAGAACGTGATCCGTCTTTGCGCGGCCGACAATCTTGCCGCCGGTGATATCGATCTTGATGACTTCCTTGGTGGCGGTGGGCAGGTAGTAGAATTTTTCCGCGCGAACGCCGCGGCCGCTTGGCTCGGCGGCCAGCATTCCAGGGTCCATCCACGCTTCTTGGCCGTCGGAAATTCGCAGGGCCCTCACGCCGCTCTTGCCCAACAGCAAGATGATTCCGTCACCGGCGTCGGCCATCAACAGTGCGTCGCCCCGGTCGCTGGTCGGCCGGGCCAGCTTGCCAGTTTTTAGATCGATGCAGTGCAACTTGTCGGATTCAACGGCGGTGACCATCGCGCGGCCGTCGTGAATCACCACGTTCGGTTCGGCCCACCGATCGCCCGGCGCGCCGGCGGTGAACGTGCCGCTATAGATCCGCTCTTCCGCAAGTCGAAAGTCGGTCTTGTATTCGTATCGCCAAGCGCCCACGTGCGTGACGGCATTCACGCCCACCACGACTCCCGTTGATGTTGGACAGACAATCATTCCCTCGGCCAGCGCTGGTGTCGCTCCGGCCAGCCGGCGAAACGACCTGCGGTCTTGCTCGCTATCTTCAAGATCGGCGATGGCCAGCGACCAATCCAATCGTCCAGTGCCGGCGGCGAGTACGACCAACTGTATTTTGGAGTCCAATTCCGCCAGCGCGTACAATTTGCCATCCACCGCCAAAGGTGCGCCAAGAAAATACGCGTCAGCCAGTCTCGGCTCGTCATTGAAATGATCCACCGCCCTGCCAACCGACCATTCCAGCGCGCCTTGTCTGGAAACATCAAGAGCCACTAGGCGATTGGACGACCGCGACAATCGACTGGCGGCCCCACGCTCTCCAATGTCGCCCAGCTCGTCAAGCAGAAAAACCTGGCGGCCATCGGTGCTGATGCGACTGTAGGCCGTATCGTGCCACAGCCGGTGAGTCAAAAAATTCAGCCGCCTAGATTCGGGTGATGTCCTCGGCCGTCGTACCCGCCCAACTACAGCCGGCGCGGCTGGCGCCTCGAAAGACCAAGGAAACTCCCAGATTCGCCGGCCCGTCCGAAAGTCGATGGCCAGCAGCCTTTCTGGTGACCGCATCAAAATTGCATCGCCAACCGACAGCGGCTGAAAGGCGGGAATCGCAAGCGAGCCACTCTTGGCAAACTTGGTGGTGAGCCCTTGCACGAGTTCTTCATCGATTGGATCGTTCACCGTCGGCACTCGCCAACGGGGTGACGATACCGGCAGCAAATCTTTCGACTGGGCCGAGCAGCGGGCGATGCCAATGAACGTCAACAGCAACCCGGCCGCGAAAGGAAAAACGCGTTGTGCAAGCATTCGGCCGTTCCCTTTTTGTACGGAGCGACGTCAAACATCCGCCCGGATAGCGAGCGATTGGAATTCTGCCGCGTGGGAGTCCACTTTTGAATAATCGGGTAGAATGAACGTAACGGACGGAAGCGGGGCAGTCGCGACCCTGTAACATACGAACAATGGCAACCATCCGCGCGAATCTCGTGAAAATGGGTACCGGTTAGCTCTAGTCCCCTTCCGTCGCTGGTAATTTCAATTGTATGCGAATAGGCCGCGCCCGGATAGCGCGCGGTGAGCAGATGAGATGCACCCACCAGCGACGATGTCCCCAACGGCAACGATGAGATGTGCCCAACGGCAACAAGGAGGAGTTCGTTCTCATCGCGAAGCGATCAACGACTCCGGCAAACCGAAGCGGGCGTGCCACGTTTGAAGCCAACCTGATATCGGATTCGAGGCAACATCGCGAGGCCCGTGGCTTGCTTCACGGGCACTGCTTCATTCGCAAGGCGACGCGCTGAGTTACAGCGAATGGGCGGCTACTAATTGGGAACTCTTCTTGCGGCTCTCCTTCGTCCCCAGATCGCTGCTTCCCTCTCCGGCTGTTTCGACTCGTGTGAGATGCCACAGGCGTTTCATGAGGGACTGCCGCTTTAGAAAATCGCGTTCACAATCGAGTTCGCGCTGAACGGATTTTCTTTCGTCTTCGGTACTCATTTCTTGCCTTTCCATGTTGTTTGCTCAAAGACCGCCACTTTGGAGGTTCTTAAAGCAAAACTCATGCCGATAAGTGTGATTGTCGTCGCTTGTCGTGAATGGGCTGATCCTTACTGTTTCTGTCCGTGGTCCGCAGCCTTATCAAAGGATACTTCTTAAGCGTAATCATGAACGAAAAGTTACGCCTACAGGACTGCGTTTTTCCGCAATCGCGGTCGCTTGATTCCCCGCCCGTCAAGAATTCGCACAGTGGCGTGCGAATAAGGGCAATCCGGGTTCGTCATGATGTTCGCTTCAACATTGAGATTTACGTGGCAAAGTAATGTACGCGCCCACCGATGCTGGCTACGATGATGAGCGTATCGAGCGAGCTGAGTGACCCCCTCTTGCTCCCCCTTGGTAAGGGGGGAGAACCGAACCGGAGCAACTCGCCCTTAATTAGTTTGAGAGCCCAACCGACTGGAAAGAGGTTTTCGATATGTTGACTTTACGTTGCCAAGCCGTCTTCCTCTTGGTCGCGCTGGCTGGATCGGTTCAGGCTCAGGACGACAAACGGCCCAATGTTTTTGATCTGCCAAGATTGCAAGCTGTTCAAGCGGCCGAGAACAGAGCCTCGTTGATCTTGTTGAACGCGGGCAAGTTCGCGGAAGCCGAAACGAAATTGCTGCAGGCGGTCGAGCGAGTACCGCACGATATCAATGCTCATTACAACTTGGCGTGTGCGCTGGCTCGGCAAGATAAGGCCGACGCGGCCCTGGACATGCTCGAGAAAGCCGTCGCCGTGGGCTTTCGAAATCCCGAACACATCCAAGCGGACGACGACCTGGCCAGTCTGCGCGACAACGAGCGGTTCGCCGCGATCCTCAAATCGGCCGCCGAGCCTGTCAAGGAAGCGTCGGGTTGGAAGTACACCGCCCAGCCAGTCGAACCGGCTGAAGGACAAGTGTTGATCACCGAAAAGAATGTTGTTTGGGATACCAGGCTGGGAATGTTTCGCGCGTTCGTCAAGTTTGACAAAGACGCACCTCAACCAGAGCCCACGGTTGGACTGGGCAAAGCGGGCGAGCTACTTCGCCGTTGGTACAAGGAAGGGACGGCCGCCGGCAACCAGGCCGATCTGTACGACAATCACGACAGCGATCATTCGAATATGAACTTTCGGGCACTGCCACAATTGACCCGCGTGGAATTTTCCGAGGCCGCCAAGAAACGCAATCTACATCACGGACTGCAGCGATTCTTTCGCTACAATGCCGTCACCATTGGAAATTCTTCGACCGCGCTGACGTCCGGTCCATTTTGGCGCGGCCAAGGCCGTTTGGCCATCACGCAACCGGGTGGCGCGGCGCGTCTCTATCTGCATTATCGAGCCAATCACCTTTATTTCTACCCCGAACATCGCGACCACGATCCTGGACACAACGGACGGGACAAGAAGGGGTACGGCGACGTGTTCCCAGCCAACACGCCTTATCTGATTATTTCGCAAGGCTCGTCGGGGTCGGATCGAGCATTCATGAACGCCGTCGCGCAGACGCTGGCCGCCTTTCATCCGGAGGTCAAAGCGAAACTGGCCAAGGCAGGCATGCTGATGCCCACCGTACAGATGATCTTCCGGTCGAGCAACAAGATGGTCGCCAAAGCCGGTGACTACCTCACCGGCAAAGCCCATCCGACAGTCTTCGACGGCAATCAACTGGATGTCGTGAAAATGGTCACCATGGCCCACGACCTGAAGCCCGATTCGCTGCCGCCACTGGTTCAGTTGAAAGTGGTCGAAGAGGATCAAGGTGTCAGCGGACGCGACTACTTCGGCACCGTCGGCCAGCAAGGGCAGCCACAAAACGAAAAAATATTCGACACGCCCTGTGCAATCGCTCGGGTCGCCAGGTCGAGCAAATATATGCGGCGGATGGTCGTCAGTGCCGAAGCGAGCCAAGATCTCGACGGGCGGCCGCTGACTTATCACTGGGCCGTCTTGCGAGGTGACGCCGAGCGCATTCGCATTAAGCCCCTGAATGAATCCGGTTCAATCGCGACGTTGCTCATTCCTTATCACGAACGGCAAGCGGGCAACGGCCCGGCGGAACCAGCATCGAACCGAGTCGACATTGGCGTGTTTGTAAACAACGGCGACCACTACTCAGCGCCCGCGTTCATCAGTCTTTACTATTTGGATAATCAGAAGCGAACGTACGACGATCAACACCGCATTCAAGTGATCGACCACGCCGACGCCACCGCGAGTGGCAACTATGTCGATCCACTGTTGGACCTGCGCAAGGACTGGCGGGATGAGTACCGCTACGGCGAAAATGGAAAATTGCTTGGCTGGACGCGCGTTCGCGGCGACAACCGCGAACAATTCACGGACGACGGAAAACTGATCGTCGAAACCGCGAAAGAAGGGCAACCGGCGAAGACCCGCGAAGTTCGCTACGTGGTCTCGCCAGTTCCGAAAAAAGCGCCGGTGCTAAAGCAAGTGGTTGTCGAGGAAAAATGACCGCGTAGGTGCGCAGCGGTCTCTGGAATGCGATTGGGGCTCATTCGTCGTCCGGCAGCGACTTGATCAGGTGCGCGCCACGAACGTAAGCGATGAAATGCCGGCCCCAATGCGGCGAGCGGCCGAACGGCTCGGGATAGAAGATGGCGATCTTCGCTTTGTTCCAGGGGGCAAATCGCTGGTGCCTTTCAGGCGCGCCGAACCACGGATGATTGACCTCGGCACCAAGCTTCCAAGAGTAGATGAGGTCGTAATTCCAGTCGAGAGAAAATTCGTGATATTTGTCCGTCTGGCGGCGGTATCCAGAAGCCAATGCGATCCACGGAGTCACCTCCTCGCAGCCGTGCCGCTCGGCATTGCGAGCCGTCCTGTGAAAGATCTCGCGCGTGTATCCAATCTCCGGCACTTGGTACAGCGAACAACCAAAGGTCTCGCCCTTTTCGTCGAGTGCGAAATACGTGGCTTGGCTCCACCCCGTCGATGACGCCCCCGGATGAATCGCGCCACGGGCATACCACTCGATACGTACCTTGGGAAAGATACGGCGGACGGTGTCATAAGCCGCGTCGTACTTTTGGGTAATCGCCATGTTCCATTTGGGATCGTCCGCGCGAACGTGAAAGTGTTCAGAATCGAAGAGTACTGCCGAAAGGGCGACGTTCGCGTCGTGCTTTTCGTTGGCCAGTTTTAGTTGATCGCGAATCGATTCCAAGCGAGACTGTAGATAGTCAAGTTCCGCTTGATGGGTCGGTCCCATGTCGGTAGCCGGCAGGTCTTTCCCGAAGCGCCGATGCCAGACGGAGTAGTTGATGCCAATCGACGCGGGAATCGTGGGCTTGGCCGCGTTCACTTGCTTGCAAATCAAAACCGATCGATCGATTTGCTCCGGATTGCTCCACTCGCCGCTTAACGATGCCGCATGAGTAATGCGCACGTATTCGCGCAACAACTCATCGGACAAGTTCTTAAACGGCAACGGCCAAGAATAGTGAATTTTCGGCAGGGGCTTTAGTTCCCGAAGCTGTGCGATGACAGCGGAATCTGACGTCTTCTCTTGCGCGAACACGAGAGTAGGAATCGCAAAAAGGAAAGTAATAATGATGGATCGGGTCATGGACGGCTCGTGCGAAATTGGTTGCGTTGGTCGTTGAACTTGTAGGATTGATCCAGGAGGCGCTTCAAGTCGGGCAGGTGACCACGTGCGCCTTCATATTCGTTAAGGCGTTCTTGAAAATCTTGCAGCTCGTCGGTCGGTGCATCTTCCAAGGCGTGGCGCTGATTGGTAATCGCTTTGGCGTATTGGCCATCAGCAGCGTATGCAGCGGCCAAGGTTGCCACCATGTGAGGGTCCGTCCAGCCCGTGAGCGCGCATGATTCTCTCGCATGAAAAATTGCTTCCTCGGAGTTCTGATATTGCTCATCTTCGCAATAAGTCAATTCCAATGCTAACAGGTGATGGGTCATGGCATGTTCCGGGTCGAGCCAAAGCGCGCTGTTAAAGTCGGCGATCGCTTCGCCACCGTTGCCGTTGTCGCTGTGAATGCTGCCTCGCACGGTATAGGCCCAGGCGAAGTTCGATTCAAGTTCGATCGCCCGATCGCAGTCGGCCAGCGCCAACTTCAAATCACCCGTCAGTCGACGAAGTTCGGCCCGTTCGGCGAAACCCCAAGCAGATGTGTCGTCGAGCGCAAGCGCTTTCTCACAATCGACTAGCGCCTTTTCATTCTCGCCCAATAAACGATACGCTTCACAACGGCCTAGGTAGGCATCGGTGAAATCGGGATTGGCGTCAATCGCTTTGGAGTACTCCTCGACGGCTTCGTCGTATTGCTGTTGTTCGAAATGCAGAGCTCCGCGTTCGAGTCGCACCCAAGCATCGTTAGGGTCAAACCAGACCAAGGCGGCACTCGCTAGGGCGGCGGCGAACAGCAGGTAAGCGACCGCGGCCAATCCGAAGTGCAGGAACTTGGGCGTCGACTCGCAGATGTAGCCCACGAACGAAGCGGGCGGTAGGCCGCTCGTCGCGTATCCGGGCGATCACGACGACTGGTCGTCATCCGCCGCCTGAAATCGAATGCGTGAATGGTAGAAGAGAAACGCCAACGCGATGACTGCGCCTAGCGTGGCCGCGGTCAGCCACCAGGGGATCCAAATGTTCTCGTCCCCCGCTCCTCCGCCAAAGACGAGTCTGCCGTCTAATATGAGTTTCCCTTGGGCGAGGCCCATGACATTGAACGAGATGTGTACCAGGACGGGCCCCCAAAGAGTACGAGTCCACGAATAGACAAGATGAAAGACGATTCCAATTACAAATGTGTAGCAAACCTGAACCGGATCGATATGAAACAACGCAAAAATTAACGAAGTCAACAGTACGCCTACGACGACGCCGTATCGTGCCAACAGCCCACGCCCTAGAAAGCCACGAAAGAAGACTTCCTCACAAACACCAGGCACGCCACAACCAACCAAAATCATGATGATCCACGGCTGCTGAGCAAGCACTTCGAGCTGTTCTCCGAAGGGGCTTGCGTAGCCGATCTGGCCGCGTGCCTGATCGATCGAAATGACACTCGCTTCGAGTGCTTCCTCAGTACCGATGAAATGGTCGTACGTGTCGCCCGCACGGTTCGCAATTTCTTCGCTCAAAACGGCAAGGGGCAGAATCAGTAGAACCACCAAGAATAAGTGAAACAGGCTGATACCGCGTATCGCCAGCGCCCGCACGGGGTCTGGCTTTAGTTGATTCCAGCCGATCGCCAGCATGAGTAACTGAGCAACCACAAAGCAAACGATGAACGATCGCTGATTCTCAACGAACAGGGTTGAGAATCCCGTGACAATCAAAACCACGCCGACCACTAGCCCCAGGAGGACCTGGACCAAGAGTAGCGCCAAACACCAGCCGATTGCCCCCAAGAAACTTAGCTTGGGGGCGATCGGTTGAGGTGGCGGGACGGTCGAGCTTTCGAGCGACCGAGTGTCCTCGGCCATGGGATCTTGAAAGCCGCCCACTTCGTCATTGTCATTGAGTTCACTATTTTCAGCAGCAATCCGTCCACACGCCGGACAAATGCCATTCTCAAGAAGGGCATTGGAGCCTGAACAGTGTGAGCATTGACTCATTGCCATCCCGATGCTTCCGCCAAGAATCCTCTTACCAGAATTCAGTGGGCGAGACCTTCAGAAACGCGAAATACCCAATCGTGGATATTACCACGCAAGCGGGATGCCAAACAATCCTCCGCTCTGTAGCGCATCGTCCGATCGGCTAGAACTAAGGCGACGCACCCTGCCTGTTCATTGCCCCTCCGTCGCTATCCAACCACGAAACACGAAGAATGAAAAACTCGCACTCAGGTGCCGTCCTGATGAAGCATGACGGATCTTCGATCCGGGCTGACCGATATATCTAAACGAGTTGCCTCCAGGAACGGCAACGCTACAACCTCCACGCCCCACCTGAGGGAAATCAACTTGCCCGAAAAGCTAAACGGCATCTCGGGCAAAGCCATTTGACAGGCATGGTCTCCCTGAGCGTCCGGATTTTCAATTCGTGATTTGTCTGGTATCACGATCCAACTCGGTTTTTCTTCACTGAGGCGTTCGATGTGCCAAACTAGCCTCACTTCAATGGCATCAGGTGGAGATTCGAAGTCCCAGCGCGTCTGAATGCCAACGACTTCGCCAGGTTCAAACCGAGCTTGATTGCCCTCTGTCGCTAAAAATAGGACACTCATGTCGCCGACTCATGACAAGAGACTGGCATCACACAAAGTGGAAACGAAGCAGCAGGTTTGGGCCACCAAAGTACATCGAGGTTCACTTCGATCGACCAAGTGATGCTGCTTTTGCCAAACTCCATCGAGGGAACCGCGTTCTTGGGAATTGCTACGCTTTGTCGACCGCCCATCATCTTACGCGCGTCGGTGGTGTCGGCGATGACTACCTCGGCGAAAGTCTCACGACGGACTCTCTTAGAACGTTTTCCTTCTTTCATCTTGGTTTGCTCGCTACCCTTGAGAAGAATTTTCAGTCTGCGAACTCTCGGAAGACCACCGGTCAGCGACCACTCAACGTCAATTGAGCCACCCAGCGAAGGGATCGCCGTATTGGCTCGGATCCTTGGACGAGGGCACAGCGACCACAGCGCAAGCTTTACCCCGCTATATCCAAGGCGGAACAGATCGCAAATTAATGAAAGCAACAGAATTAGCGTGAACCAAATCACTACCCCTAATTCCACCACAAACAAGTAAAGCAAAATGAAAGCAATCAGGGCGAAGACCAGAACTGGTACCCGTTTCACTATTTTGATCAGAGTTTCCTGAAACCTGGAACGCACAGGCCGTAGTTGAAGCAAACCGGCGGTCGAACCATCTCCTTGCGCGGAACGGGCCAAGAGAGGTTGCCAACCGACTTCCGGTGATTCCGTTTCGCCGTCGCTGTACATTTGCCTGAGGCGAAAAACACCGCAGGAGAACACGCCCCAGGCCGTCACACTCACGAATGCCAAGATACCCAGGGATCTACTTACCGATCTCGTCCATCCACGTGTCAACACGGCCTGGCGTGGGTCCGGTGGGTAGACAAAGCACACCGCCTCGCTTCCCACCGGATACTTGTCAATAACGCTCTGCTTCCAGCGGTAAGGCGCAACCGAATCCTCCACAAGATCATAGCGATCAGATACAAACTCTTTCTCGTTGAACACGTATCGATATTTGATCTTGATGGGGAATCCCAGTTCATCGTCGGCTCCCAGCCCGCTCTCGATCACCCTGCAACTTGTCTCGATCCAATTCTTAGAAGCGAGGACATTCGAGTAGTCGCACGCACAACGGTATGACATCCAGATCGCCATGCCCAAGCCGACCAGCGTCGAAATCCACATCATGAGTCGTTGGTCTCCAATCGCCCTGTCGAGTTGGACAGATACAACGCCGTTCGAAGTTTCCGCATCCCTTCCCACAATCTGCACCCTGCAAGTAGTTATTTCGGATCGACAGAGACAAGCAAGTTGCTGCGCTGCAAACGATGATAACCGCACGAACGGGTTGGACAACCCTCGACGCTACCAAGGCCGAACGAGCAGAGTACTCACCTTCTGTGTGGCCCACAGATTCGCCTGTCTCAATGAGTTTTTTTCGGGCCAACTTCGTCGGAGTACGTATCGAGAACGGATAACGACAATGCCATTTTGTCTGGTTCCACAAACGTCACCTTCGCTTCCGGCGACATGATACGGCTTCTTGAGTAGAATTTAAGCAATACGCGTTTGTCGAACAGTTGCGGCCAGCGCTGTGAAAATTCCTCAAACGTTGTGCATGGCTCCGCGGCCGCGACGGCTTCGCTGACCAGTTGCATGAAGGCGGATGTCGTGGTCTCGTGGTAGCCTCGGTCCACCGCCTCGGGAACTTGCTTCGCTTTGTTGTACGCCCGAATGCCGGATCGCATGTGATCGGCCGCCGACGGGGCATCATGCCTCGCCGCATAGAGAAAAGCTACTCGCACGTGCGCATGGTGATTCCATTGCTCGTAGGGCAGTGTGCAAGATTCGAAAGCGGCGAGGAACTCGTCGTCGGTCATGACTGAGCCCCGAGGGGGACGCTTCGCATGAATCGGTCGAGGCGCTCAAGGCCCTGTTCAAAATCCGACATGCCCAATCCGAATCGCAGCAGCCGATCGGACATGCCTAGTAGCTTGCCCGGGATTAGGAATACTTGCTCTTCGTTCAATACTCGTTCGCAAAACTCGGAACTAGTCAGATCAGTTCGCTGTTCGACCACGGCCATGGTGCCTGCTTTGGGGCGAGTGAGTTTCAAGAGGCCGTTGTGCGTTTCGACGAATGCTTCGAGCCGGTCAAGGTTGGCCAAGATGAGCGCTCGGTTGCGATTGAGAATTTTCTCTTGCTGCTGCATGGCACGAGTGGCCAGCCATTGGCAGGGCGTATTGGTCATTTCGGTGGTGTAATATCGGTATTGCTTGACGGCGTCTCTGATCTCGTCGCACCTGGTCGCCAACCAGCCGAGCCGCAAGCCGCCCAGCCCAAACGGTTTGGAAAGGCCGTTGATCGAGACGGCCTTGTCATACAGGTCGCATGCGGCGGGCAATGGCTGATGGGGCGGAAGTTCCAGCAGCCGAAATACTTCATCGCTGACCAGCATCGCATCGGCCGACTTGGCGATGTCGACGATTTGCCGCAGTTCGGACTCCGATATCATCTGCCCCGTTGGATTGTGCGGAAAATTGATCACGATCAGTTTTGTCGACCGGTCGCAAATCTTGGCCAGATCGGCAACGTCGAAGGTGCAGGAAGTCTCGTCGGTCGGCCGCCACTGGTGCATATCGCACCCTTTGTGACGAGCGATGGAGTGCAGCGTGTAAAACAGCGGCGTGGGAACAACCACCTTATCGCCCGGCTCGACCATGGCCTGCATGAAGGTATAGATGACTTCGCTGGGGCCGTGGAATGTCATCACTTGCCCCGAGTCCATGGTTTGGTACTGGTCGGCGATGACCTGTCGCAGGTCCGCGAAGCCGTCAACCGGTCCGTAGCCCAACGATTCATTCAAGAACGAAGGCAACTCGTCCTCGTTCAGAAACTCGGCAGCGGTCAGTGGTTGACAGCCGGAGTGACTAAGCGAGAGATCATAACGGCCATCCGCCCTCGCGAACCAGTGATTGAGGTCAAAGAGCGGTAAGGTCATTTTTTGTAATCTCGTCAGTCGGCCGAAGTTCTCTTCGCAAAACGACACGAAACCTGGGTAAAGGTTCGGAAGCCGGACCATTACCGATTCGGCAGGTCTTCCGCTGGCCATCCACCTCACCTGTACCCGATTTGGGTTTCGCGCCTAGAATTGAATCATGAACGATTCCCCAAGAGAAGAGGAAAATCGACCGGATGCCGATACGCCGGAGTACCTGCTCGGTTTTCGCGAAGCGGCGGCGAAGGTGCGCGAGTTCCCTCAAACTCCGGGCGTTTATCTGATGAAAGACGCGGCGGGAAGGGTGATTTACGTCGGCAAGGCGAAGAACCTCCGTTCGCGGGCCAGCAGCTACTTCCTGAAGGGGGCGGAAGACGAACGGCGCACCCGCGATTGGGTTCATGAAATCCATGACGCGGACTTTGTGGAGTGCGAAAGCGAGGTCGACGCGCTGCTGGTGGAGTCCCGGTTGATCAAGGATGTGCAGCCCAAGCACAACAAGGAACTCAAAGACGATAAGACGTTTCCCTACCTCATGATCACCACGCACGAGGATTTTCCGCGCGTCGAAGTGACGCGTGAACCGAAGGATCGGGGCGTCAAGCTGTATGGGCCGTTCGCCAATGCCGGGGCGTTGCGTGGGGCGGTGCAAGTGCTGCAGAAGATTTTCAAGTTTCGCACCTGTTCGCTGGACATCGACGAAGGCGACGAACGGTGGGAATGGTTTCGACCCTGCCTGCTGGCCAGCATCAAGCAATGCACCGCGCCGTGCAACTTGCGGATCGGCAAAACCGAATATCGTCGCGACATCAAACGGCTGCAAATGTTTCTGGCTGGCAAGAAGGATCGGCTACTTAAACAAATGCGCAATGACATGCTCGCCGCTTCAAAGGAGCTGCGGTTTGAGGACGCGGCGCGCCTGCGCGACGAACTGCACATGCTGGAAACGCTTGACCAGCGAGGCGAACTCGACACGCACGCACAACCGGAAGTGTTTTATATCGATCCCAAGAAGGGGTTGGCCGGCTTGCGCAAAGTTCTAAAACTGCCTTCGGAACCACGGACCATTGAGGGAGTCGACATCGCACATCTTGGCGGAGGCGAGACCGTGGCCAGCGTCGTGAATTTCATTGACGGCTTGCCGTTCAAGCCTGGCTATCGCCGCTACAAAATCCGCGCCGTGGACGGCATCGACGACTTTCGCAGTATTCACGAAGTCGTGTCGCGCCGTTATCGGCGTCTGCACGATGAAGGCGAAGCCTTTCCCGATATCTTGCTTATCGATGGTGGCAAAGGGCAACTCAGCGCGGCCTTGGCGGCGTTCCAGGAACAGGAGATCGAGCCGCCGACCTTGCTCTCACTGGCCAAGCGGGAAGAAGAGATCTTTCTACCCGGCGCGGCGGAATCGTTGCGGATCAGCAAACATTCGTTTGCCTTGCGATTGCTGCAGTATGTTCGCGATGAAGCGCATCGCTTCGCGCAGCACTATCACCACATGCTGCGTCGCAAGACGATCAACGATTGACCTTCGACCCGATGGGCCGTCGCCTGTTTCTTAACGATCTGCTTTGGATCGATCGTCTCGTCACTCGTTCACGCTGCTGGGCAAGCCGGTCGTGGTCACGCTTCGAAGAATCGGCATGCGGCGCTTGGTGCGGACAACCGCAATCGGCCGTCAGCCAAATTCACTCTTTTTTTCAGTAATGGGTTGCAAAAGCGATACGAGCCTATAAACTCTGCTTTGTGGGTTTTCAACCCATTCACAGCCTGTACAAAACTTAAATGTGGGAATTCAACCCAAAACGGATTCATGGGGTGCACTGACGTTCACTACGGAGTTGGAACCAGCACGCGACATTCTCGTTCCCCGAGAATCAGCGGCTTGAGGCTTATGAATGGCAACCAACTCATCCTTCATCCTCGGCGAATTTCGGCGGACACTGGACGAGCGATTTCGTCTGTCGATTCCCGCCGAGTTGGTCGAACCCTTGATTGCCAAGGGCAACGATTGCGTACTGGCCAAGGAGCGGCCCGGAGCCCTCAGCCTGTGGAATGCGGCCGATTGGAGCGATCGTCAGCAGCGAGAAGTCGGAGCGGTGGAAGCGTTGCTGGATGCGGGCCGCTTGAAGGACCGCACACACCTTGTTCAAAAGTTCGGACGGCTACTCTCCACGCGACACAGAGACGTGCAGATTGCCGGTCGCGGACGATTGCTAGTACCGGAAGGATTTCGCGAGTTCCTCGGCGTCGACGGCGGTGGGGAAGTGCTGGTGGTGGGAGCCGCTCTTTGCGTGGAGATTTGGCGGCCTGACGCCTGGCTGAACTACCTTGAGGAACAAATTCCGGACTTCACCAATATCGTAAACGAACTACTGGAAAAATCTTAATCTAACGATCATGCCCGGCGAGTAAAAAGGAAGTAACTGTCGCGTACCCTGCCTGCGTCACTATGTCGGGAAGCAAGTCACCAGGGATTGGGAACGTGCGGCACGGATGCCCTTTTCGGTCTCGCCGGGCATGACGTTTTTTCTAGTATAGCCGGGTCTCGCTTGGCGATGCATGGGCGCGCTGAAGCCAAGTACTCAGGCTCAAACGGCACGCTGAAGCCCGGACTTCAATGGAGCCCTCGCCATTTTAGGCGAACCTGACTCGGTGTCCGCGCGTCTATTCGCTGGATCGGCAAGTTTCGAACGGCAGTTACATAGCCGTCCTCGATGCCGATCCCTCTGATTTTCGCCTTTTGATTCCGTGGGTTTTCTATGTCGTCCGTACTCCAGCAAGCCACTTTGGTGCTGAACCGCAACTGGCAGCCCGTGCATGTCACCAACGTGCAACGGGCGGTAAAACTGCTGTACCACGACGCCGTGCGCGTGGTGAATCCTGAGAGCTACCAGCTTTACGACTGGAATGACTGGGCGCAGGTCGAGCCGAGCCGTGACGAGCCGGCGGTAGTCGGAATCTCGATTCGCTTGCGGCCTCCAGAAGTCATCACACTGACACAATTTGACCGCGTTCCGCGCGCCTCGGTGGCGTACAGCAAGCGGAACGTGTTCAAGCGAGACCGGTTCACTTGCCAATACTGTGGCCAGCAGCCGGGCCGCGACGAACTGACGATTGACCACGTCATCCCGCGCTCGCGCGGCGGCGCGACCGCTTGGGAAAACTGCGTATTGGCCTGTGTGCAATGCAATCGCCGGAAGGCCAACCGCACTCCCGATCAAGCCGGTTTGCGATTGCGGCGGTCGCCCGAACAGCCGACTTGGCGGCCATTTTATTCTTCCCTGGCGGCCGCCCGCGAAAGCTGGAAGAATTTTGTGAGCGACCCGGCGGTCGAGCTTGCCATGGCTTAGCTGAGAAAAAACGTGTGACAATCATCGCGTAGCCGCAGGCGATTCCCGCACGCGGCTACGTTTTTTCGTTAGTTCGTAGCCCCAATTAGTTGTGGTGCGGCCGTCTCGGCTGCATTCTGAGTTGTGGTGCGGCCGTCTCGGCTGCGGACCGCAGGCGGGACGCCTGCACCACAAACTAAATTGCGATTACCTGCTGCGGCCCCTTAATGGCCTGCACGATCTTGGCCAGCACTTCGTGATCGGCCGGCAACGGGGAATCGAGTACTTTGCGCAACGGGATCGGCACTTCGTCCATGCGATACGCGGTGCCAATGCGATGGATGCCGTACACGGCTGTGGTGAAATGAACTTCCGCCGGAATCGGGCATTCGATCGACGGATAATCGAGTACGATATTCTTGGTATGATTAAGGTTCGAGCGGGCCGCGGGCGATAACTTGCCCACGCCTTCACTGCCAACCAGCACGACGGCGTCGACTTCGCGGCGCTCCAGCAGGTTATTGGCGGTGTATTCGCCCGGATTGTAGCGGGGATAGCCGCGAGACAAGCTGACGCTGAACGGAAATCCGGTCTGCCAGGCCAGCACGGTGTCGGCTCCCGTGACATCCCCGGGCACGCGCATTCGCCTCGCGACAAATCGCGTCCTCGAGTTCAGTTCGGTAACCAGTCGCAGTAACGCCTCGACATTGGCATGTGCGACGGGGCCCTTGGTCAATCCAAGTCCGAAGAAGACCGCGCCGTAGCGGCAGGCTCGCAGTGCTTCGGCGAATCGCAGCAGATCTGCGCGCGGCACACCGGCCACGGACAACTCTTCGAACGGCAACCCGCGCTGGAGGGCACGCAGGGCCCAAATCAATTCGAAGTCGCCACCCGGTTCGACTTGGATGAACGTGTCGGCGATTTCCGCGGTCGCGGTGCGCTGAACGTCCACGACGACGAGATGGCGGTCGGCTCGGCCGTTCGCAACGAACATGCCGGGTGCGTCAACGAATCGCTCGATATGGCGCGGGTGACTTTCCAGCGGATTACTGCCCCAGAAGATGACGAGGTCGGCCCGATTGCGGATTTCTCCCAGCGATGACGTACTCTCGCCCACCGTTTGCAGCGCCATGATCGATGGGGCGTGGCAGGTAGACGCGGTGGTGTCGATGTACGCTCGCAACTGGTCCGCCAGTCGCACGGCGGCGCGCTGTCCGGGGGTGCTGCTGCGCGAAAGGCCATAAATCAGCGGGGAACGAGCATTTTTCAGAATATTGGCGGCCCGTTCGACGGCGTCATCAAGAGAGGTTTCCTGGCCAGCGACTCGGGCCGCTGGCAAATCAGCCGTGGTTTGGCCGCACAGCCAGGGTTCGGCCAGCGAGCATCCCGGTGAAAATCCGCTCACCCTGCCAGCCTCGATCAATATCTCAAGATCATCGCAAACGCAGCCGCAAACGGTGCAAGCGACATTGGAAATCGTGTTAGCCAAGTTGCTTTTGGTAACCTTTTGATAGCTTGCGAGAGGGTAGAAACCGACGGATTTCGCCGTTATGGACCGAATTTAGCGAGCTGGCGGAGTTTGTAGCGAGTAAAAGAATCGGCTCGTTCCCATATAAGGGCGTTTTTGGCGATTTCTTGCCGGTTTGCGGTTCTTTCTTGTAACGCGGTCGGCATTTAATATCATATTAAGACGCACACCTTAACCATTCCTGCCTCTCTATCGCAATTGAACCTGCCTTTTGAGCGCATGGAAGTGATTGACATCATCAGCCGGGACATTGAAGGAGCCTCGCATTGAATCATCTGCCCCGTTGGACCAGTCTAGGGTTGTTGTCCGTTTTTGCTCTTTGTCAAATGGCCCCCGCGGCCGGCAAAAATTTGGACGTTGTTCTGCAGCAGGAAAACCGAGAACAGAAGATCGAACTGAAGCCTGCCGAAGTCGTGGATGACTTGACCTTCCTGCGACGGGTCAGCACGGATCTCATCGGCCGCATCCCCACGCTCGAGGAAATCAGGGAATTTCGCTCATGGCCAGCGGACGAGCGGCGCGAGAAGGTCGTGGAGAAGCTGATTGCCCACGATCGATTCGCCGACCGCTGGACCACTTTTTATGCCGATATGGTCCGAGCTCGCACGAACGCCGATGGCGGTGCCGCCCTGATCGCCTATTTGAACCGCTCGATCAAGGAAGGCATGCCCCACGACGAATTGGCCAGACGGCTGATTATCACCAACGGACGAGCGGGCCGAACTCCCGAAGCGGGCTTCGTGTTGGGCGACAATGCCGATCCGTTGGCTCTGGCGAGTTCGACGTCCCAGGTGTTCATGGGTGTCCGCATGGGTTGCGCGCAATGCCACGATCATCCCTTCGATGTTTGGAAGCGCGAGGATTTCTACGGGCTGGCCGCCTACTACGGCAAGACCCGCCGAGTGCAAACCAATCTGACGCGCATTATCTACACCACGGAAACTCAGCAGACGACGGTCCTCTGGCCGCCGGAAGATGAAAGTGAAGATCGCGAGCGCACGGCGATGAAGGCACGCTTTCCCATTGAACTGGAAAAGGGTGACGGGCCGTCGAAGCATATCGCCCGTTTGGAAGAGTACCGCCGTCAGCAAGCACTTGCGGCGGCGCGAGCGGGCAAGTCGGCGGAAGAAGCCGGACTAGATGACCTGCTGGCCAAGTCGGATGCCAAGATCAGCCAAGCATTGGGCAAGGTCAAGCTGGATGCCGTCACGAGCGACGCCAAACGCGACTTGCGCAAGATCAATATTCAGGCTGGCTTGTATGGACGCAGCGAACTGCGCGAGCAATTGGCCAAATATGTAACCAGCCCTCGAAATCGGTATTTCTCGCGAGCTTTCGTGAATCGCGTCTGGGCCGATTTGGTGGGGCGTGGATTTGTCGAGCCCATCGATGATTTTCGGGAAGACAATCAGCCCAGTCATCCCGAGACGTTGGACTTTTTGGCCGACGAGTTCGTGGCCAGCGGATTTAGCCTGCGGCACCTCGTGCGGACGATCGTCAACAGCGATGTCTATCAGCGGGCCCATGTCGATGGCCAGGACGATCAGTTGCAAATGCAAATGGAAGAGTCCTTCTTGGCCACTCCCATGCGTCGCGTCTTGTCCGAAGCGATCTACGACAGTGTCGTGGTCGCCGGGCACCTGTTTGATGTGAAGCATGGTGCTGGCCAGAACAAGAAGACCTACTACGAGACGGTGCGAGTTCGCGTCGACGAAGAGGGGTCCAAAAAGACAGGCGAAGATGCCAAGCCGGCTGATCTATTGGCAAAGGCGAACACGGCTCCGGCAGGCAAGCAAATGGCCATGCGTCCCAATACCGGTTACGCGGTCGAGAGTGCTATCGAACTCGACTTTGATGCCGTACTAGCGGAGTCGGACGAAGAGGTCGCCTTGGACGAGATGCGCGTCATGTCGAAAGAAGAACTGGAAGCGATGCGCATGCGGCAAAGCCCCGAAATGATGCGTGGCAAATACATTGAAAAGCAAGTGAAACGGGTTTACGACGACAATCCCAAATTTGCTTCGTCGTTCCGCATGGCGTCTCCGGCACCGGCAGGCCACTTTTTGCGAGTCTTTGGGCAATCGGCCCGCGCTCAATTGGGTGATTTGCGGGATCGCACGCCTTCCATGCGGCAGGCGCTGCTGATGCTCAACGGCCGCTTGACCAACGAGGCATCACGCGTGGGCCCACTGGAGCCGATGCACAAGCTGCTCGTCGGGAAGAAGGCCAGCGTCAAGAAGGCGGTTCAGCTTGCCTATCTGGAAATCTTGACTCGCCTGCCGACCGAGACGGAACTGGGTGAGGGACAGGAAATCGTGGCCGACGGCGAGGACTCGCTGGCGGGCATGCAAGATCTGCGCTGGATTCTGTTGAATTGCAATGAGTTTCGCTATCTTCGTTAGTCACTAGTTTAGTTAATACAGCTCGAATTGAACATTTAGACACACCTTAAGAGTTAAACAGGAGTACACGATGGATTCGTCTTGCCGAGATTACAAAATGACTCGTCGATCCGTATTGGCAGCCGGTGGAGCCACCCTGCTAGGGTTTCAAGTTCGCGATCTGCTGGCTTGGGGCGGCAAAGACCACAAGCCAACCGCCGAGCATGTGATCTTGTTTTGGAACGGCGGTGGAATGACGCATCTCGATACGTGGGATCCCAAGCCGGGCCGTCCCACGCAGGGCGAGTTCGAGCCTATTGAGACCTCGGCCTCGGGTGTGCAAATTTCCCAGATCTTCCCGCAACTCTCGCAGCAGATGCACAATGCCGCGTTGATTCGTTCGATCGCGGGCCGCAACGGGGCTCATGGCCGAGCGACCTACAATCTGCAAACTGGGTATAACCAGTTCCCCAATCTGACTCACCCCGGCATGGGCTCGATCGTGGCTCACGAAAAAGAAAAGCTGGGCGACCTGCCGGCTTATATCTCGCTTAGCGGCCAAGGGCCGCGGGCCGGCTATCTCGGTCAAAAGTGCGAGGCGTACTATGTGCCCAGCCCTGGCGACAAGGACCCGTATCTTGCTTTCCCCGAAGGAATCGTCCAGACCCGCGGTAACAAGCGGCTGGAAGTGTTGGAGCGATTCAACAACCGATTTACGAAAAAGACCGTCGACAAGCGTGCCGGCGCGACGCAGACGTCGATCGACGACGCCGTGCGGCTAATGCGCAGCCCCGCCTTGGAAGCTTTCGAGCTGGACCGCGTTCCCCAAAAGGACCGCGATCGCTATGGCGACACCACCTTCGGTCGGGGAGCCCTGTTAGCGAAACGCCTGGTGGAAAAGGGTGTACGGTTTGTGCAGGTTAATCGGGGTGGATTCGATACCCACTCCAATAACTTCGAAGCCCTGCAAAATCATGGCGACGTCATGGATCCGGCCTTGGCTTCGCTGTTTTCCGATCTTTCGGAATCCGGCTTGCTTGACAAAACGCTGGTTTTGATGCTTAGTGAATTTGGTAGGACGCCGCGCATTAATGACGACGCGGGCCGCGATCACTGGGCAGCTTGCTTTAGCTGCTTGATTGGCGGCGGCGGAATTCGTGGCGGCCAAGTCGTTGGTTCGTCGGACGAAGATGGCTACAAGCCAAAAGATCGTCCCGTTCAGGTCGGCGATATTCACGCAACGCTGTGCCATGCGTTGGGCATTAATCAAAACAAGGAAGTGATGACCCCGCTGGCCCGGCCGATGAAATTGGTCGATGAAGGTGAGCCAGTACTTGAGCTGTTTAGCTAAGATAAGTGTGGGAGTGACTTGTGGTGCGGGCGTCCCGCCTGCCCATTGCAGCCGAGACGGCTGCACCACAATTGGGGAAGTCACTTCCTTACGAATCCTAGGCTGACTTTATACATTTCTTTGTTGTGATTTAAGAGATGAGGGTAATATGCGCCGAGTGTTTCGAGCGACCTTCCTTAGTGCGCTGATTTTGCTCGGCGCATCCGCCACGGCTCAAGAGACCGATCCGCCTGCTTCGCGCCCCGCGCGAGGCTCGCTGATCGAAGACCGGGCCGCCCGCAAGTTGATCGAAGCGGGCGATGCCCGACTGGACGCGGATGAAACGACGAAGGCCGTTGAAATCTGGCAATCGGTGATCGAGCGTTATCCCCGCAGTCGCTTTCGTTTCCAGGCCCATATGAAGTTGGGCGATTATTTTCTGGAACGCGACCGGGCCTATGATCGTGCCCGAACCCATTTCGAGGGGATCGCCTCGGAGGAGAACCGCGACGAGGAACAGCGCGCCGTGGCGATCCTGAAAATGGGGATCTGCTCTTATCACGTGCGCAACTACGGCAAGTGCTTTCAGGTCATGCGACGCGTGATCGAGGAGTTTCCCGTCAGCGAGCAAGTGAACCAGGCCTACTACTACATTGGGCTGGGGCATTTCAAGCTTGGCCATTACAGCCGGTCCATTGCCGCTCTGGAAAAGGTCGGCACCACGCTTTCGGGCGACGATAAGAACGTGGAGAAGCTGCAAGCCGGCAAGCGCTTCTTTGTCCGCATTGAAGATGCGGATCTGGCGGTTCTTCAACCGGGCGAGTTGCTGCTGGTGCAATGCGAATCGTCCAGCGGCGACAAGGAGAAAGTCGAGTGCTATCCGGTCGGGCGAAATGTCCGCCTGGTTTTGGGTTCCATACCGACAAGGCTGGGCCGGCCCGCGCCGGGTAACGGCAAGCTGGAAGTATCCGGAAAGGATCAGGTAACCGTCACCTACACGGATCAGCATACGGCGGAAAAAGAAGTCGATCGTAAGGTACTCAGCCAGGTGACGGTGATCGGCAAGGGCCACGCGCGAATTACCGACGGCGCTTACGGCGAATCGGTGCGCGGCGTCGTGCTGGGCAAGAACGTCAGCATGCAGATCACCGATGCCGACCAAGACATTTCGGATCAGGCCGATCAGTTGGTGGCGGTGGTCGAACTCTATCGGCAGAAGACCGAGCAAGAGATCGACGACGAGTTGGCCAAAGCCGCGGCGGCCGCGGACGCGGCCTCGAAGGAAGGCGCTCCGCCGGAAGCCGAGGATTTGGTGGAGGCCGAAGACTTGGAATCCAAGATCGATCCGCTCAAACTGATCGATCGGGTGGAAATAAAATTGGCGGAAGTCGACATCAAACCGGAATTCAGTACCGAGCAAGTTGGCGACGGCCAGCCGAAGGAAAAAACCGCGCCCACCAGCAAGGATGATGGTTCGGCGGAAAGCGTGCTGGACGACGCGATCGGCGATTTGTCGACATCCGGCGGCGAGACCGAACCCGATAACACGATTCATAGCGGAGTGTTTCGCACCGCGATCGCCTTGCAAAAAGTACCCGAGGTCGTGGCGGGCGACGATTCGTTGCAGGCTTTGCCCGGCGACATCGTCCGTCTGGTCTACCTGGATCAAAGGCATTTGGGCGACGGTGTGCGGCAAGTCAAAGCCGAAGCACGCTGCCTGGAAGGCAACATCGGAGGCGTTCGCGTCACCAAAGCCGTGATCAGCGACCAGGAACTGCGCCTGCAAACGAAACTGAAAACGGCCAGCGCGTTGACCAACATTGGAAATCGCTACAAAGAGTTTGGCCTGAAGGAAAACGCCAACAAAAAATATGCTCAAGCGCTGGAGGTCTGCGAATCGGACATCGTGCCCGAGGCGCGGAAGCTGGGCGGCCGCATTCTGGAAGAGACCTATGTCCAATTGTGGAAGGTCTATTTCGAGATGGAACGCCTTTCGTTGGCGGCGGCGATGTGCGAGCGGCTGCAGCGTGAGTTCCCCAATAGCGGATTCGTCGACGATGCCCTGTTGCAATTGGCCGACCTTTCGCGAACGGCCGGTGAAATGAACCGGGCTATCGGCATTTACAACCGAATCGTCAACATGCGGACCAGCCAATTGCGCGGCGATGCTCAGTTTGGAATCGCGTCGTGCTACGAGTCGATGGCCGAGGCGCTAGAAGAAGACGGGCCCCGTAAAGCACAACTGATGGATCGCGCCTTTCAGGAATTCAAAAAAGTCTTCGACCAATTTCCGGAAAGCGGTCGCGTTGGCGAAGCCGTCGCCAAGATGGCCAGCCACTATTATCAGCAAAAGGATTATGCCCGCGCGATCGACACTTTCGAAGCCGTGTTGGCCGACCATCCCGACGCGAAATATCTGGACGTGATCCTGTTTAACTACGGACGGTGCCTGTATCGCATGGAGCGCCGACGAGACGCACGTCAACGATTCGACCAGTTGATCGGAGATTTCCCCGAAAGCCCCCTTGCCCCCGACGCCAAACAAATCTCCGACGCCCTGGCCAAACAGGGATTCTAGCGAGGCCGGGCCTCGAACCAACTACGAGCTACCGCTCGACGGTGATGACCCGCTCCCGCTGGTCACTAGAATTTGACTCAACCAATTCCCTACCTTCACAACATCCTCGCGGCAGAGCCCACTCGAACCTCTAGGTAACGGCATGAAAAATACTACCGTGCTTGTCTTGCTGACGACTCTATTCTTCGCTTCCATCGCGAGGGGCCAAGACGAACCGGTCGACGAAGTAGGCCAAAAGGCGACCAAGCTGGAAGCGGAACTGTCGAAGTTCAAGGACACCTCGCCCGAGGCGGCTAACTTACTGGTTCAACTTGTCGACCTGTACCACGCCGACGGCCGGGCCTTCGGCTTGGTTCGCGCGGGACAGAAGTTCGTCAACGCCCATCCGTCAGATGCGCGCCATCAAGCCGTCATGCTAAAGCTGCTCGACGGCCTTGAGGGGTTGTCACGCAACAAGGAATTCGCCTCCGATTGCCGTCAGTTTTTGACCCGCTATCCCAAGGCGGCCCAATGTCCCCAATTGGAAATTCGATTGGCCCAGACGTTGGGCCAGATGGCTGATCACGTGGCGACCGCCAACGCATATCGAGTTGTTTGGCGACGGCAAGGAAATAACCAGATGGGCCGTGAGGCCGGGGCGACCGCGATCCGGCTGTTCGCCGCGGCCGGTGGTAAAGACAACATCACGGCAGGGGCGGAACTCGCCGACGAAATGCTCGGCCGCTTGCCTAACGACGGCTTCGCACTCCGCATCGGCTGGCGTGGATTTAACGAATGGCGGCGGATTAGCGAGTGGGCCAAGAGCAACGTGACGGGCAAACAATTGCTGGCCAAGGGAATCGCCAAGGATCGCGAACGGACCCGGCAGGTACACTGGCTGATGGGAATGAGCTATCGCAGCTTGGCCCAGTACACCAATTCGGTGGCCAGCCTGCGTCAGGCTCTGGCGATGAAGGACGATCAGCAGGTTCTGTACTATCTGATCGAAGGCTTGCACAACGCGCTGGCGCCCCCCAATCAAATCGAGCCGCTGGCGACGCAGTACATGCAGAAGTACCCCACGCGCGACGACCGCCTGACGCGCCGCGCGTATGTCGCGCACGCCTATCTTCGCGCCAAGGATGTTCCCCGTGCTCTGGCAATCTACGCCGAGTTGCTTCCACAGAAAGGGATTGGGGCCGCGAACGCCTCGACCTATGTGCAAAACAACGGCACCGAACCGGCCCAAGCCGCCATTAGCGAGCGGGTTTTGCGGGATGCCATCAAGCGCAACAAGGAAGCGACCTTCCTGCGCTATACTTTGGCATTCAATGTCTATCGAGACCGGATAAAGGATCTCGCCAAGTGTAAACAAGTGCTGCGCGAACTGATCGCCCAGCCGCATCCGGACGATTCCTATGCCCGTACGGCGGGCCAATACCTGCTGGACAACGCGGCCGACGACAATGAGTTTCGCCAGGAGTTGGCACGTTTGATCCAGGATCGCCGCCGGCACGTTCACCAAGTCGCCTATCGTAATTTTCTGGCAGGGTGGCAGAAGGCCGCGGCCCGCAAGAAGGATTTGCAGCCGCGAGCCGCGCTGGTCAAAGCGGAACTGGACAAACAGGATCGCGATCCCCAAGTGGCGCTCTGGCTGCAAAACACGTGGAAGTACAACTCCGAAAATTCCCGTGTCCGCGATCAGTTGCTGACCAAGACCGGGGGCATGAGTGAAGAACAAATTCGGCGGCTTTGGGAATATCAGGCTTATTCGTATCGCCATTATGTCCCCGCCGAACAACGTCCCCGCTCGGCCGAACTGTACGGCAACCTCGCCAAAAAGTATCCCACGAATTACCAGTACGCGGTTTACTACCTGCAATCGGCGACCGATTACGCTCCCAAGGAAATCAAAAAACTGGCCGCCCAGCACATGTTGAAGCAAGATCCTCCGTTGAGCGATCCCGACGTGTGGCGACGCTTGATGCTGGCCGCGGACCAAAACGAAGACGCGAATCTCGCGAAGCAAGCGTATCAGTGGATGCAACGTTCCCACCAAAAGTTCGGCGATATCAGCAACTACGCCACCTACATCGGCGACGTTATGCTGAAGCTGAAGTTGGAGAACGAGGCGGTCGCCCATTGGCAAAAGTACATGAAGGCCGATCCGACCAGCAGCGAGTCGCGTGATTGCGCCAGCCGGTTGCTGGCCCGCATGACGGAAGAGCAATCGAAGGAAAAGCTGGCCCTGCTGCAACCGCTCTTCCGCCACGACGCCGACTATCACGGCCGCTACGCCGGTTGGATGGCCGATCTTTATTTCAAAGCCAAGGATCTGAACAACTTTGAACGCGTGCTGCGCGAGTCGCGCAAGCGGCAAGATTTGCGGGCCTTTGTCGTCTGGGATCTCGACATCTGGCAGGCCAACACCTGGATCGCTCAGACGCGCGTCAACGAAGAAGCTACCGACGCCGACAAAAAACGAATTTATACCGTCGTTCGCGACTTGCGGTTGGGATTTCCTTCCGCCGCCGCCGACTTGGCGCTGATCGAACTGGCACCCCCTGCGAATCAAACCGCCATGCAACGCATTCTTGCATACCAACAACCCACCCGCATGTTGGGCGACGCCCACTACGATTGGGATAGCCTAGTGCCGTTCGCGCAGAAGGCGCTGGAGCGCGAGGATTACGTGGCCGCCGCCACGCTGGTCTCGGGGATGCTGTCCAACATCGTCAGCGCCGGCGCGCAGCGTCAGCAAGCCGGCCGGGACATGATTTCACAAGCCTATTCACGAATGGGTGCCGTGGGCCTGACGATCGATGAAGACAGCCCTCTCGCCCCGCTACTCCAAGCGGCTCTCTACTTGCGCCTCGGCGACCCCAACCTGGCCTTCGATACCTTCATCACCAATCGGGCGCTGTTCAACGAGCATCGCAACGAAGTGCCGACCGACCTGTTGACCTTCGTCTGCGAACGGTTGACCGCGGCCGGCGGCGACGAAAATCACGAGTACGTGGAAGAGACTCTGCGCGGCTGGCTGGTCAAGCACAGCGAATCGAAACAGCACGAGTTGGAAACCAAGGCCGAAATTCAATTGCTGCTCGCTCGCAACTATTTCAAGGCGCAGCGCTATGATGTGGCTCGCAGTGAATTCACGACTTGCATCAACCGCTATCCGGAAACTCCGCAAGCGATCGAAGCCGAGTTCGGAATCGGCCAAACGTTCATGTCGCAAAAGGTCTACGACCAGGCGGAATTGGTCTTTGAAAAATTGGCCGACAGCCAAGAAACCAATGTCGTGATTCGAGCGGAATTTCTGCGCGGCGTGCTTTATTTTCGCCGTGGCGACCGCGACGAAGCTCGTGATGTCTTTCGCTCGGTACTCGATCGCGTGCCCGACGTGGAACTAGCGAACGAAGCCTTGTTCAATCTGTCCGAAGTGTATGGCATCGAAGAGCGCTACCTCGATCAGCTCAATCTGCTGCGCACCGTCGGCCGCCTAGGCTCGGTCAGCAAGCGTCGCCATTCACCCGGCATGCCGCTCTCGATCGTGGTTCACGACAGCGACCTGGGAATCAGCCGCGGACACAACCGCATCAAAGTGATTGTCAAAACCCATCCCGGCGGCGACGAAGAGATTGTCGATTTGACCAGCGCGGGCGCCGGCAAGGGCCTGTTTCGGGTCGACCTCGACACGACCTTGGGCAAGGCACGGCCCGGTGATCGCGTGCTGCAATTGACGGGCCGCGACACAATCACCAGCGACTATCCCGAGAAGTTCAAGGCGGAATTCAAAAACGTGCCGCTGTCGGACGTCGAAATCAAAGTCGCCTCCAGCGCGAACTTCGAGATTTCCAGCAGCAAGATCATCGACGCGGAAGAAGAATCGTTCAGCGAACGGCTCGCGCGAGAAGCCCGTCAGCGCGAAGAATCCGACCAGCGTGTTTCCCAGGGACGGCCGGTCAACCAAGTCAAGCCGGGCAACTTGATTTACATGCGGGTCAAGGATGGCGACCGCGACCTGAGCGACGAGACCGACCAGATCGTTGTCAAGCTGACGGCCGATAGTGGCGATCAAGTTCAGGCAACCCTGTTGGAAACAACTCCGCATTCGGGCGTTTTTGAAGGCACTATCCAAACCGGAGAATTGCCCGCCGGAGCGCTGGCCAGCGACACCGCGATTGAACATAGTCCGCTGATGGCCATCGACCGCGACAGCAAAACGGTTTGGGTGAGCGAACCCGATGGAGCCACCCCCAAAACGTTGACCGTCGACATGAAGGATCTTAAGGAAGTTGGCCGGGCCAGGATTCACACGCCCACTCTGGAAAAGAACGCGCCGATTCGAGCGGCTCTACTAGGCAGCAATGACGGCGAATTTTGGTTCCGCTTGGCGGGTTTCCCCGAGCTTCCCGAGGCCCCTGCGGTCGCCGAAACGTTCGGCCAGATGAAACGCCGCGTTTACGACGGAAACTATACGAACTATTCCCGCTGGAATCAGGTCGTCGATCTGAGCAAGAACGGCGCGCCGATTGATGAAGCGGAATTGGAAGACGATTTGTCGTGGGTCCGCCCCGCGGGCGAAGAGAGCAGCGAGTTTCCCTATGGCGTGATTTGGCACGGCCATTTCGTTCAGCCACGCGCCAGTGCCGTTCGCTTCCGGATCAACGGGCAACGAACGGCCTTGGCCATGGACGGGCTTATCCAAATGGAACTGGGTGCTGGCGGACGGACGATGGACATCTGGTTGGAAGAAGGCGTTCACGAATTGACGGTGTTTTCCGCTGTCCGCAACGGCCAACAGAAGGTCGAAGCGACTTTGGCCCGCGCTCGCCTCGACTCGGCCGACGTGACACTAGCTCCCTTCCACCATTCCGATTTAGATGTTGCCGATGCCAAGAAAGCCGGCGACCAAATCAAGCTGGCACAACCCAACGATATCCCGCTGCTCGTCGAATCAGCTCAAGTTCAGAAAACAACCGAACAGTTTGGGCTCAGCGAAGACAAAGCCTACATCGGCAATTGGCGCGCCGTCGGCGACGTGCTGACGTGGGAATTTGAAGCACCGCAAGCGGGCGCGTACGACGTGAAGCTTGACCTGTCGCACAACGGAGTGGGCGGCCGCTATGCGGTTCAGCTTGGCGATTTCCAGGCCGAGGCAATCGTGCCCAACACCGGTGGCTGGAACAAGTATGGGACCTATGTCGCCTGCACGATCCTCGTCGATCAGCCCGGCAAACATTCAATGCAAATCAAACCGCTTGAATTGAGCGCGTCGGGAATGCTGATGAATCTGCGCGGCGTTTCACTCCAGCCCGCGGAAGGACCCCGACGCGTGGTCGTCGACAACGCCTGGGAATTCCGTTTCCAACCGATCGATCTGCGATACGTTCGTTTTTCGGTCGACGAGTATCTGGGCGAAGCCGTCGCCATCAACCACTTCGAAGTCGGTCTGGTGGGCCAGCAGCCTTACATTCCCACGGAAACCGATGTGCTATCGCTGGCCAACAACAACGTTCTGGAAATTGCCGGCGGCGACCAGGTCACGGCCAGTTACATGGACGAGTTTACGCTCACCGAATCCGGCAACAGCCAATTGCTTTCGTCATCGCTGACGGCCACCTATTTCAATGCGGAGGTCTCGCCGGTTGCTTACGATTTCGAGCGTAGCACCGGTGGCGGTGTGGGCACGATTCGGAAAGAGCTGTTGCGGGTCGACGCCAAGGACCGAATCATCGTCGAAATCGTCGACTACGACGAAGATCGCACGGCCGAGCGCGACACGGTTCCCTTCACCGTCGAGATGGACGGCGGGCAAATCTTGAAGTTGGAAGCGACCGAAACGGAAAACTATTCCGGCATTTTCACCAAGGAAATCGACACGTCGGCGGCCGCGGAAAAGGGCAAGCTGACCGTCAAGATCGGCGACCAGATCCGAATCAGCTATCTAGATACGCAAAATACTTTCCCCGGCCATTCGGTTCAGCGCGAAAGTTTGGTTTACGTCAACGCGCCGACCGAAGGATTGGTGCGGATCTTGCCTTCACGCGTGCAGCCTCCGCCGCCGGAATCTAAGGCCCCGCCGCAAATCGTTTACCTACAAGCGTCCGATGATGGCGAAGTGGTCGGTGTGGCCCTGAATGCCCCGATTACGATCGAGGTCATCGACCCCGATCAGGCCAAGGATACGCTCAGCAGCGTCGTCGTGAAGCTCACCACCACCGACGGCGCGACCGTCGATGTGCGGTGTGTCGTGTCCGAGCGGTTTGCTGAAAACCTGCCCGCCCACGATCAGCCCGCGCTGTTGGAAGGCCGTTTCGTGGGACAGGTTATCCTGCAGCTTGGCGGCAAGGACAGCCCCGATATCGTGCCTCTAACGTCCGAGATGCCGCGTAACCTGGTTGGCCGCGTCGTGATGGACGAGGACAATTCCGACGGAGGCCTCGGCCTGGTCACCCGCGTACTGAACATGACCGGCAAGGATGTCGTCAAGGCGGCTTATGCCGACGAGCGACGTCCGGGCGGCAAAGCTCAGGATCGATCCGCCAGCGGCCGCCTGTTGGTGAATGGCCGCCTCGCCTGTACTGATCGCGAGTACGAAAAGCCAGTCCAGTCGCTGCATTTGGGCGAACGATTGTTTATCAAAGTAGAAGACGCCGACCGCGACACCAGCGACGAGCGCGATGTGGTACGAGTCGATATCGCCACCCAGGAAGGCGAAAAAGAAGAAATCGAACTGATTGAATCCTTGGCCCACAGCGGCGTCTTTACGGGATCGCTGATGCTCAAGGCTTCCGATGCTCCCAAGGCGGGCAATCTGGATCCGGAAGCACCGTCAGTCGAGTGCTACTTTGGTGAAACACTTTTCGTTCGCTACATCGACGAAGCGGCCGTCGCCGATTCGGGAACCTGGGAGCAGCGGCTCGAAATTCCCGTCGTGATCGGCACGGACGGCTTGGTCAAGGCGTTCACCAAAACCTTCAACGACGAAGACCTGGCGGTGGAAACCAAGTTTCACATCGCCGAAAGTTATTTCGAGCTGTTCAAAAGCCACCGGCAACTGGGACGCGGCGACGACGAGCAGAGCGATTTGGAATCCGGGCGGCGCGTGCTGCGCGAAGTCATGGAAGATTTTCCCGATCCCAAGTACACACCGCGGATCGCCTACTTGCTGGGACAATTCGCGCAAGAGCTCGAACAATGGAACGAGGCGATCAATTCGTACGACATGATCATCCAACAATTCCCCGACCATTCGCTGGCGGCCGACGCCCAATACAAATCGGCCCAGTGTCACGAAGAGGCGGGCGATTTTGATCAGGCTTTGGAAGGTTATGTGACGCTGGCCGCCACGTATCCCAAGAGCCCGTTGATCGCCAATGTCATGATTCGCATTTCCGACCACTTCTATAAGGGCGAGGAATACGACGTCGCGGCGCAGGTTGGCGAGAAGTTCTTGGAACGTTTCGAGGGGCACGAACACGCTCCGCGAATGGCGTTTCGCATTGGCCAGTGCTACTACAAAGCCGAGGAATTTCGCGATGCCTCGGACGCCTTTGATCGATTCTCCAAGACCTTCCCCGAAGACAAGTTGTGTGCCCAGGCCTTGTTTTGGTCGGGCGAGGCATATCGGATGGGGAACAACAATCTATTTGCCTTTCAACGCTACAACCGCTGCCGCTGGGACTTCCCCTCCAGCGAAGCGGCCCGTTACGCGCGGGGAAGGCTGACCTTGCCGGAAATGCTTCAGCAGTTTGAAGCATCGGTAAACAGTTTGGACATGGATAACTAACGAGGCACTGCTGGGCAAGCCAGCAGCGCTAGTACTGTCTGGATTTGAGAAGGTTTCTTAATGCGAAAGCTGTTACTAATCTTATTGCTCGGCCTGCCGTCGGCAGCCTACGCCCAGTCAGCCGCCGACGAATTGCTCGACGACCCAAAGCCCGCGGCCCCAGTTGAAACGCAATCAGGTGTCGACCCCGGAACCGTGCCGGGTGCCGAACCCGCGCCTCAGTCCACGCCAGGGGAGGAAGCCGCCACCGACAGCGCGGATCCCGTGGCCGAAGAAGCGAGCGACGGCGATGCCGCCTTGGAAGCCGAAAGCTCCCCGCTGATGGATATGATCGACGAGATCACCCACACGGGCGCGCTCGGCTTAATGTTAAAAGGCGGAATATTCATGTGGGTGATCCTCCTCTTGGGCATCATAGGGCTGGGAGTGATCATCGAGCGCTATCGCAGCCTGTCGATGCTGTCGAGCGATTCGACGGCGCTGCGCAACCGGGTCCAAGAATTACTGCAAACGGATCAGATCGAGCAGGCCGTCAATTTGTGCGACCGCGAGGAAGGGCCGGTTCCGGCCATTCTGTCCGCCGGCTTACGTAAGTATCTGGTCTTGCAGACGCTCAAACATGATCCGGCGGAAATCCGGAACGAAGTCAACAAGTCGATGGAAGACTACAGTGTTCACGTGGTCGCGGCGCTGGAGCGGCATTTGCCCGTGCTGGCGACCATCTCGAGCGTGGCACCGATGCTGGGCTTCTTGGGAACGGTGGCCGGTATGATCACGTCGTTCGACACCATTCAAGCCAAAATGGGGGAAATGAACATCGTCGAAGCGGCGGCGGGCGGAATCAGTGTCGCGCTGCTGACGACATGCCTTGGCCTGATCGTCGGCATCCCGGCGTTCATGGCTTACAACTATTTCACCAGCGTCATCAACCGCAACGTACTCGAAGTCGAAGAGTCCGCCTCCGAGTTGATTGATAGCGTGACGATGCAAATTGTGTTAGCTGGAAAAGCAACCGCGTAGCCGATGAAAACTCGCCGCACTAACAAATTGTTTGTCGAACCGCCGTCCAGCGCGACGGGCGATATCGCCTTCAACCTGATCGTGTTTTTCCTGGTTTGCGCCTCGGTGCAGCCCGACAGCGGCCGCAAGCAGTCGATACCGCGCGCCGAAAAGCAGGAACAAGAAGAAAGCGAAAACATCGAAGTGCTGCTCACCCGCGGTGCGGTCATGATCAATAAAAACCCCGTCCCAGTCGCCGAGTTTTTACCCAGAATCAAAGCCTTGCTGGCGGAAAAGCCGCGCCCGGAAGACAAGATCGTTGTCGTCACCAGTAAGCCGGAAGCTACCTATCAGCATTGGATTCAAATCACGAGTATGATTGAAGAGGCGGGCGGCACGATCACCATTCAGCGGGAAGAAGAGCAGGTGGAAGTGCTACCCGGTTAGATCACGCCTACGAACCACGCATGAAAATCAAGAGAAAAACAACGCGAGCGACGGTCCCCAGCATGGCGATGGGCGACATTGCCTTTAACCTGCTGATTTTCTTCGTCATTTTGGCCCGAGCCCAGGATGACAGCCACGTAAAATGGACGCCCGCCAAGACGAAGGCACTGGAAAACGCCGGCCATTCCAAGGTGAGCGTCGTGGTCGACATTCACAACGACATTTACTTGAACGGCCAACAAGTCGGCGTGGCGCAATTGGCCCCGGCGATCGAAGAGAACCTCAAGAATGAACCGGCCGGCGAACGCACCGTGTTGTTGAAGATTCATAACGAGGCCACCGCCATGCATTTTGAACCGGTGATCGAAGCGGTCAGCGAGGCGGGCGGCGACATTGTCCATATTCTAGAAAAAGAACACAAAACCGCGGAGTAAACTGTGTCAGCAACACGCAAACCGCCGCAAAAGCCCGAACCGGAATTCGGCGGCATTCATGGCCGGCTCAAAGAAGTCCAACACCATGGCGGCGAAACACTCGCTGAAGTCCGCGACTTCCTGGCCCAGGCGCGAGGCAAGAGCCCGCAAGAATTCTTGGGCATGGTCGCGACCAGCGGGCTCTTCACCAGCACGCTGGCTTCGGCGGTGATCATCTTTCTGCTGATTGGCGTGTTTACCATCTTGCCGTACCTTTTCTCCGAGTCCGCCACGGACGTCACGAACAACAAAGCCACCGCTCCGACGACGAATGTTGCCGGCGACACGCAAAACGATTCCGCTTCGCCGACCAAGGCGGCCGATCCGCAAGCTACCGCCACGGCGACTGGTGATAACAAGCCCGCCGGTGACCCGCTCGGCATTACCGAAGTCAAGGATGCCCAGCCTGACAAGAATCCGCTCGAAGGCGCTCCCAACCTCGACAAGCTCCTGGACATTGACTGAGTCTGTTTGCGATGGCTTCACCAAGCGCGACTGATCCAGCTCCTCGCCGTCGGCGATTGTCGCCCATGGTCTGGCTGTTGGCGATCTTCTTCGTGCCCTGGATCGCGGTGGTAGGCGACCGGGTGCTGTTATTCGAGCGCTTGCCAGCACCGGTTCACTGGGTCATTCAGTTGCTGGGGGTCATGATCGGAGCCGCCGCCATGGCCTGGGCTTGGCGGAGCCGCAAGGGAGCACGGCCCCGGGTCTACTTGGTTGTGTCTTTCGCCAGCATCATTTGGTGGCAGGCCGCCATTTTCCTTTGCGACGCGATTTATTTCGACGTTTCCCGCGCGGTGATCGCCAGATGGGGAACGCTCGGGCTGTTTGGCATGGGGTTGGCGTGGTTCATCTGGCTGGTGGATAAGAAGGCCAAGCAACTGCGACAACGGTCGCTCGACGCCTTGGCTGAATTGCCCGTCGCGGCCAAGCACCTGGTGATTCAGCCCACTTGGATCTGGAACCCGCTCAACCTCGACGCTTGGTACTACGGACGGCGGGCCAAGAAGCTCAACCAATCGCTGGGCGCGTTCACGGCCTATTCGCTGGCGTTCTTCTTGACGTTTTTGATTCTCAGCCAAATGCAGGGCTGCCAGGAAGTGTATGAGATGCCTGCTGGCGGCGGCGAACAGCAGCAAATCGTGCAAACGATCCAAGTCAAGAAAATCATTCGCAAGCGATTCGTGGTGAACCCTTACAGCGCCGTTTCTTTCAAAGTGCCCGATATCAAGGACGTGGTGCAACTTGATTTCGATAAGCTCACGGAACATCAATACACGATCGGTTATGGGCAGGGCGAGGGTGCCGGATTCGCCGGGGGAACGTCGCGTGGCAAGGTCGGATTCATTCGCCTGGAATACTCGGGCGGCGACTGGGATCAGGACTTTGGCATCGGAGGCGACGATAACATGCTGGCAGAATACGGAATCCGCACGCAACACAAGGTCGCCAAGAGGTCCGAATCACGCCGCGTCGTGCAACTGAAGAATTTCAAGCAAGGCGCGGCCCCGCCGCTGGTCTATATGACCGGCCAAAAGAACATTTCGCTTTCCAACAGTGAAATCAAGATCTTGCGAAAGTACCTGATGGAACAACGGGGCATGATCTTTGCCGACAACGGTGGCAGCCGGCATTGGGAGAATCAGTTTTTCGCGCTGATGAACAAGGTCTTGCCGGACGTTCGCCGCGTTCCGATTGAGCGTGACGATGTGATTCACAAGATACCGTACCCGATTCCGTCGCTGCCGATCGTGGCCCCGCACGGCAGCCGCCGAGATGCGGCGACCGGTTGGTACAAAGATGGCCGCTGGCTGTGTTACTATCATCCGGGAGACATCGGCGATGCCTGGTCCGATGGGCATGCCGGCGTGAAACCCGAGATTTGGGAAGCTTGTTACCGGCTGGGAACGAACATCATTTTCTACGCCCATTTGGAATACGACAAATGGCGACAAACGCAAAACAAAAAAAAATCATGAACACGACTCCTAAAACCACCCTTCTTTTCTTCGTCGCTCTCGCAATGTGCTGCGCATTGCCATCGGCACAGGCCCTTGAATTGGATCAGATGTCGCTAGACCGGTGGAAGGTTTTGCGCGAGGTCGAGCGATATCAACTGAACATTGCTGAGCGGTACTACAAGGAAAAAAACTGGAAAGTGGCGCAAGGCGAATATGAAAAGTATCTCACGCTGTATGAAGACAGCGAGGCGGCTTCCTATGTGCAATTGAAGTGGAGTCTGTGCATGGTGAACCAGCGGAAGGGCAACACGGCGATCAAGGAAGGCTTTCAATCGGTCATCGACTATTGGCCCGAGTCGCCCGAAGCACCGGCGGCGGCTTACTTCATCGCGCATACGCACAAAGCAACAGGCCGCATACCCAACGCTAAAAAAGCCTATCGGATTGTGTTGCAAAAACATGCCGATAGCGTGGTCGGCGTGCGGGCGATGATGGATTTGGTCGACATCAGCATGATCGAAGATGACGAAAAGACACGAGTCCAGCTTTGGACGAAGTTGGTATTTGAAGTCAAACGGACTGACAAGACCATCCAACAGCAATGTGCCGCGGCGGCCAGCGCGTTGGCCGTGCATCACTTTGGTCAGGCGGCTTTTGATAACGCCGTCAAAGCGTTGGCGACGAATTACGAAGATGGAAAGATTCCGCCGAACGTCGTGTTTGAACATGCCCGCGGACCGATCCAGCAATTGGCGCGGTCGACCGACACCAAGGCCAAAGGCGACCAGTTGACCGGCCAGGCCGCCGCGTGGATGCGGCAGCAGATGCCGACCGATCTTAAGGACGAAGAACAGGCCAAGCTGGCCCGTCAAATGTGGTACCACATTGCCGACCTTCACGCTTATGCTCAACTGGTCGACCAGGTTCCGAAAATCTATCAGCAGATCAACGGCATTTTCGGACCGCAAGACGAAACCCTGAAGCGACTGGGTGACTGGTACAAATACAGCCAAAAGCAATTCGACAAAGCGCGATCGATCTACCGGCAGTTTTCGGACAAGGTCGTCGGGCTGAGCCACGTCGCTTACAGCTATCGCGAACAGCAAAAGCCGGTGGAGGCCGTAGCGATCTACAACCAAATGCTGGGGTTGGCCCCCGACGACCAAGTCCGCTGGAAGGCGGAAATTGCCGCCACGTATCGCGCTGCCGCCAAGTACGACGATGCGATCGGCGTCTATCGCGAGTTGGTCTCACAAGACCCCGAACGGGCCAACGATTGGCGGTGGCAAATTTCGCTCGCCTATCGAGACGCCAAAAAATACAAGGAAGCCATCGCCAATTTTCAGCAGTGCACCAATTTTCCAGAAAATTACAAGCAAATGGCATACTGCCAATTGCAATTGAAGAAATTTAACGAGGCGATTTTGCTTTACAACCAAGTGGTCGTCGGGCACGAGCCGTCGGCCGCCTGGGGCATGCTGCAGGTCGCCTACACGCGAGAGAAGGCGGGCCAGAAAGAACAGGCCATTAAGACCTTTCAGCAGGTTTGCAAACGCTATCCAAAAAACCAACATGCCAGCGTCGCTCATGCGCATCTGCAAACGGCCTATGGGATCTCCATTACGCTAGGTGGCGCGCAGGACGACAAATAACCGTCGTCCGCCGGTCGAAATAGCAAAGTGTCACGGTGAATTGCCCACTTTCTGGCATTATTCGATTGCGTTCCGCTCCCCCAAATGGGTAGAATGCCGCGAAGGACTTCGGGGATGAAAAACCCAAAATCCTTTCCTCAATTATCCACCTTCTGTTTGAAAATTTGGGCACTCAATCTATTTGGAGAGTAAACATGCAGTTGCGGATTTCAAGATGCTTGCTTGTTGTTGCATCCGCTGGATTATGGCTTTCGGCCAATCCGGTCATTGGTGCGGGGTTGGATCAGGCGATCGCCCGATCGCAATCGACCGGCTTGCCAATGCTGGTGGTCGGCTCGTCCGATTCGTGAGGCCCCTGCCGAGCACTGAAGGCACGACTCAACACCGAGCCGGAACTTCAGCAGCTTCTGACACAGTATGTGTCGCTGGAATTAAAAGTGCAGGACCCGGATTTCAGGAAGTGGGTTAGCGTTCATAAGCCGACAAGCAACGGCATCCCGATGATTTTTATCGTGGACTCCGACGGCAAGGAAATCTACAACCGCAGCGGTGCCCCGCGAGGCGATGGTCTCAAGACCCTGCTGGTCCGCGGCATCGAGCAGACGGGCGGGATCAAGGACGTTGGCAGCGGCGCGTCGTCAGGACGCGACAAGCAGCTTGCCATCGATCTGCGCAAGGCCAAAATGATGTTGGGAAAGAACTCCACCGCGGCCGCGCTTAAAGTGCTGGAAAAATACGTCAAAGATTCCACTGGCCTTGAGGGATCATCTCAGGGTCTCGCTCCTAATTCGGGGACGTTTACCGCCAAGAATAAGGATGCCGAAAACAAAGACGCTCCCAAGTCGAGAGCCGAAAAGGCAATGGACGAGCTGTTGGCGAAGATTTCGCAGGACGGAAACGCGGAACTCAAGCGGGCGGTCGGATTCGCATCCGATGGCAAGGCGTTAATCGGTGCCGTTGCCCTGGCGCGAGTTGACCGCATCTACGGCGACTGGAAACCGTTGCGGGGGCAAATCGCGCAGGCCAAGCAAACTCTGGGCACCGCCGGTACCCAAGGCAAACTGCTGGCGCAAGCCGAGTTGATTGACGAGGCCCGCGCCCTTGAAGAAAAGAATCTCAATCGTCTGGCCAAGACGGCTTACGAGAAGGTGGTGGCAACTTTTCCCGATACGGATGCCGCAGTCCTTTCAAAAACGCGAATCCTCCAGTTGACTCCCGCTCGTACTTGGACCGACAAGACCGGCAAGCACAAGGTGCAGGCCGTGTTGGTCGCGGTCGACGAGGCTCAGGTTAAACTTCGCAAGAAAGATGGCAAGGTCGTCACGCTTGAGCGAGAGGCCCTGTCGGAAGTTGATCAGAAATACCTTCAGTCCACTCAGTAGCGGATGATTCATGGCGCGTTTCGGCAAGGTTGCACAACCCGTGCCGAGCGCGCCATTTCTAATTTCACCCCCACTCGGGGGTGTACCTTTTGCGTCTTGATGAAAATAATTCATCAGTTCCAATGACAGATTGAAAACAGGATCGTTCACGGTGAACGGCCCGCCACATCCGTCATTGAGGGTGCGCCTTATTCAAGGCAATGCCGCCGGGGGAGACAACCGTCGTTCCCTGGGCGAGGCTTCTATCCCTTCAGTTGCACGTCGCCGCCCGCGGCGACCGTGATGTGGTGCGATGCCCGGTCTCGTTTTATCCGCGCTGTTCGGTTTACTTCCGTCGGAATTGGTCACGACCGATCGAGCGGACGTCGTCGAGATCAATCACTATTACGACCAAAACGGGCGGCATGTCTTCGATCAAATCATCTTTTGGGAATGGCGCGACGACCGCAAGCAACACCACGTTTTTGCTTGGCGAATGTGGAACGAAAACGGCCAAATCCCGCTCCGCGATTGGCGGCGCAAGTCATATGTGTTGATTTGGTTCGACGGGAAGAACCTGCGTCGCGTCCGCGCCCACGTGGCTCATGAATCGTGGACTCAATACGATCCGGAGATACTGGACCGGCAACGGGTAGCGCCCACACAGCGGCGCGGGCTGGCCAAGTCGCACAAATAGCCATCTGAGCGCGCGGTGCATTGCTCCATGCCCCTCTCTTGCCCAAGACGGGGAATCCGCTTCTCTCCATTCCCTACGCAAATTCGAGGCCGTCGAGGTGACACCGGAATGATGAAGGGAGAGAAGAACCTCCCCTTGCCCCTCGTTGAATATGGAGAGGAATGCAAGCATCAACCGCTGCGAATCGCCGAGCGATGATGCGTTTTTTATTCATCGCCGCGGACTCGGTTGCCATGTCGCAACATGAACGCCGGCGACGGCCTCCATGGCTTGTTACCGACTGCGCGTGACCTAGAGTTGCTCAAGCCTGGAGTGGCAGGTCGCTGCTCTCAGGCTGCCTTTTCCAAGCAGCCATCACTCGCTTTTTTCAAAGCGTCGGCTGAATCGTCGCCTTCATCACGGTTTCACCCATGTTGCAATCAAACTGGAACGAGAGCTTCCTGCGCCAGGCTCGCTTCGAAGCATTTGAAGAACGGCTCGTCTTGTCGGGCCAGCCCGTTGGTGATCTCGTCGCGCCCCAGTCCGATCAAGCGGCCCCGGAATTCGTGGATGTCGCGCCGACTCTGGCCGATGTGAACGAATCGACAGGCGTTGACTATGCTCACGAGAGTTTCGGTTTCACTGGCAAGGGGCAGACGGTGGCGGTCATCGATACCGGAGTGGCCTACGATCATACGTCGTTGGGCGGCGGCTTTGGCGAAAATCATCGCGTGATTGGCGGGTGGGACTTCGCCGAAAACGACGCCAACCCCTACGACGATGGACCGACTGGCTACCACGGAACGCACGTGGCCGGCATCGTGGGCAGCGACCATGCCACGCACACCGGTGTCGCGCCCGACGCCGATATCGTCGCGCTGCGCGTGTTCGACGATTTGGGATTCGGCAAGTTGGAATGGGTCGAAAGCGCCTTGCAATGGGTCCAGCAACATCGCGTCGAATACAACATCACAACCGTCAACCTTTCGCTCGGTACTAGCTGGAATGCCGATACCGTGCCCGCTTGGGCTCAGTTGGAAAACGAATTTCAACAACTCAAAGCGGACGGCGTATTCATTTCGGTGGCGGCGGGCAATTCCTTTTCAAGTTACAACCAAACCGGCCTTAGCTATCCCGCGGCCAGCCCACACGTGGTGCCGGTCGCCAGCCACGGCGCGGACGGGCAGTTGAGCGACTTCAGCCAACGCAACGACCGCGTGTTGGTCGCTCCAGGCGAACAAATCAGCAGCGCCATTCCGTCGCATTTGTTTGGCGGTTCGGGGGCATCCAGCTATTTCATGTCGCTGTCGGGAACCAGCATGGCCGCGCCGTACATGGCGGGTGCCAGCACGGTGCTGCGCGAGGCGATGGATTTCGCGGGCATCGAGACGATCAATCAAGATACGCTATACGATCATTTCCGCTCGACGGCTGATATGGTTTACGACGCCGTGACCGGTGCCAATTATCACCGTTTGAATCTGGAAAGCGCGCTGGACAACTTGCTGGCCGACGAATATGGTTCCGACGCCACGACCGCCCATTCGCTGGGCGCGCTACAAGGAGATGAGTCTTTCGACGGCATGATCGGGCGGCTGGACGACGTCGACTTCTTCACGTTCACGGCCGGCAAGTCGGGCACCATGACACTCAGCGCGTCGACGACTCATGATATGTCCGCCAACTGGCAGCTTGTCGGCGGCGGCGGAACGGTGGAAGGCGATGCCCTGTCGTTCGAGGTCGAAGCGGGGAAAGTCTATCAAGTCGCGCTCGGATCAACCGGAGGGTTGGGCCGCTATACGGTCGACGTTCAGCTAGAAGCCGTTGCCGAAGTCGTGGCCGTCGACTGGGGCACGATCGACTTCGCCCAGTTCCAAGGAGAAAGCGTGGCTGGCCAGCAATGGTATCAACTGACCGCCAGCCGCTCGGGAATCCTGACCGTCGAATCGCTCTTCGCCCACTCGGCGGGCAACGTCGATATCGAGATCTACGACGCCAACAACCAGCTTGTCTCTTCCAGCAACAGCTTGACCGATAACGAGCGGCTCGACATCGACGCCCAAGCTGGTGACTTGTTCTACGTGAAAGTGAACGGCACGAATGCCGGCGTCGACTTTCGCGTGACGAATCTGGTTCATGCCGACGGCGGCCAACTCCACGTTCACGGCACGGCCAGCAATGATTCGTTTTCTTTCGCCGCCGGATCGACGCATCGGCTGTCGGTAAATGGTGTCGAATATCAATTCAACGGTCGCACGACAACATCGGTGCAGTTTCACGGCGAGCAAGGCCATGACTCGATTTCGCTCACGGGAACTGCGGGAAGCGAGGTCGCCACGCTGCGGGCCGGTTCGGCGGACGTGTCCGGTTCGGGCTATCGCGTTACCGCCGATGAAGTGGAAAACATCGCGGTCCGAGGTGGTGGAGGCTACGATCAAGCGAGGCTTTACGGCACCGGAGGAGACGAAACGTTGGTCGCCCGTCCCGATGCGGTCACCATGGATGGAAGCGGCTTTTCAAATTCGGCGATCGGCTTCAATCAAGTCCGTGCTTACGCGGGCGGCGGCACGGATCGGGCGGAAATGTTCGACTCGGCCGGCAGCGACCGCTTTTTTGGACGTTCGACCTACAGCTTGATGCGCGGAGTTGGCTTCTATAACTACGCGAGTGGCTTCGACGAAGTCCACGCCTATGCCACGGCAGGCGGCCGCCACGACCAAGCCTGGCTCTACGACACGGCCGGCGACGATTCGCTTGTCGCGGGTCCCGATGAAAGCACGCTTAGCGGCAGAGGCTACTTGAATCATGTGAAAGGGTTCGACCGCGTCGACGTCTACGCCATGGCGGGCGGCAATGACTCGGCGGAGTTTTTCGATTCGGCGGGTAGCGATCAGTTCTTTGCCTGGCCGGGCTATGCGAGCATGCGTGGCGCTAACTTCCACAATTTCGCTCGCGGCTTTGACAGCGTAACCGCCCATTCCGTTACCGGCGGCTACGATCGCGCGTTCTTGTTTGGCAGTCGAGGCTCTGATCAACTGGAAGTCTCTCGCGAGGGCGTGCAACTGAGCGGTCGTGGCATGCAGACAGGTGCCGACGGCTTTGACTTCACGTGGGTCGATGGCGGAGGCGGTGCCGACCAGGCCGTCTTCCGCGAAATCGGATCGGACGACTCTTTCCTGCGAAGCGGCAGCTTGACACGCTACCTTTCTGATCAAGGGCAGGTCACCAGCTATCGCTTTTCCGACGTACAAGTCGCCCGCGGTGGTGGATTCTATGCGGGCGTCAGTATGTTCGATCTGCAATGGAACAAGCTGCGGCGCTGGTAGAGACTACTCGTGAGTTGTGGTGCAGGCGTCCCACTCAATGCATGCGCGACGCGCACAACTCTGACGCGCCTCCTTTACAAAGGGAGACACGAGAGGTCCTTCTGCCTTCATCATTCCGTGTTCGATATTCGACATTCCAGGTGCATCGACCGCCTCTAGCTCCCACTTGGCAAGGCGGAGAACTGGTAGGGCTGCCAACAGACAATGAAGGTCGAATCCGAAATCGACTGTCGGGTTGGAGGCGCGTTCACTCACCGCATGCAAATTGAAGGGCCCGGCCAGTGCCTGTACACTGAATCGTTTGACAGTAGCACAGTAAGAACGAGCCACCGCCGTCTCTTCAGATGATGAGCCCACCACCATGAAGCCTTACACTGTCGAAATAGAAATCAACCTGCCGCGCGATCGCGTGATCGAGTTGTTTGATAGTTCGGACAACCTCTTCAAGTGGCAGACTGGGCTGCAGAGTTTCGAACATATCAGCGGCGAACCCGGACAAGTGGGCGCAAAGTCGAAGCTCGTTTTCCTCAGTGGAAAACACAAGATCGAGCTTATCGAGACGATAACCGAACGGAACTTGCCGGACGAATTCAACGGCACGTACGAGTGGGACGCCGGCAAGAACACCTTGGCGAACCTGACCCGTGGCACGTTCCACCGGCGCGGTCGAACACGCCAGGCCGATTCCGAGGAGCGCCGCCACGGCGAGCG
>JAJDEH010000283.1 GCA_029259935.1 Planctomycetota bacterium
CCACTGCGAAAAGCTCCCGGTAAAGGTGCTGCTCCTCAACAACCAGCACCTCGGCATGGTCGTCCAATGGGAAGACCGCTTCCACCAAGGCAACCGCGCCCACACATACCTAGGCCCCATCGACAACCCCGAAGCCATCGGCGCCGGCAATGGCATCGGCCCAGAAAGCCGCTACCCGGACTTCGTCACCATCGCCAAAGGCTTCGGCTGCGGCGGAGCCTTCGTAAAAGAAAAAGCCGACCTCAGCGCCGCCCTAGACGAAATGATCAACTACAACGGCCCCTTCGTCCTCGATGTCCAAGTCCCATATCAAGAACACGTCCTGCCCATGATCCCATCCGGCGGGACGGTGCGAGATATGATCGTCGGGTGAAAAGCCACGTCATAAAAAGTAGGGTGGGCCTCACTTCGTTCGACCCACCCTACTTGGCTGCGCCTTCCCTACGTTCGGTCGCTACGACCCGGCTACACGCGACGTCGCTAACTTTCACGATTGGCAACGTCTTTCCTTGATTCGAGCCTTGGAACCATTGGAAAGATCGCAGGCGGTTCACCGCTTCGTGTCACGTTCCGCCGGGCGGCGTCCTGCCACCGGGCTGGCTCATGCGGCGACCATCCGGGTCGCCGTGCCTTCGGCGAGTGCGCTCTAAGTTGCGCGTGGCCGGCATCCAGCCGGAGGTTGCGACGGCCATCGTGGCCGTCGCCGCGTTCACTTCGTTCACGCAAGACGCAAGCGGTCATCAAATGGCGCTGATGTTCCGACGGCTTGCAAGTGCGTCCTGATGGAAAGTCGTTTGGCCGTCGGTTGCAGTTGGAACATCAACCGAGGTTTTGCCGCGACTGGTTAATCGTTCGCTTCGGTCACGCCGCTTGTCGCGGCACCGAACGCAGATCAGCCGATCGGATATCCAATCTTGGATGCCTCGTGGCGAATCACTCCGATGGTCAAGCTCGAATTCAAGGCTTGCACAGTTTTACCGCTAAGCGGTTCAAACTTGTAAATCTTCTCGATCTCTTCGAGATCAACATCCACTTCGTAATTCTCTTCAGCCCACGCCTGAAAGCTTTCGGGATCAAGCCGTAGGTACTCCAGTAGATACCCCGATCCGTCATCGGCTTTTTCAGAAATCGACGAATGCCAAGCTGAGGCATCATTTTCTCGCCATGCGAAAAACGTTGCTTCGTCACAGATGAAGGCTGGCTCAGAAAAATGCTCAGCGAAATTTGCGGGAACCGAGTCACGTATCATTTTTCGTGACTCTACATCTGTTGAAAGCGCGATGTCATGTACCCATCCTTTAACAAAGCATCCACGCGAGTCGAATACGAAGAACAGATCGTCACCTTGCCCGTTTTTGACAACACCCACGCTTTGGTTTGCCGTCCATTTTTCCGAGAACGAGTACACTGATTCACCCAATTCATGCGAAAGGATTGCGTCCAACATTGCATGCGATTGCAGCAGCGCACGAAGTTCCGACGGCTTGGGTAACTCATTGAGGTTAGCGAGGTGCATTGCGCGATCTTGTTCTACTCTTGAACACTCCAAGGCGAGGACGCATCAGAACGGACAAGCCTTGTTCCAACAGTGACATTCATGAATTCGCTTAGCGATGGCTCTTTCTCAACCACATCTTTCAGCGCCCAGATTTGAGCGTCTTCCATCAACTCATCCTGTCCAGAGTAGCAGAGAAATTGCCATCCACTATCTGCTGGGTCCTGTTTCTCTGCACGATAGGCGCACAGTATCGGCAGTCCATCACGTGCGATGTGCCCACAAACGATCGCACCAAGCTGTAGAGACTGAGTTGCTTCACTCATTTTCGATTCCAATTTGTTTTGTTACCTGTATTCAACTAACTCGTTCACCTTCCACTCGACGAAGCCAGCTATTGGTTTGATTTCGCACCATTCTGCGCTCTTGATACCACCTCAGCATTTGAATAGCTATTCCGCCCTCGTGGCTGGAGTGGATCAAGTGGATTTCTCGGTTGAACATGATCGACTGCGGGTTGCAGCGGTGAAGGCGTACGACCGCTTCGATCCGGCAGATTCGGAAGTCTCGTTCCGTGACGATCTACATGCAGCGCTGCACCATTAAGATCAGAACGAAGTGTGCCACCATGTATCTGCCGATTCGCTTGATAAATGTTAGCCCTCTGTGTCGAGGTAAAATCTTTGCCCGCCCCAACACTTCTCGAGTCTTGCAAATGGCCGTAGATGGAACCCCCGTTAGTCTGCCGCTGCAAATCTACACGCCGTAACGCCTGCTCTCGGGTCTTTTGGGTAATCAACGCTTGTCGTTCAGCGGACGAAAGGTTCGCAAATCTACTCGCCGTTGGATTTGGGGCGATAAATGGCGCCGTAGTTTCCGTCATCGGGAAGGCCGGCAACGGCCACGAAGATATCGCCGCCGGGAAGCGTGATGAGTTGCCCTGCGTTTACGAATTCCGGGCCGACTCCACGCGTCGCCGAGGAAACAATACTGCGATCGCCCGTCGTGAGGTCGACGCGGACGACGGTGCCTTCGCGACGATTTCGATCCATCACGAGCAGCGAGTTGTCGCTTTCTCGCCACAACGATTCTGGCGCGAGAAACGCGTCGCCGCTGCCAATGCCGGCACCCGATACGATCGAACGGTCGCCGGATACCAAATCGACGCGCAACACGGCATGGAGACCATCGTCGGCGACATATAACTCGGAGTTTCCAACCAAACTAAGTCCGGCGGCGCTGCCGAACTCGACGCCCCCGCCGACGCCCCCGCCTGAGACCAAGCTGCGATCGCCGGTGATCGGGTCGATCCTTAGAACGGAAGGAGTGTATCCATTGCTACCGCTGACAGGAATCAGAATGTCGCCGATGTGGAGTGAAGCGGCGTGTGCTAGCGGCGGCTTGGCAACGAAGAATGCGACGACCAATCCGCAGAGCCAGAGCGCATTGCAACGGCCGCAAGCCATTGGTTCACGTGCTATCGAGTAAATCCTCTTCATGGCAAGACAACCTTGGATTATGGGATACTGAACACCGTCGCCTTCGGACAAAAGCAAAGTTCGTCGCTGCAGAGATCGCCTGCCATGCGTGCGGACAATGCCAGCGTAATCCTATTTAACGGGGTGCCTCGCTGCAAATCCAATGTCCCAAAACGAGGGAGATAGGGTTCCCGCATCGCATTGAACCGCCGCCTCCCGCGGCGTAAACTTAAACCATGAACTACGACCAAATCATCACCATCGAGCCAGGCAAACGCGGCGGCAAACCGTGCATTCGCGGCATGCGGATCACCGTCTACGACATACTCGACTACCTCGCCGCGGGCATGACCGAAGCCGAAATCCTG
>JAJDEH010000284.1 GCA_029259935.1 Planctomycetota bacterium
TGTTTCTCCAACTCAGCGACTCTCGCCCCCAGTCTCTCGCAATTCTTGCATCCCTTCGCGGTTGCCTGAGCCATGGTCGCAAAAGTCTACCCGGACTGGCAAAATCGACCTACAGCAATAATTCGACCCGTGAACGGTTACGTCGCTCGTATGTTACACAGGTCGAGCTGCCCCGCTTTGCGTGAACGGATTGGCGGAATGTTGGAAGATGGGCTTCAGGGTGATGAGGCAGGCTAACGCCTGGACTTCAGCGGATCCCGCGCTCGGACCGGGGTGGCTTGTGATTCGACAAATGGTGCGACATAATTTCGGCGGATGTCTGTTCGGGACTCGGTTCACGTTGATTGACATGGTTGTTGTTCGCTTTCCACCGCATCTCATTCGCCATTTTCCCGTGCCAACGGAATGCGCCGCGGAAGGGAATACCGTGGCCGAGGCCGTGCTGGATTTGGAACGGCAGTATCCGGGACTTACCGGGTATTTGATTCATGAGAATGGTACGCTGCGACAGCATGTGAATATTTTTCTTGGCGAACAAATGGTGCGCGACCGAGCCGGGCTTAGCGATTCGCTCGAAGGAGTGAATGAGATGTTTGTCATGCAAGCGCTGTCCGGTGGCTAGTAAGAATTCAAACGAAGAGGATCGTTGCAATGAACCGTGATCGCATTGCCGTGGGAACGCGCAAAGGGCTGCTGCTGTTTGAGAAGAAGGGCGGCGCGTGGTCGATCGCTCGTGAAGACTTCATGGGCGTGCATGTTTCCTATGCCGAACTGGACCCGCGCGGCAACGTGCTGTTTGCCTGTTTGGATCATGGACACTGGGGCTGCAAGCTGCACCGCTCGAATGACGGGGGTGAGAATTGGGACGAGTTGGCCGCTCCGGTCTACCCGGAAGGTTCCGTCTTGGGCAAAGACCCGTTTGCGACTGGTGCCAGTGAGCCCCGGCCCGCCGTGCTCAAGTATCAGTGGTCGTTGACCGCCGGCGCGGAGGATCAGCCGGGGCGAATCTACATTGGCACCGAACCGGGCGGACTGTTTGTGAGCGACGACGGTGGCGATTCGTTTCAACTGGTCGACTCGTTATGGAATCATCCGTCGCGCACGGAGATGTGGTTCGGCGGCGGCCGCGATCAACCGGGGATTCATTCGATCTTGGTCGACCCGCGGAACCGAGAGTACCTGTTTGTGGGCATTAGCTGTGCCGGTGTTTTCGCCAGCGCGGATGGCGGCGCGTCTTGGGAGCCGCGCAACCGTGGATTGCGGGCCGATTATCTTCCCAATCCGGATGCCGAAGTCGGCCACGATCCGCACTTGCTGGTTCAATGCCAAAGTGAACCGGACAAGCTGTGGCAACAGAATCATTGCGGAATCTTTCGCAGCGTCGACGTCGGGCGTACCTGGACCGAGGTTACTCAAGAGAACGGGCCCGCGAATTTTGGGTTCACCGTTGTCGTCGATCCGAACAATGGCGAAACGGCTTGGGTCGTCCCCGCCGTCTCGGATCAAGTGCGGGTGGCGATCGACCGCCGCCTGTGCGTCTGTCGGACTGATGACGGCGGCCAAACCTGGCAAGACTTTCGTGCCGGACTGCCGCAGGAAGACTGCTACGATTTTGCTTTTAGGCACGGGCTGGCCTTGGCCGGCGATCGGCTCACGTTAGGCACGGCGGGAGGAAGCTTGTATGTGTCCGACGACCGGGGCGAAAGTTGGCAAACCGTCGCCAATCATTTGCCACCGGTCTACTCGGTGCGGTATGTGTAGCGCCGGTGGATTGGCTTCAGTATGATTCCCACGGAGGGATATTGAGAAATGGATTCTGAGTATGCGGAAGTCTACGCCGATCTGCATCGTCATCATTGGTGGTGGCGTTCGCGCGAAGAATACCTCTTCTCGATTCTGCAAGGTCTTTCCATTCCGAAAAACTCCAACATCTTGGAGATTGGGTGCGGTGGTGGCTGGCTGTTTGATCGCCTTGGCCAGTGGGGCCAGGTGGACGGCGTCGAGATTGATGGCTCGCTGATTCCCCAAGAAGGAGCCCATGCCGAGAACATTTATCACGGGCCGTTCGATCGCGAATTCCAGCCGGGGAAGCAGTACTCGCTGATCTTGATGCTGGACGTTTTAGAACATATCGAGGACGCCAACGCCGCGCTCGCCTATGCGGTTGAGTTGTTGGAGCCGACTGGTGTGATGCTCCTGACCGTTCCGGCGTTTCGCTCGCTGTGGACTGCTCACGATGTGCTCAATCATCATTTCACTCGATATAACAAAAGGAGTTTTGGAGCGGTGGCCGAGGCGGCTGGCATGCGCGTCGACCGCTGCAATTACTTCTTCCATTGGCTAACACTGATCAAGCTCGGCATCCGCTGTAAGGAAGCACTGATCGCGACCGAGCCCAGCCTTCCGAAAATGCCGTCCCGCCCGGTGAATTCCCTTTTTTACGGAATCACCAGGCTCGAGCAGAGCCTCTTTTATCGATTGCCGCTTCCCGTCGGCAGTTCTCTGTTGGCGATAGGTGGAAGAGCCGGGTCTTGACGGTCGTTCGATTCCCGGCTCTCGCGCCGAAAGGTTGTCGACCGCTATAATGCAATGGAGTCCCAAGAAAGTCGTTGTTCGCTCCGCGAACAAAACGAATCCACCAGGAGCGTGGAGCGATCCCCACTTGGTGCCAACGTCCAACAAGGTGATTTCCGCGGTTTTACTCTGATCCCCCAAGACGAATCCATGTCAGCGAAAAAAAATGTCGGCGGCATTATTCATACGTATCAAAAATACGACCCGAAGAATTTCCCCAGTCCAACTCAGCCGCCACCCGATATGGTCTCGCCGGCGATGGAGCACATGTTGCGGTTTGGTAACACTCGGCGGCTGAGCGATGAGGAACTAGCGCGCGCCATCAGGCTTGACCCTAGTCAGTTTGCCGGGCTGGGGCCCAGCATCGACATGATGTTGGCGTTGCTGTTGGAACGCAAGCGGAAGATTCTTGCCAAGTACGAAACGGAAACCGTGCAGAGTGAAGCGCGTCGTGCCTTTCGTCAAACCGGCGAGAACATCACGCCTCCGCGCAAGTTTCGCGATCGCTACGAATTCGCTCTGGAAGAAGAACAGATCTACGACCTTGAGCGCATATGGTACGCCACCGGCGACGAACGTTCGGCCTTCGCTCGCCAACTGGTGCAGTTGATTGATCGGCTGGGCGACAAGTATCAAGTCGACGAATTGGCGGCGAAGTATTCGTTCACCGGTCGCACACCGATGACGGTTCCCGAAGCGATCGCCATCAAGGAAGAACTTGAAAAGATCGACGAGTTGCTGAAGCAGCTTGAAGAAGCTCGCGAAACCGCGCAAATCGCCATCATCGACCTGGAGGCGCTGGCCGAGTTCACCGAACCGGGCGACCTTGAGCGATTGCGCGAGATTCAACAGATGGTGGAAGACTACGTTCGTGAAATGGCCGAGCAACAGGGACTGGAAGCGGACGGCCGTGCCTATCAACTAACGCCGCAGGCTTATCGGCTGTTTCAAGGCAAGCTGCTGGAACGAATCTTCAGCAACCTGCAGGCCTCGCGCACGGGGCGGCATCAAGGTCCGGTCGTCGGTGAGGGCGCGGTCGAGATGCAGCAGACGAAGCCTTATGAGTTTGGCGATTCGATCACTCACATGGACATTCCGCAATCGTTGGTCAACGCCATGTTGCGCGACGGGGCGCAACTGCCGATCAGGCTGAAGGCGGAGGACATCGAAGTGCATCGCACGCGGAACACTCCGAAGTGCGCCACGGTCGTGATCATGGACATGAGCGGTTCGATGCGGTACGACGGCCAGTACATGAACGTCAAGCGGATGGCGCTGGCCTTGGACGGATTAATCAGCAGCGAGTTCCCCGGCGACTATCTGAACTTCATCGAGATGGCGACGTTCGGACGGCAATGCCCACGGGGCGAGATTGTCGAACTGATGCCGAAACCGGTGACGATTCACGATCCTGTGGTTCAGTTCCGAGTCGACATGAGTGACGAAGATGTAAGCGAACATCTTCTGCCACCTCACTTCACCAACATTCAGCATTCGCTGCAGATGTCACGGCGATTTCTCGCAGCGCAAGACACGCCCAATCGCCAAGTCATCCTCATCACCGACGGGCTGCCGACGTCGCATTTCGACGGCTCGATGCTTTACTTGATGTATCCGCCTCACCCATTGACCGAAGCCGCGACCATGCGGGAAGGATTGCTCTGCCGCCAAGAGGGGATCACGATCAATATCTTCTTGGTCCCCAGTTGGTCGCAATCGGAAGAAGACATCCGCTTTGCCTATCGGCTTGCGGAAACCACGAAGGGACGTGTCTTCTTTACTGGCGGCGACGATTTGGACCGCTATGTCGTTTGGGATTACGTCAGCATGAAGCGTGAGATTTTGGCTTGATCCCTTGGCTGGCTGACAGGGACGGCGACCCCCTCTAACTCCCCCTTGGCAAGGCAGAGAACTATTTGACGGCCCGCCGAATCGCTGTACCTCCCCGTTGGCCATGAGGAGAATTTTTCAGCAAGACTCAAAAATCTTTGAAGGGTCCGCGGGGCTCGGCTTCGACCATCGTTTCGTGGTGCCAGGCTTCAAACTTCTTTTGCATCTCGGCAGTTTTTTGGGGCATCTTGTCCGCGAGGTTTTGCTTCTCGCCGAGATCATTCGCGAGTTCGAAGAGAAACGTCCCACTGTCGTTGCGGATCCATTTCCAGTTATCAACTCGCGCGGCCTCTCGTTCTTTTCGCTTCCAGTACATTTCGGTCCGCCGCGACCGAGCTTCGCCAGCCAACACGGGGAGCATATCGAAGCCATCGAGCTTTACATTCTCAGGCGGGTCGACATCGCACAGGTTCAGCAGCGTTGGGAAAACTTCCATCGAGGTCAGGAACTCGTCGCAAACGGTTCCCGGTTTGATTCGCGGTGGATACTTGACCAACGACAACACGCGGATGCCTCCTTCGAACACCTGGCCTTTGTGTCCGCGCAGGGGGCCGTTGTTGGCCCCACCCGAACCGCCGTTATCCGAAAAGAAAATGACGATCGTATTGTCCGCCAGCTTGTGTTCGTCGAGCAGACCGAGGACCTTGCCGATGGCGGCATCCATGGCGGTCACGCAACCCAAGTAGTGCGACATCTTCATCGCCCGGTTGGGAACGGTCGCCGGTTTTCCGTATCGCGTTCCCTGCGTGTAGCCTTCTTCTTGGAAGTACCGCGGATACATCTTTCGCCATTTATCGGGCGCTTGCGTGCGGCCGCGAATTTTCGGATCGAGGCGCGAAGCGCCGTGCGGCGCGTTGAACGGTAGGTACAGGAAGAACGGGCGATCCTTGTTTTCCTTGACGAACCGCTCGGCCTCGCGTTGAAACAGGTCGGTGCAATAGGTGCCTTCATCTTCGGTCGTCAGCCCGTTGTTGCGAAACATCGACGGAACGCCGTATCGCTTGTGGGTGTAGAAGTCGATGCCGGTGTTGACCAGTCCGTAGAACTGATCGAAGCCGCGCTGCGTGGGAAGAAACCGCTGCAACGAACCAAGATCCCACTTGCCAAAGATCCCCGAGACATAACCGGCCTGCTTGAGCATCTTGGGGATGAGGACTTCCCGCGTGTCCATGCCGCCAATTCGTTCGAAGGTGACGGCGTATTCTTCGGGCGAATACTCGTACCCATGATCCGGCGCTTCGTTCCGAATCATGTCGTAAATTCCGTTTCGCTGTGGGTAGCGGCCGGTGAGGAAGGCCGCGCGGCTCGGTGTGCAGGCGGGCCACGCGACATAGAAACTGGTTAGCCGGGCACCTTCGCGGGCAATGCGGTCGAGACTCGGCGTGATGATCTCGTCATTGATGATCCCTAAATCGTTGTAGCCTTGATCGTCCGAAACGATCAGCACTATGTTGGGCGGGCGTTTCGCTTCCGCCGCGCGTCCGCTCGACTGAGCGAGCCCCGTGGCAATTACGGAGAAAACGGCCACGGCCACTAACGACATTCGCCGCAGGTCGAACATGATGGATACTCGTTGACGCGTTAATCTAGGTGCTGGATTGATTGCTCAAGCAACGCGTACCATCATAGCTGAATCGTCAGTCCGTTTCCGGAAGGTAGAGAAAAACGGTTTTCGGAAGCGGCGTGAACATCGGCGTGCGGATCTCGGCCGACCTCATCCCCTGGCCGATCCACGAATTGCAGGTATTGGTGCAAAAGTAAGTTCCCTCGGCCTCAAAGAAGGCATCGCTCTTGCCATAGGCGGTGTCGGGAATTTGGATTCTTTCGCCGCTGGAACTCTTTTGAAAACTCGTCTCGATGAACTGAATCAGCGCCTGATACTGCTCTTTCGAGATGACGACTTTGCGAGCATTTTCGCCCAAGTATTTTTCAGTGGTCAGCGACACATGCATGCACGTGTCGGACGGCAAGAACAACGCATTCACCGCGGTCGAAGCCCGCAGGTCAGCCCAAGTCGGCGTTTCGATGAAGAACCCTTTGTCACCCCAGCCGACCGCGATGTGCGTAGCGTAATTGGTATTCCCTTGAAAACAATCCGCCGGGAATTGCTCACGCCAATTCATAGCCTCGTTGGCGATCGGCAACACCAGGTCGGCGTGGACGGGGTTGGAAACGACGTAAATCTCAACTCCGTCGTCAGCGGGCCGAAAACCGTTGTTCACCGGAATCAGTCCGATCAGGACGAACAGCGCGTAGAGCAAGATCAGCAAGGTGACGGTTAGAAAAAACCGTTTCGTGCCCTTCCAACAAAAGCGCCCCACACGGGCCGCCGACCTGCGACTGAGTTTTTTTTCTGTCATATTTTGGACCGCCAACCTTCAAGGCAGCCTGATTGGTTAATACGGTGTTCGGGGCACGACGCTAAATATTGGTACGCCTTAGCGATTGGCCGGCACTTGTTGCAATCCGCGAACGCATCGTATGCCCTATATTGCAGAGCCCCTTGGGGACCAGTTTATTCCCAGCGTCGCACCGCGAAACACTCAATATTTCCGGTGGCTGAGGGCTCATTATGCGCGGTTGCCGGGGCGAAGATCAAACCTTGCCCAGATTGTCTCTGGCAATGAAGGAAATGCCTCGCAATAATAGTAGAGAGCTACCCCCCCAAAAAAACTCCCTCCTTAATCCTTAAGATGGCCGCTTCCCCAGTGGCTCACCCACCATGTTACGCACATCCTGTTTTGGCAGTCTCTTTCTTGGCGTGTTGACCACCGGTCTCTTTACGTCCGCGCTGGCGACGGAACCTGCGACAAAGCTGGCCGTCGTTCCCGAAAAGATATCATTGCAAGGCAACTTTGACATGGTCCAGTTGGTCGTTCGCCGGCAGACCGGGGCGGAAGCGAGCGAGCGGCATGAGGACCACACGCGCCGTGCCACCTATGCGTCGTCAAATCCACAAGTGTTATCGGTCGATTCCGCAGGCCGCTGCCGCGCGGTGGGCAATGGCGAAGCGAGTGTCAAAGTCACTGTGGACGACCAAGCTTTAGAGATTCCCGCCAGTGTTACCGGCGTGAGGCCAAGCCCTCAAGTTTCGTTCGACGGCCAGGTCCGACCGGTCTTGAACAAAGCGGGTTGCGCGGCCGCCGAATGCCATGCCAGCCAGCACGGAAAAGGCGGCTTGAAGCTGTCCGTGTTCGCCTTCGATCCCAACAAGGATTATCAGGCGATCGTCCGCGATCGTCAGCAACGCCGGGTCAATTTTCTGCAGCCGAACAAGAGCCTGATTCTGTTAAAGCCGACGATGCAAGTCGGCCATGGCGGTGGCCGTCGCTTTGCCGCCGATTCACTGGAACACGAAGTCCTCGCCGCTTGGATTCAATCCGGTGCCGGGGGACCCAAAAATGACGCGGCTGAAGTCAAAAAGATCACAATTACGCCTCCGCGACGCGTCGGCCAAGTTGGCCTGCAACAGCAGCTTCGGGTCGAAGCCGAATATGGCGACGGGACCAAACGGGATGTCACTCGTTGGTCGAAGTTTGATTCGATGGACGAAGGAGTGGTGAGTGTTACGGGCGATGGACTGACGCAAACCGTTGGCAAGGGCCAAGCGCCGGTCATGGTTCGTTTTGAAGGCCAAGCCGAGATTGCGATGTTCGTGGTTCCCTATTCAGATCATGCCAAGCTGGCCGGTTGGCGGAATCACAATTTTGTTGACGAATTGGCGGCGGCCAAGTTTCGCGAACTGGGCTTGGAGCCGTCGACGATCTGTGATGACGCCACCTTCGTGCGCCGCGCGTTTCTGGATGCGATTGGCACTCTGCCCTCTCCCGAAGAAACGATTGGCTTCATCGAATCGACCGACCCAAAAAAACGCGAACAGTTGGTTGACCGGCTGCTGGGTTTGACCGGCGATCCGCAACGAGACATTTACAACGACCAGTACGCCGCGTTTTGGACGCTGAAATGGTCCGACCTGATTCGCAACAGCACCAACAAGCTCGGCGAGCAAGGAATGTGGTCGTTGCACAATTGGATTCGAGAATCCTTCCGCACCAATAAGCGGTTCGATCAATTTGTAACCGAACTGGTGACCGCCAAGGGATCGATCTACTCGAACGGGCCGGCGAATTACTTCCGCATCAATGCCAATAGTTCGACACTCACCGAATCAACCGCGCAACTGTTCATGGGCATTCGGCTGGAATGCGCCAAGTGCCACCATCATCCGTTTGAAAAATACAGCCAAGCCGACTACTACGGTTTGGCCGCGTTCTTTGCGCGAGTCGGCTCCAAAAACAGCGAAGAATTTGGGCTGTTCGGACGTGAGACGGTGGTCGTCGTCCGCAACGGCGGCGAAGTGAGTCATCCGCGAACGGGCAAGCGTCTGCCGCCGACGCCGCTCGATGCCGAGCCGATCGACGACCCGCTCGATCGCCGGCTGCCGCTGGCGAAATGGTTGACCAGCGCCCAAAACGAACTGTTCGCCCGCTCGGTCGTGAATCGATACGTCGGCTACTTGCTAGGCCGGGGCCTGGTCGAGCCGGTGGATGACATGCGGTCGACGAATCCTCCCAGCAACGTCGCCTTGATGGAAGCCCTTTCCAAGCAGTTCGCCGACGGCGGATTCAATATCAAGCAGATGATGCGCACGATTATGATTTCTCGCCTGTACCAGCTTTCGTCGCAACCTACTTTGTCCAACGTCGCCGACGAGCGATTCTACAGCCATTACAAGGTCAAGCGATTGGCGGCCGAGCCGTTGCTGGACGCGGTGGACAACGCGACCGGCGCACAAACCAAGTTCAAGAATTTGCCGTTGGGAACGCGAGCCATCGAGTTGCCGGATGCCGAGTATCCAAACTATTTCCTCAATACGTTCGCCAAGCCGAGGCGGGTAAGTGTCTGCGAGTGTGAGCGGGCACCGGACGAAAACTTGGCTCAAGCATTACACACGCTCAACGGTGATATTTTGGCCAAGAAAATCGCCGACGCCAAAGGACGCGTCGCGGGACTGATGGCGACCGCCGAGTCGCACGAGGAAATTGTCCGCCAGTTGTATGTGGTCACGCTGTCACGCCAGCCAACCGAGGCCGAGTTGCAAGCCAGCGTCGAACTGCTGGACGAGAGCATGGAGCCCAAAGAGTATTACGAAGACTTGCTGTGGGCCTTATTGAATTCAAAGCACTTTCTGTATGTGCATTAGCCTCATCCGCCGGTGATAATTCTCACCGGCTCGTCGCCCCCGATGCCACTCTCCTTGAAGTAATTCATGTAGTGAAACATCACCGGGGCCACTAGCAGCAGGCTATCGAATCGATCGAGCAGTCCACCATGGCCAGGGATCGTCGACGCCATGTCCTTGATGCCTAGGTCTCGTTTGATGGACGAGATCACAAGATCGCCAACTTGGCCCAACACGCTGATGATCACTCCCATGGCCAGCAGATGTTCCCAGCGGTCGAGCGATGTGCCGCGAAACACGTAATGCCCGATCAAGGATGCAAGTGCCGTAGTAATCACGACGGCGCCAATCGCGCCGCCCCACGTCTTATTGGGACTGGTGTTCGGAATCAACTTGCGCTTGCCGAAAGACTTGCCCGTGATGTAGGCAAACACATCGTTCAATTCGACACACAAAATCAGCCACAACAAGATCGGCCGAAACAGCACGTCGTTGGAAATGAAGGCCAGATGAGCGACGCTCATGCCAACCAACGAAAATCCCACGATCGCCAGAGCCACTCGGTGAATGTAGCCCCGCGGCTGATCAGGAAGGAGTGCCAGAGTAACGATCAAACAGACCCCCAGCGGCCAGGACGCAGTAAACAGATTCATCCAATGGTCGAGGACGGCGAAGTAGGCGATCAGGATGGCGAGCACGACGCCAACCGTGACGGTTCGGGATTCCGATATGCCGCTGGCCCGCGCGTATTCGCGGTAACAAAACAGGCTCAACAGCAAGAAAAAACCACACACCCAAGCCGCGCCCAACAGAATCGGCGCGATCATGACGACGGCCAACACATACCAGGATCGTGTGCGAGCCAGCAGTTCGTCGTAGGTTTCCGGTGACACCTTTCCCGTGATTTTCAAAAACCGAATCAAGACCGAAGCCACTAGCAGTCCGGCGGCGATCGCGATCGTAATTCCCACGGTGACGGGATGATCGAAAGCCCGCGTCGCGTCAAACAGCCTGTCCCACACTGTCAATGGGCTGCCCCTTCCAAGTGCTTGGCGGCCCGATAGAGCCGTCGCATGGCCGTGATGATACAACCGGCGACGACCACGATCAGAATCGCCCTCGCTTCGCCAAAACCCCATCGCCACGATGCGGGAATCAGCGCCAGATAAACGGCCAACGCGGTCGCGAGTGCCATGCGCTGCGGCTTCGCCATCGGGCCGCAAAAGTCATTCGGCGCGCCGATCGATTTAGCCATTGCTCGCACGTAAGCCACGAAGACGGCCGATAAGGCGACCGCAAAACCCAAGGCGACGTGTCCGCTCGCATACCCCAGTCCAATCATCACGGCCGAATCGCTTACACGATCGGGAACCTCGTTGTACAGCTCTCCCTTCGGCGATGCCACTTCGCGCTGCACGGCGACCATGCCGTCGAACAAGTTGCACAACAGCCGCACTTGGCAAAGCACGCCGCCCAGGATCCAAAGGCCTCGGTAAGCCAATCCGGTCCACTGTGTTGTCAACCCGAAGGCCAGTCCCGCTCCGATGGCCGCCAGCATCCCAAAGACCGAAATAGCATTGGGCGACACGCCACGATCAGCCAACCAACCGGCGATGACGGCGGCCCAGCGCGTTTCGCGGCTCTTGATAGGACGGCGATCGACGGGCTGGTAAGCGGGCTCGGTCATCCCTGTCTTCCCATGAAGTACATGCCCGCGATCAACAGCAGCATGCCGAACACATTCGTTGCGGTGATCGGTGTGCCGTAAACTCGCCAGGAAAGAAGGGCGGCCCAGATAAACGTCGAGGCATAAATCGGATAGAGAACCGTCAGTGATCCGCCGATTTTGAATGCCGTCACGAACAAGACCATCACCCCGATGTAACAAATGATTCCGATGACCAATGACGGGTTCAGCAGATAGCTCTGCCACCTCGCGTCGGTCCCTTCCGCTCCCGTTTTGTAAAGGTACTGGCCAATCGCGCCCAAAAAAGCTGCGATGATAAAACAGAAGATGCTCCAGATCGAGGTGTTGGTGCTCAAGTGCGTGTTCCCATGGCGTAAGTTTGGTTCGTATTAGTGAGATTGTATCACGAATTCACGCGCGGACGGGCCTTGCCGGTGCCATGACTCTCGACGCTCGGGTCGAGCTAAGTAGTAGGCCGGACCGAGGAGCGAAGCGACGACGTTCCGGCATCCACGATTGCAGGGAACGCCGGGGACTGCCGGAGCAACGCTTCGCTTGATCCGGCCTGCACAATTGGCTTTTCAACAGGCTGCTAGGCGCTTCCCGCCGAGCTAAGTACGATCTTCCGTTAATGCGAGTCCTCATCGTCACCCCTGCCCCGTCGGGTTCCTTGAAAGGGAATCGAATTACCGCCCAACGCTGGGGCGGATTGCTCAGCGGTTTAGGGCATGCCGTGACCATCGCCGAGCAATTTGACGGCCAGTCATGCGATGTTCTCGTGGCGCTTCATGCGAGAAAGAGCGCGCGATCGATTCGCCGTTTTAGGGCAGCGGTCCCCGACACACCGATTGTGTTGGCACTGACGGGAACCGATCTGTACGGCGATATTCACATCAACAAGAGGGCCAAGGAATCTCTGGAACTCGCGGATCGGCTCGTGCTGCTGCAAGAGCATGGCCGGCGAGAACTGCCGAAACACTTGCGAACCAAAGCCCGCGTCATTCATCAATCGGTTTCGTGGATGCGTCCGCCCGCCGTGCCATTGAAGTCGGTCTTCGAGATCTGCGTCATGGGCCATTTGCGAGCGGTCAAGGACCCATTCCGTGCGGCGATGGCGGCGCGCCGGCTTCCGTCCAGCTCACGGATTCGCATCGTCCAGATTGGTGCCGCGCTGACGACCGCGATGGAAAAGCGCGCTCGGCGTGAAATGGAAATCAATCACCGCTATCAATGGTTGGGCGAACTCTCGCGACAGGCGGCTTTGAAAAGGCTAGCGCGTTGCCGCTTGTTGGTGCTGACGTCAAAACTCGAAGGCGGCGCGAATGTGATTTCCGAAGCCATCGTGTTGGGAGTCCCCGTGATCTCATCTCGTATCTCGGGTTCGATCGGCCTGTTGGGAAGTGGCTATCCGGGCTACTTTCCGGTTGGTGATACGCGGGTGTTGACGAAGATGCTGTCACGGGCCGAACAAGAACCGAAGGTTCTTAGACAACTCACTTCGCGATGCCAAGAGTTGAAACCGCTATTCGATCCGCGGGCCGAGCAAGCCTGTTGGCAGCAATTGCTGGATGAGTTCGCCATTGTCGTTGTTCGCTCCGCGAACAAAACGAACCCGCCATGATCGCAGAGTGATCAGCGACTATGGCTTCAAAGCAGGACGCACCAACGACACCCACAACTTGTACCCGGCCGGCGAAAGATGAAGCCCGTCGCTGGCGAACAGTTCCTTACGCGGCATGCCGTCGTCGCCCAGCATCGGCTTGTCGATATCGACATACGCCTGCCGCTGGTCTTGTTCGATGAGTGCTTCGATACGCCGATTGGCGTCGCGCATTTTCTCGACCAGGTTCCAACGCTTCAAGCTTGGCTTGATGGCAATGAAGACAATTCTTGTTTTTGGCAGTTCTTGATGAATCGTCTTTGCAAAAGCCGCGTAATCCTTGGCGACTTGTTCGGGCGATTTTCCCTTGGCGATGTCATTGTCGCCGGCGTACAGGACAACAACCCGGGGCCGATAAGGATGAATGATCCGCGGCGCGAAATGCGTCGAATCAGCAATCTGCGAACCGCCGAACCCGCGATTAATGTAATTCTGTTTGGGAAAGTATTTGCCAAGGTCCCAATTGCGAATGCTGGAACTGCCGATGAACAGCACGCCGCCCTTTTCCGGCGGACTCTTCTTATCCTGCTGTTCAAATTTTTGAATCGCGGACTCCCACCGGCTGGAGGGATTGTCTTGGCCAAATAGGCTGGCGGCTAAACCGAGGGTGATCGTGAGTGGTAACACAACTTGCCTTAAAACTGAATTTTTCATGCGACCTTACCTTCAATAGATGGATTTCGCGGCAATTGCGGCAGCGGAACGTTTTGTTTGTGTCGGGGTATTCTTAGACATTCTAACCAAAAAATATGTCTAGCCGCGCGCGTGTGCCACTGGCGTTTCGCCAGTGCCGAACCGGGGTTCAACTTTCCTATTGCTAGCCGCTCCCAAAGAACTCAGCCGGTAGGGCGTCGATCCGTGGAAGCGCTGGATCTTGGTGGTTGCCATCCGTGGCGTACCATTTCGCACTTGACCATCTCCAATCAACGGCTTTTGCACAAAGCCCCCGACGGACCGGGTTGATGTGGATATAGTCGATCGCAGCCAACACCGCGGCCTGGGTCCGCAGGTTGCGGTCATAACCAGGGCCCTCCCGCCAATATCGAAAGACAACTTTGCCGGGCCGTTCGCGAAGGACCAACCTTTTCATTAGCGGGCTCTTTGCCGCGATCAAATCCTGTTTGACTTGAACCGAACAACGACGTTTGCAACATGCCAGACAACGCGAAAGTCCCGCGACCACCAATTCCGGATCATGATTCGAAGGCAGAAGCAGTAAATGAACGTGTTCGGGCATGAAAACAAATGCCACGAGATTGAAAGCCTCCGCTTGGAAAGCCTCGTCGCACGAC
>JAJDEH010000285.1 GCA_029259935.1 Planctomycetota bacterium
TCCACCGCCGGTTACCTGCCCGATGCCCACCATGTTCGACTGTCCCGCAAGGATGTAGACCTTGAGCGGCTCTTTCGCGGCAAGGTGCGAAAGGCAGAACATGCTGAACACGATGGCAGTGATGGTTCGGATTGTCATTGCGGAGAACTTTCGTAGGCGGTGATTTCGTATGGGGTGATTTGGTCGATGATGGGATACATTCTATCGAACGAGTCGTGGATCAAGAATCTACCAACAGCCGCCGCCTCAAGTACTCGAGGATCGGCGTCAGCAGGCCGTAATTGCTCGCACCCATCATCAATTTTTGCAGCAACGATACGTTCAAATCGACTTCAATTTCTCAATGATCTGCCGCCGAGAGGCGGTCTTTGAGCGCGAACCGCTCACGACCTGGGAAATATCTTTTCCTCGATCGTTTTTTTGAGTCGGGTCGGCCCCGGCGGCAAGAAGTGTCTCGAATGTTTCGACTCGCCCGCCGCGAGCCGCTGCAAAACGCGCCTTCAGTCTGCGAAGTCACTAGCATCGTACCGCGTTCTCAAGGCGAACTTTGAGAGCTTTCATTCTCTCTCGGTACGCTGCGAGGGCCGCCGCACGCTTGCTGGGAATCCGCTAGCCATGCACAGTCTGGTCAAGCGCCGTCTGGTCATGCACCGTCGTAGAAGAATCCAAACCACGACAGGTAGATGCCCACGGCAGAGCAGGCGATGCACACGACGCTGAGAAATCCCGCCTTGCCGATTATTCGAGCCTTCGCCACGACTAGCTTTGGAAAGAGAATCAGCAGTGACGACTTCAGAATCATACCCCAAGCCGTGATATGAAATAGGATGGCGGCCAGGCTCGACGTGTCTCGATGAGAGATGACAACAGCAATACCGGCCATCAGCAAGGCGATGGGAAACAACGAGAACGAGACCGTCTTCGCTTCCTCCTTCAGGCCGTCCAACATGGCAACGAAGTGCTTTCGATCAATGAGGATCGATATGCCGCGAAGCAGCAGCACGGGACCAACAATTTTTGACAAGAACAATGTGGTTTCCATTTGTTTACTCCAGGGATGCGGCGCGTCGCCTTTGAGCCTCGTCGCCATTTGGCGATTCGCTACAGTCGGACCAATACTATTACGTAGCGACCGACGAATTGTTACGTCAGCAGCCGCCAATAGTTGGGAACCAGATCGTTCCGCGGCTTTCCAGATTCCGCGGGTCAGAAAGAAGGGACACACTCCTTCATCAGCATGCCCGTGCCTTGGCGTGTCGATTTCATCATGTCCGGTGTAATCAACAGCTAAGGATCGTTCGGGCAATTAGTGTCCCATTAGCCGGAATGCGTTAGCGTCCGGTTCTGAAAAACCGTGGCTAACGCCCAACGGCTGATCAAAACGCGACAGTTGTTTCGCGAACGATCCTTAGCGATGCGTACGCCGAAATCCTAAACCCGAATGGTAGGAGTAGCGGCGGGCGCGCCCGCCTCGGAGCGTCGTTGGAGCCAGGCTTGGCGGACTGCCCAGCGCCCTATTTTCATGCGCGGTTTCATTCTGTTTAGGAACCCAAAAACTGCGGCAGCCCAGATCCTTGGATGGGTGTTCCAAAGTACTTTTGTCTGACAGGGTCATCAGTACGGTAATCCAGAATCAAGAAGTGCCGTGGTATTCCAAGCCATACATAGTAGCGTGTTCGTACTCCCGCGAATTGAAAGGATTCAACTCGACCAACGACGAATGGTGCTGGTGAATGCTCGTCAAGAACCCATGATCCCGATGGCCCGCGATCCGTCCCAACTCCAAGCCGCTTGGTCAATTCCCAGCAGCCAAAGTACATGCAGACAACGGTGAACAGAATCATTGCCGTCCGCAATGAGAACCGTGGCCGCCAGGGGCGCTTGGGCTTCGAGGTCATTCGTCCGTTCTAACATATCCAAAGAGCCCGTTTGCAAATTTGGCTCGATTTGGGCGAATCTGTCATGAGTGCGCCATCGCCGACGAGACGTTAGAGATTGAGGCGAACTGGCCGAACTGATTCCGCACGCCTCGCCGATGGAACGTCGTAGTGGCTTCTGATGGACTGAAGATGGCGTCGGCTAAACTCAAATAATGGGGAAACAGAATTGCACAATTTTCCTTGTCTAGCATGTGGACCGTCTTATACTACCTTGATCGAACTTATACTACGTTGTTTGCAACTGAGCGGCGATGCGCGCCATGATTTGGCGTGAAAGGAATCCGATGGTGGTTTAGTTCTCGCCACATATGCAGAGCAGCAATCATGCGGAAGGCGGGAATGTTATACGTGTTGGACAAAGACACGTCCAACCAGCGTTTCTTGCTCGAAATCGGAACTTCGCTCGGCCTCAAACCAGTAGCACTTCGGTCATTGGCGCAATTCCTGGAGCAATATCGCCCCGATAGGCCGGCTTGTCTCATTGCCGAAATCCGCTTGGATAGTCTCGATTTTATCGATCTACAAGAACGGATAAGAACCAGAAGCCTACAAGTTCCCGTCATCTTCTTTACGGGATATGCCGACGTTGAAGCCGCAGTCGAGGCGATGAAGTGTGGGGCGTTCGATTTTCTTCAGAAACCTTGTGGCGCTCAACGACTTGCCAACAGGATTTCCCAGGCCATCGCGCAAGACGAGCAGCAGTTGCAAATCCGAGTCAGGCAATCCGCCGCGATCAAGCGCCTAGGGGCTCTAACCGAACGGGAACATCGGATCGCCGAGCTATTTTCCGTCGGCAAGGAGACCAAGCAAATCGCTCGCCAGTTGAGGATCAGCGCAAAAACAGTGGACTTTCACCGGGGAAATGCCTTTCGTAAGCTTGGTGTGTCCAATGTCGCGCAACTTGTACATCTCCTCTTGGCGGCGAAGAAGCTGGCGACGGATTGACCCGTATTGCGGAAACGAGCCGTATCCGTATCGGCTGAAATGGCAGTGGTCGGCAGCTTCCCGGCCGCCTGGTGTTAGCCTAGGAAATCTCTGGGGAGAGCCAGGAAATTCCGAGTTGCGTCTCCGTGTGTGAAAGCCACGTTTCTAGGGCAGTGACATTTCAAGGGCAGTGACACATTTTTAGGGCAGACATGTTTAGGGCAGTGACATGTTTAGGGCAGCGACATGTTTAGGGCAGCGACACGTTTAGGGCAGCGACACGTTTAGGGCAGTGACACGTTTAGGGCAGTGACACAGTTTTAGGGCAGTGACACAGTAACTTGCTGGCTCAATACGGCCGCTTTGGGCCGACACACTGCATGCCGACCAATGTCACATGCATGAATGGATCCAGTATGGCCTTTTGTTGGCGATAACAATGCTGAAACGGGGGAAGTATGTCTAGTGAACACTTTGCGGTCGCACTCGGCGACTTTGTAAAGGAATCAAACGAGCTTCTGGCGAGTGTTCGCACGAATCTCGTGAATCTGAAACAGTCATTCTCTTCGCCAAAAATCTATCAACACGGCACATCGGATTCGATCATTGTCGACGAGATCTTTCGCGCCGTGCATACAATGCACGGACTGTCGGCTTTCATGGGACTTTCCGATATGCATACCGTCACGAGACATCTTGAGAAAGTCTTTCACGCAGTTCGGCATAACACGTGTCCGTTGAACGATGAGGTTGTCGGACTCGTGTTTCGCGCCGTTGATCGACTACAGGAAATGTTGCAATCGTTGGCAAATGGAGACCGAGCGAGCATCTATATTGAAGACCTCATCGAGGCCATCAACGAGGCTCTGGGGGAAGCTCATTCACCATACGCGTTTGTGCCGTCGGGCAGCGGGCTAGCGCTTGCTCAAGAGACACTCGACGCGGCGGATGAGCTTCGAGTCGAGAAGCTTTTTGAACTCGCGAGAGACAATCGATCGAAGGCGTGCGAATTGAAGCGCAGTCTCGACTCTCTTGGCGTTTTTACGCAGTACGAAGATCGCTTTCTGGACTTATTCAGCAAGTCGGAATCAGGGGCCATCGAATAAGGTCGAAATCGCACGCGGCCATCCGCGGCCCACCGTGCTTGAGTTCCTTGACCGTCATCTAAAGTGGGCACCGCGAACCAATTCGCCCAATCTCAAAGAATTGGCCGAGCAATCGGCTGATGAAGAGTTATAATCTCGGTGCATGGTACATGGCGAGTCATGAAGATCGAAAATAAAAGGAACTCTATGATGGTCCGTCACTTCAAAGCACTCCTGCTGGCCGCATCGATTTCAGTTCTTGGTATCGCGCAAGGCGTTTTCGCCTGCCCTCACTGCCCGGCTGGGAAAACGTTTGGTGAAGAGTTTAACGAGAGGGATGTTGTGGTCATCGTCAGTTTGGAAAAGCCCGGGAAATTGGTGTCCACTTCGGACGAGGAAGGTCCGGAATACTCGAAAGCCAAATTCCATATCGAGAAGGTGATCAAGGGCGATTCGCTGATGAGAGGAATTCGCGATGTCGAGACTTCTTTTATTGGCGAAGCCAAAGTTGGCCAACGTTTTTTGATCATGGGTGTCGGTCCGTCCAAAATGATTTGGTTGGCGCCGCTTAAGTTGTCCGATCGATCGGAACAGTACCTTGGCAACCTTTTGGGCCTGCCCGAAAAAGGTCCCGAGCGTCTGGCGTTCTTCCAGAAGTATCTCGAAGACGATGATGCAATGCTGGCTGGCGATGCCTACGACGAGTTCGCCAAAGCGCCCTACGCCGAAATCAAGGGGCTGAAGGCGGACATGGATCACGACCGGTTGATAGACTGGATCAAGGATACCAACCTTCCGGCCAATCACCGGCGGTTGTACTTGGTCATGCTCGGCATTTGTGGATCCGACAAGGATCTGGCGATGCTGGAACAATTGATGAAGTCCACCGATCGCAAAAAGAAGGCGGGCCTCGACGCGATGATCAGTTGTTATTTGACGCTGAAAGGCCCCGACGGCATGACGCTGGTGGAAGACTTGTTCTTGAAGAACAAGGACGCCGAGTATTCGGAAACCTACGCGGCCATTATGTCATTGCGGTTTCACGGGAAGGAAGACGATGTAATTTCGCGCGAGCGGGTCCTCCAAGGATTGCGATGCATACTCGAGCGTCCACAACTTGCTGATCTGGTGATCCCCGATCTCGCCAAATGGGAGGATTGGTCGGTGATGGACAAGTTGGTGAAACTGTTCAAGGAGTCGGACGCGAAATCCAGTTGGGTGCGCGTTCCCGTCGTGAACTACTTGCGAGCTTGCCCGCTGCCGGCATCGGATGGCTTGATTGAACAGTTGAGGAAGATCGACGCCGCTGCGGTTAAGCGGGCCGAGACCTTTTTCCCCATCGGCTCCAGTACGGTAGTGGGCGACTGACCTTAGGTTCGCGCTGCCGGATCAGGCCATTACTTCGCGGACCACGTGGCCGTGCACATCGGTCAAGCGAAACTGGCGGCCTTTGGATTTGAAGGTCAGCTTCTTGTGGTCGATGCCCAGGCAGTGGAGGATCGTGGCGTTCAAGTCGTGGACGTGGACTGGATGATGGGCGACGTTGTACGAGAAGTCGTCGGTTCCGCCGTGCGCGATGCCGGCCTTGATCCCGCCGCCCGCCATCCACATCGTGAAGCAGCGGCCGTGGTGATCCCGGCCGTAGTTGTCTGTTTCCAACTTGCCTTGGCTGTAGATGGTGCGGCCGAATTCACCGCCCCAAACGATTAGCGTGTCGTCCAGCAGCCCTCGTTGTTTCAAATCGCTTATGAGTGCGGCACAGGGCTGGTCGACGTCGCGGCTCTGCAGGCGCAGATCGCTGGGCAGGTTGTAGTGCTGGTCCCAGCCTCGATGATAGAGTTGTATGAAACGGACGCCCCGCTCGGCCATCCGCCGGGCCAACAGGCAGTTCCGGGCGAACGTGCCAGGCCGGCGCGAATCGGCTCCATACATATCAAGCGAGCGCTCGGACTCGTCGCTTAGGTCGGTCAAATCGGGAACGGACGTCTGCATGCGATGAGCCAGCTCAAACTGAGTGATCCGTGTGTCGATCTCCGGATCACCCGTGGTGTCAAGCTGTTTCTTGTTGAGTGCTCGCAATCCATCCAGCATCCGCCGGCGCGCCGCGTCGCTAATTCCGGGCGGATTGGAAAGGTACAGCACCGGATCGCCCGTCGATCGAAAACGAACACCTTGATGGCTGGACGGCAGAAACGCCGAGCCCCACAGCCGCGTGTGCAGCGGATCATCGGGACGCGCGGCGCTGCCCCGCGACAGCAGCACGACGAAGGCCGGCAAGTTTTCGTTCTCGCTTCCCAGTCCATAGCTGAGCCACGCTCCCATGCTCGGCCGCCCCGGCTGCTGATGTCCGGTCTGCAAGTAGGTCACGGCCGGATCGTGATTGATCGCTTCGGTGTGCATCGATTTGATAAAGCAGAGTTCGTCCGCGACCGTCGCCAAATTCGGCAGCAATTCGCTAAGCCACGCGCCGGAGCGGCCATGCTGGGCGAATTTGAACACGGACGGAGCAATCGGCAGAGAACTTTGATTCGCGGTCATGCCGGTCAGGCGCTGGTTCATCCGAATCGAGTCGGGCAATTGCGTCCCACGCCGCCGGTCGAGCCCCGGCTTGTAATCGAACAAGTCCATCTGAGAAGGGCCGCCGTGCATGAACAAGTAGATGATCCGTTTGGCTCGCGGCGCGGGGTGGCTCGCGTCGGCATGCAGTTCCGGGTTTAGAAGCGACGCCAATGCAACGGTTCCGATGCCCGTCGCGGCTCGGCCAATAAATTGCCGCCTTGTTGTGCTTTGCATTTCCATCATGGACTCGTGATCGTCTCATCCAGACTTAGAATCATGCTTGCCACCGTCGTCCAGGCGGCCAGTTCGCTAGGGTCGAGCGAGCCGTTCGGTTTCGATTCGCCGACGCCCAGCAACTTGGCTGCCTCATCCGGCTCCGCATCGAAGGCGGCTTTCTGTTTGTGAAATATTTTCAGCAGGATTCGCACTTCGTCTTGGTCCGGCCGTCGCGCGGTCGCGGCGCGGAAGGCGAAGGTGACGCGGCCCGATGCGGCGGCCGTGGCCTCCGTCATCGTTCGTTCCGCCAACTTCCGCGATGCTTCAACGAACGTGGGATCATTCATTAGCGCGAGTGCCTGCAGCGGCGTGTTCGTCCGCGATCGCTGGACGGTACAGGTTTCGCGAGTCGGCGCGTCGAAAACCTGCATGTTGGGCGGTGGAGACTGCCGTTTCCAGAATGTGTAGAGACTGCGGCGATAAAGTGATTCGCGGCGACCCTGACCGTAGGCCCGGTCGCTGTCGTAGGTCACATCCTGCCACAGGCCGGCCGGCTGATACGGCTTGACGCTGGGCCCACCGATCTTTTCGATCAGCAATCCGCTTGTTGCCAGTGCGTTGTCGCGCAGCATCTCCGCGTCCATGCGAAACCGAGGACCACGGGCCAGCAAGCGATTCTCGCGATCCCGATGAAGTAGTTCCGGCGAACAGTGCGACGACTGCCGATACGTCGCGGACGTCACGATCAAACGCAGCAGGTGCTTTATGTCCCAACCACTCTCGACCAGTTCGACGGCCAGCCAGTCGAGCAACTCCGGATGGCTTGGCCAGTCTCCTTGAGTGCCGAAGTCGTCCGCCGTCTTCACAAGGCCGGTGCCAAATAATTGTTGCCACAAGCGATTGACCGTCACTCGCGCTGTTAGCGGATGGGACGGGTCGACCAGCCACTTGGCAAGCGCGAGGCGATCGGCTTGCGGCGTTACTTTCGCATCGCTCGGCTGAAGAAACCGTGGAACGCCGGCGGCTACCGGGTCGCCCTGCTGGTCGTATTGGCCGCGAACAAGAAGAAACGCCTGACGCGGCTTTTCCGATTCTTGCATGACCATCGTCGTGGGGACGCTTTTGAGAAGTTGGCTCTGCCGAGCGCGAAGCCGGTCCAGTTCGTCGGATGCGGAGGCGAGTGGCTGGTCCGCATGATGTTGGACAAACCAGGCTCGCAACCTTCGCTGTTGTTCCTTGCTTCGCTTGGCCGGCGGGCGCGTGACGATTCCTCGCACCAACTGGTTGGACGCCAGGGTGTGAACCTCTTTGCCGGTCAATTGGCGGGCATAGAGGCGTACGTCGTCAATCAATCCGCTGTACGAAGCGCTGGTCCGCCGCCGGCCGATGCGTAGCGGCTGGCCGTTGCGGATCGAACCGGCCAGCAGATCGACTTCGGTGATGACCGGCTGTGGCTCGCCGTCGAAATAGACCTTCACGCCCTTTGCTTTGCGGGAGCCGTCATAGGTGACCATGAGATGCTGCCACTGTCGCGACGGAACCGAAGAGCTGGTCGCGACGCGAATGGCATCTCGGTTCCAACGATGCACGAGATTGACGACCGCCTTGCCTTTGCGCAGCGTCACGTCAAATCCACGCATGTCGTCGGCATCGTCCATTTTCGAAATGACGCATCCCACGCCTGCCGGCTGGATCCATGCGCCAAACGAAAACGCATCCTCTCCATCGAAGTCGACGGTATCCTCGACGTGGATACAGCCATCACCAGCGAACTTGGCAGCGCGGCCAAGCATCCCATCCACGATCGTGACAGAGCCGGACTTGGAGGCGGGGGTGGGATCCGCGTCGAACTGGTAGTGGGCCACGAGTCCCTTGGTTATCGGTTTCGGTAGACGATCGATGGCCGTCTTTTCCCATGTCCGCTGGGCTTCGTCGAGCTTTTTTTTGACGGTGGAAAACTGTTGTTCGGCGTCCTTTACCGCGCTATTCAATTCATCGAGTCGAGTTAGCTGGCCGACCGTCGGTACTTTGAGAAACGGCGCGGCATTCCCGCTGCTTCCACTGAGCCCTCTTTCCGGCACGTTGTTGAAGAACGAAAAGAAGCGATAGAAGTCCTTTTGCGAGATGGGATCATACTTGTGGTCGTGACACCGCGCGCAGGCAAGTGTCAGGCCCATCCAAACGGTCGCCGTCGTATCGACGCGGTCGACGACGTATTCGACGCGGAACTCCTCTTCGATGATGCCCGTCTCGTTGTTGACCATGTGATTGCGATTGAACCCGGTGGCAATCTTTTGGTCGATGGTCGAGTTTGGTAGCAGATCGCCGGCCAACTGTTCGATCGTGAACTGGTCAAACGGCATGTTGTCGTTTAGCGCGCCGATCACCCAGTCGCGCCACGGCCACATCGTTCGATCGTTGTCGGTGAAGTAGCCGTTGGTGTCGGCGTAGCGTGCCGCGTCCAGCCAGGCCAGCGCCATTCGCTCTCCGAATCGCGGGGACGCCAGCAGGCGGCCGGCCAGCCGGTCGAAAGCGGCTTCCGGATTGCGCATTGAGTCACGCTGAAACGCGTCGACTTCTTCCAGGGTGGGCGGCAATCCCGTCAGGGCAAGCGTCACTCGGCGAATCAGCGCCGGCGCATCGGCTTGCATCGACGGTCGCAAGCCTTCTCGCTCGAGCTTCGCGAAAATAAAACGGTCGATGGCCCGGCGTGACCCACCGAGGTCTTTCACTTCCGGCAGCGGCGGGCGGCGCGGCGGAATGAATGCCCAATGCGGTTGATATTCGGCCCCGCCGGCTATCCAACGCCGGAGTATCTCGACCTCGTTTTCGCTGAGAACCGAACCGGAATCACGAGGAGGCATGCGTTCATCGTCGTCAGCCGTCGTGATTCGCCGAATCAATTCGCTCTTGGCCGGCTGTCTCGGTTTAATGACACGATAGCCGCCACGATCCGCCGTTGCATCCCGATGTTCGTCGAGACGTAACTCTGCCTGGCGAGCTGCCGCGTCGGGCCCGTGACACCTGAAACACTTGTCAGCCAATATCGGGCGGATGTCGCGGTTGTATTGCAACGGCGATTCATCGGCGGCAAAGATAATAGCTGGCACCATTAGGACCAGCATGCACATCAGGCAACCGTGTCTCATTGCGATTGGACCTATCATTTGGATTCATGTCGCCTTTCGCTCCGCGAAAGCCGCGCTACTTTCGCGGAGCGAAAGGCGACAATACCCGTTTTCAATCGCCCGTTTTCTGTTTCACATGTTTTTGAATCTGCTCGAAGAACGCGGTGCGAATGTGCTGCGGCGCGGCGTGGCCCATGAGCGGTTCGTTCAAAACTTGTTTGTCGCCTTGCAAGGCGTTAAAGGCGGCGTAGCAACTGGACGGCGGGCAGACGGCGTCGATAAATCCAACGCTCATGATCGCATCCGCCCGGCAGCGGCTGGCAAAGTTGGCCGCGTCCACATAACGCGATGCTTGCAGGATGGTGTCGTTGGGCTTTCCGCCCGCTTCGGTGGGAACCAGCTTGGGCCAACCGTTGATACGACCCGCGGCCCGTCCGGCATGATCGCAGATCGCCGGAACGCCGGTGGCGACAAACGTCACGCGATCATCCAGTCCGCCGGCGACCAGCGCCTGGCCGCCGCCTTGGCTATGGCCAATGACGGCCACGACTCGGCCATCCCACTCGGGCCGCGAAGTCAGAAAATCGATCGCCCGCACCAGTCGCAAAAACATGCCGCGAAAGTAAATGGTCTCACGGCTTTCCCTGCCCGCGTGGCGATAGTTCTTCAGCGGACCGGCATTTTGATCCTTGTAGAACTGGCCGGGTTGGCCGTTCGCGATACCGTGCGCGTTGATGTCCATCGAAAGCATTCCCGCTTTTGCGCCGCTGACCGCGTTGGGCAAGCTGGAACCACGCACGCCGGCACCATGCACCCACAGAATCGCCGGCAGGCTCTTGGGCTTGGCGTTCTTGGGCCTCGCCAAATAACCGGACACCGGCGCGCCACCGAGGCAATTCACCTGAACATCGAAGCAGGCGAGGCTGGCGTCGGCATGCTCGACCGGTGTCAGCTTTTCATCCATCGCAACCTTGGAAAGTTGCGCCTTTTGCTGTTTCCAAAACTCATCAAAGTCGTCCGGCACGGGCAAGCTCGGTTGGATATCACGTGGAGAGAAAGCCGCTCCGGCGATCGCTTGCAGCTTCTTCTTATCCGGCGTCTGGAAAGTGACGCGGCATCGTAGAAAGCCGGGCCGTGATGATGTGACCGAAATTCCGTCCTTGTCGTCCAGCTTGATTTCACCTTTTGGAAAATCGCTCGCCGGTGGATACTCGGTGATAAAATCATCGACGACATACGAGACCTTGCCTTCGAAAACCTGCTGCTCACCGTTAGTCACCGTGACAAGAAACTTCGCGGTGGCGCCCGTTTCGTAAATCGCATCGGCGCGATCGGTGACGATCTTCAACTGATACGCGTCTTGGCCGTTCACGCCGGCGGCCGTTGCCAACCACAAGACAACAAGCAGACAACTCATCCGTTTCCGCGGCCGACGAAGTAGAATTGATTTCACGATTATCTCCCAAGCTGGTGAATTGGATTGGCTAACAACGCGATCGCGGCGGCGTTGATTTATTCGTACTCAAACAACACGCAGATGGCCGACGGGGCGAACACGTTACTGCGATTGTACGTCAAAGCCCCAGTCTCCTGGTTCACTTCAAAGCATGCCAGTGTGTGCGAGTCCTGGCCGGCCGCCAGCAGCCAGCGGCCCGACGGATCGAGATTGAAGTTTCGCGGAGTCGCGCCGCGGACGTGTTCGCGTTCAACCACCGTTAGCTGCCCGTTGCCGGGATCGACGCGAAAGGCCGTGATCGTATCGTGGCCGCGATTGGCGGAGTAAACGAAGCGGCCACTCGGATGAACGCGAATCTCCGATGCACTCTTGAACTTCTCTTGCGCCAGTTCGTCCTTCGGCACGGTGAGGATGGTCTGTTTGGGCGTCATGGTGCCGGCTTTGGCATCGTAATCAAACACCGTGACGCTGAGGTCGAGTTCATTCAGGACATAGGCCCACTTGCCGCTAGTGTGGAACTTCATGTGACGCGGACCACCTCCGGGCGGGACCTTGCCGAATCCATGGGGAGCGATCTTGGACGCGCCGACGTCAGCTTTGTAAATCACGACTTGGTCCAAGCCGAGGTCCGGGACGAAGGCGAATCGGTTGTCGGGCGAGAAGCCGGTCCAATGGGCGTGCGGCCGGTCCTGCCGGCCTGGCACGGCTTTCGAGCCGCCTTCGTGGTCAACCAACTGTGTCCGTTTGCCCAATGCCCCGTCTTTTTCGAGTGAGAACACGGCCACCGAGCCGCCGCCGTATTGAGCTGTTAGTATCGTCCTTCCGGTTGGATCGACCGCTACGTGGGCCGCTCCGCCATCGCCGATCTCGACGGCGTTGACAAACTTCAATGATGGTTTGCCGCGTTGTTTTTGGAGCGCGTAAGCGACCACCGACGGCTTGCCGTCAAGAGTGCCCACGGCGTAAAGATGCGTCCCATCGGGATGCATGGCCAAGAATCCGGGGCCGGCGATTTCGGCGGCCAGCGTCGGGTCGGAAAGCTTGCCGGTCTTGGTGTTCAAAGTGCAGTGATAGATTCCCTGGCTCGGCTTCGCCCGGCTCGTTCCGATCCAAACATCCAGTTCGGTTGGCCGATCCTTCTTCGCATCCGATTGTGCCGCGGCGGAAATTCCAAATGCAAGTACGAAAATGGCCGTGCAAAATCGGAGTAACACGAGAAGCCTCCTTCAAAGTAAATGTCGAGCAAGCAGGTGCCGCTCACTGTAATTGAACCCGATGGCGAACACAAATCTCGGGGGTCATAAACAATCCAGAATCTCGCGCGGGCTTCTGATGCTCCGGCTGGTTTTGCTTGGCGCGGGCCACAAGTGTATCCTGGTCGGTATCCCACCAAAACGTTCCACACCCAAAACCCAATCCACTAGGAATCTGCCATGTTGTCTGCTCGAAAACGAATGTTCGCTTTGATTGTGGTGCTCTTCGCCTTCGCGGCTATGGGTGCCGATTGGAACCGGTTCCGCGGACCTGGTGCCATGGGCGTGAGCCAGGAGAAGGATTTGCCCAGCACTTGGTCCAGCAAAGAGAACGTCGTGTGGAAAACGGAACTGCCCGGTCCGGGTGCTTCCAGTCCGATTACCGTCGGCGATCGAGTTTACATCACCGCCTATTCGGGCTACGGCTTGGAAGCGAATGAAGGCGATCAAGAAAACCTGCGACGGCACCTGCTGTGTCTCGACCGCGCCAGCGGAAAGGTGCTGTTCAGTAAAGAATTCGAACCAAAACTTCCCGAGCACAAATACCAGGGCGAAGGTTCGTATCACGGTTACGCCGCCAGCACGCCGGCCAGCGATGGCGAGCGGCTGTATGTCTTCTTCGGCAAGTCGGGCGTCTACTGCTTCGACCTGGAAGGCAAGGAACTTTGGCGGACCGACGTGGGCGAAGGGCTCAATCGCTGGGGGTCGGGCACGTCGCCGATCCTGTTCGGAAATCTGCTGATCATCAACGCCAGCGTCGAAAGCAGTTCGCTTGTCGCCCTGGACAAGATGACCGGCGACGAACTGTGGCGGGCGGATAAGGTGCGCGCCGCCTGGAATACTCCGCTGCTGGTCGAGGCCGCGAACAAGCGGACCGAATTGGTAGTCAGCACGAACAGCCGCCTGCTTGCCTTCGATCCCAAGGACGGCCAACCGTTATGGAATTCCGATGGCGTTCACCGTTACGTCTGCCCCAGCGTGGTCGCTCACGACGGTGTGGTCTATGCCTTGGGCGGCGGTCACACGTCGCTGGCCGTCCGGGCCGGCGGCGAGGGCGACGTCACCGAATCGCACGGCGTCTGGCGAACCGCTCGCGGCTCGAACGTGTCGTCGCCCATCTACCATCAAGGACATCTCTACTGGACGCGGGACGGCGCGAGCGTCTGCTGCCAAGATGCCGCCACCGGGGAGATGGTTTATCAACAACGGCTGCAGCCGGGCGCGGGCCGCATATGGTCGTCGCCCGTGCTAGCCGGCGGCAAGCTGTACTTCGTCTCGCAACACAAAGGGACCTTCGTCGTCGCCGCCAAGCCAGAGTTTGAACTGGTGGCCCACAATGTTCTGGAAGAGGACGACAGCCGCACCAACGCCTCGCCGGCGGTCAGCAACGGCCAGCTTCTGCTGAGGACCGACCGCTTTCTGTATTGCATTGGTAATAAAGAGTAGGTTCAATCGCTCGACGACACGAGGCCGTTCACCGGATTCGAGCCGCGTCGTGAAGGCCGATCATTTTAGACATGCGACTGGCACGCGTCGGACGCAACCGTGAATCCTCGGCTCGCAGAGTAAGGAGGCTGCCGCGGTGGACTTCGTGATCTTCGGTCTCCTCCTCATGGTGTTTCTGCTCTTCTGCGTGGCCGTTTGCGGGTTTGCCTATCTCCTTGTTAGGCCGACTGCTTTCAAGTTCCGCCGGATTTCGTTGCGTGCGTTGTTCATTTGCACGGCGATCTTGTGCGTACTCTGTGCCGCTGCGGGATGGTGGTACAAGCAATGGCAGTTCGATGCCCAAACTTGGAGGAATTCGAAAAGATATTCGCCAACGCGTGTAAGAATGGTTGAAGACTTGCTGTCGCGCCACCGCCTCGTGGGAATGACCGTCCAAGAACTTGAGAACTTTCTAGGCCCTCCAGACAATGACCCATTGCACTTGCAAACAAACTCCGATGACGATTACTTCTATCTGCTTGGCCCGGAGCGAGGCTTGATTTCAACGGATAATGAATGGCTGCAGATCAAGATTGAAGATGGCCGAGTTGTCGACGCGGGCACATTTGGCATGTGAAGTGCTAGTTGATCAGGGAGGCCAGCGCTCCAGCTTTCTTATCAGCGAATCAACTGCCGACGGCGGTCGTTGACCCGATCGACGCTGACCAATTCGACGCCACCCAAACTTTCTGAATCATGTAAAATGAAAAGATGAGAAGCTGATCGCTGGCCGCGATTGGCCGAGGGGCGTTTCCTCGTGATGATCTTCAGCCGAGACCTTGGGGCGCGTCGAGAACGCAGCCTGGCGTCGCGGTACGGACTAACGGAAACACAATGCTTGCAAAAATAAACCAGCCTTACCGCGGAATACGCAGTCAATGCCGTGCCTAAACTCTTGCTACACAATCTCTTAAGGTAATGAAAATGACGATCGGTCGGCTCTTGTTCGTGGTTACACTTTTCGAAGTGCGCCGCTTTGGAGGTCTCGATTCCTCAGATGGGTCGCGATCAGAAGCAGTTGTTACCGCAAGACACCAGACCCCGGATGATGCTGTAAACTAACGTCACGGAATTTCAAATGATCATCGACTCGCATCAACATTTTTGGCAATTGGATCAGTTCGACTATTCGTGGATGGATCCGCCTCTCATGCACCCGATTCGGCGGGATCGAATGCCGTCGGATCTTAAGCCATGGATGGATGATACGGGTGTCCAAAAAACGGTTGTCGTCCAGACGCAACATGATCTCGAAGAAAATCATTGGGCCTTGCGTCTGGCGGAAGAGTACGATTTTATCGCCGGTGTCGTCGGCTGGGTCGATCTGGCGAGCCCTCAATGTGAACAGCAACTGGCCCAGCTCAAGGACCATCCTAAGTTCGTCGGTATTCGCCACGTGACGCAGGACGAACCGGATGACGACTTCATTATTCGCGACGACGTGCTGCGCGGACTGAAAGTGCTGGAGCAGCACGCCGTGCCGTTTGACTTGCTGTTCTTCGTAAAACACTTGCACCACGCCGATCGGCTGGGCCGAGACTTCCCGAACTTGCCGATGGTGATCGACCACCTAGCCAAACCCGAAATCAAGCATCGCCGCACCGAGGATTGGTTGCCGAATTTTGAAAAAGCGGCCCAGCACCCCAATATATTCTGTAAGCTGTCGGGCATGGTCACCGAAGCCGATTGGAACAACTGGTCCACGGCGGATCTGAAGCCGTATGTGGAGGCTGCATTGGAGTTGTTCGGGCCCGACCGCTGCATGTTCGGTTCCGACTGGCCCGTTTGCGAGTTGGCCGGTTCGTATAGTCAAGTTTACAACGCGCTGTGCCAGGTTTTGGGACCGATCAGCGATTCGGAACGCCGGAAAATGTTCGGTGAAACCGCGGCCAAGTTTTACAAGTTGAAATCCGACTGACGGGGAACGATCATGGGGCCAGCGATTTCATTTGGCCACCAGGTAATGGGACGAAAAATCATGAAGAACAAGCTGCCGGTTCGTATTTGCGATTTGATAACCATGGTGCTGGCGGTGGTTTCTTGCTATGCAAACGCCACTTGGAGTGCTGCGGCAGAACGGCCCAATATCGTCGTGGTCCTGGTCGACGATTTACGATGGGACGACATTGGCTGCGCCGGCCATCCCTTCGCGCGGACGCCGAATATCGATCGGGTTGCTCACGAGGGCATCCGCTTTCGTAATGCATTCTGCACAACGCCACTTTGTTCTCCGGTGCGGGGCAGTTTGTTAACGGGCCTCTACACGCATCACCACGGCATCCTCGACAACACCAATCGCAGCGCCGCCAGCCACAAGCTGATCACCTTTCCGCTTGTTCTGCAAAAAGCCGGCTACGCGACGGCCTACGTCGGCAAGTGGCACATGGGCAACGACGATTCGGCCCGCCCGGGTTTTGATCATTGGGTTAGCATGAAAGGGCAAGGAACCTCTTTCGACCCAGTCCTCAACGTGAACGGCAAACCGGTCAAACACAAGGGACACACGACCGACGCACTGAACGAACATGCCGAGCAGTTCGTGCGTCGCCAGAAAGACAAGCCGTTTTGTTTGTACATCGCTCATAAGGCGTTACACCCGGAGTTGGTGCAGTATGACGATGGAAGCATTTCCGACCCCTCGGCGGCAAGATTCATGCCTGCCAAACGACACCAAAAGCTGTACGCCGACGAAGCGATTCCGCGGCGATTGAACGTCACCGACTCACTCGCGGGCAAGCCGGCACTGCTGCGGAAGATCAAGGACTTGCCACCGCTCAGCCGCAAAACCGGCACCAGCGACGAGACGATTCGCGATCGACTAAGAATGCTGGCGGCGGTGGATGAGGGCGTCGGATCGCTATTCAAAGCCCTGGAAGAGACCGATCAATTGGACAATACCGTGCTGGTATTGCTCAGCGATCATGGTTACTGGTACGGCGAACACGGCCTCAGCGTCGAACGGCGGCTGCCGTATGAAGAGGCACTGCGGATACCGCTGCTGATTCGCTACCCGCCCGTTGTCAAAGCTGGTCAGACCAATGACGACTTCGCGCTGAGTATCGATTTGGCTCCTACGCTCCTTGACTTGGCCGGCGTTAAGAATCAGCCAGCGATGGATGGCCGCAGTTTGACGCCACTATTGCGCGGCGAATCGCCAGAAGATTGGCGGACGTCGTTTCTGATCGAATACAACACCGACACGGTGTTCCCGCGAGTACTCACGATGGGCTATCGGGCCATTCGCAACAAGCGTTGGAAATTCATTCGCTATCAGGATCTGGGCGGCATGAACGAGCTTTATGACTTGAAGATCGATCCTTACGAAATGAACAACATGATCAAGGACCCGAGCGCCAACAAAGTGTTGAAACAATTGCAAGCCGAATTAAGCGAGATGACGGGTGACTCTTAACGCCGAAGCCCGGGATTCCACTGGTCTTCTTCAACTACCAGTTCGACAACGCACTGATGGAAAATCCATGAAACCATTCGCGATAGCCGCACTGACATTGCTCTTTTGGGGACCTCTGTCCCTGCCAGCGCAGGAACTCCATCCCAAGCGATCCTATCCACGTTTTTCAGTGGGAGTCACGGGCATCCGGGCCACGATTGAAGCCGGGCGGTTTGTTACCGTCCAGGACACGATGCCCGAGACGCCGGCTCATGCGAAGTTTAAGCCGGGCGACGTTTTGCTCTCAGCCGGTGGCAGGATGTTGACCCAGGGCGACCCGCGCGTCCCACTCGGGGAAGCCGTCGCAGAGGCGGAAGGGACCGACGGAACTCTCGTTTTCAACGTGAAGAGCGGCGACGAAACCAAGAAGGTGTCCGTTCGGATTCCCGCCCTTGGCCCATACAGCCGAACGTGGCCGCTGAACTGTCTCAAATCGGCGGCCATCATCGAGACCAACGCGGAATACGTCGCGCGGCATCAACGAGCGGATGGTTCGTATCAGTTCGACAGTCGGCCAGAGCGAGATGGGCTACTGGGGTGCCTCGCGGGATTGTTTTTGCTTTCGACGGGCGATCCAAAATATTTGCCCAATGTAAAACTTCACGCTCGGAACCTGGCGAAAGCGGCCGAGGCAAGGCCGACGGGCAGCACGTGGCATTTGGGCTACCAGGGAATCCTGCTTGCCGAATATTATCTCAAGACCGGTGATCGATCGGTGCTGGCGGGTCTGAAGTCATTGTGCGATCGGGCGATTAGCACGCAAGCGGCGGGTGCCTGGGGACATGGCGGAATTCCCAATCCGGGATACGTGCAAAGCGGGCTCATGAACTCGGCCGGCGTTCCAGTTCTGACAACGTTGACTCTGGCCAAGGAATGTGGGGTCGCCGTCGACGAAGAAGGTTTTCTTCGTTCGCTCAAATTCTTTTATCGCATGGCGGGACACGGTAACGTTTGCTATGGCGATCACCGCAGCGAACTGTGGTGGCCCAACACCAATGGCCGCAATGCGATGTTGGCTTGCGGCTTGTCGTTGCTGGAAGAACCGCGATTTCAAAGAGCGGCCGAGCATTTGGCGCTGTTGGTCGCCGATTCGTATTACAAACCCGAATTCGGTCATACAGGGGGTGGATTCAACTTTATTTGGCGCGGATTGGGTTCCGTTCATGTTCCCAAGGATCGGCAACCGCATTACCGCCGCCAGATGGATAAGCTGGCTTGGTACTATGATCTTTGTCGGCAGCCGGGCGGCGGCTTTTCCATGTTGCCGACGCCGCCGGATACCACACGCTATGCAGGGCTAAGTTGGGGCACGGGCGCGATCGGTTTGACGTATACGGCTCCACTACGGACGTTGCGAATCACCGGCGCGCCGAGTACGGAGTACAGCGTCAAATACCAACGGGCCGGCTTCGATTGGGGCCGCGACGACGATTTGATCTTCCTAAGCAGCCGCGACGCCGCTGGCTTTGGCAAGGAAATGGACTCGCCACATGTCGTTTACGAGCGGCTGATCGGCAAAAAGAAGGACGAGGCGACGGTCGCTTTTTGCGCCAAACATCTTCGGCACTACAGCCCGATGGTTCGTTCGTGGGCGGCTCGGTATCTGAACGAGGATCCGTCCCAGGATGCGACTGACGCTTTGGCGGAAGCCGTCCAACACTCCGATCCTCGGGTGCGCCGCGCGGTGTACGACAGCATTTCGGGATACGACAACTGGGGCCGGCCGCTGCGAACCCGTATGCCGCGAGCCACGGTATCGGATCGCTTTTTGCCGTCGATGCTTCAGACTTTGAATGACCCATCCTCGGCTTGGTGGGAGATTGACGGCGCGCTGTTCGCGCTTGGCCGAGCGGAAGCCGCCGACATCCGCCGGCAAATGCCGCTGATCAAAAAGTTTTCGAAACATGAGGAATGGTATCTCCGCGAGGCCGCCTTTTGGGCGCTGGACGGACTTCGCGAATTTATTAAGCCCGAAGAGTTTCAGCGGCTGGCGGACTTGTATGCCGACGAGTCGCACGTATTTGCGCGTAGTTCGTTCGACGCCGGATTTCGCGAGATTGTGAAAGGGGCGAAGCTTGATTTGCCACCGGAAACACTGGCCGTCATCGCAAAATCGCTCGGCCCCACGCTGCATAGTGCGAAGGTCGTTAAAGGATATGATCCGACTAGTGGACGTCACGAGGCGGCGCATCGAACCATGATGATCCTCGAGCATTTCGATCCCAAGATTTATGAGTACCTGATCGATGATATCGAGAAGTATCTCGTTTCGTGGGAACCTTACTATCAACACAGCGTGTGGCTGATTTCTGGCAGCAAATGGCAGCCGGGCATTTTGAAGGTACTCGAAGGTTTGGGAAAAGATGGGCGTCCCATTTGCGCGCGTTTGAAAACCGTTCTTCGAGACTTTGAGAAGTTTGATTCCCAACGCATGGACCGCAACGCGCGGGAAGCATTGGCGACTCAAATCCATGGCGCGGTCAGCGCGTGGGAAGAAAAATACGGAAAGGTCGACTAGACAACTGAACATCCTCGACCACCATGTTCCGTTGTCCATAACGAAAGAACTAAATCATGAAACTCACCTTCCGCATCACTGGACTCGTTTGCCTATTGACGTCCGTGGCCACCGCCCAGCAAGACGATGCGGCAGAGTTCCGTTTCGCGAACATCTTTAACCATCACATGGTCTTGCAATGCGACAAGCCGCTTCAAATCTGGGGATGGGCGACGCCGGAAGCGGACGTCAGCTTGATGGTTACGGAAAACCGCGATGAAGCGCTAAAACTGGCCGGCGTCGAGCGGTTCGAGATAGGCAGTCGTCCGCAGCGACAAAGCGAAAGCCTTTACGCCACGGTGCGCTACGAGGTCCACAACGGGCCCACGTTCAAAACCATGAAGTCCACCGCCCAAGCGGATGAAACGGGTTTTTGGAGCATGAAACTCGAGCCGCTGGCCGCCAGTTACACGCCGAAGATTTTGATCGCCAAAAGCGGTGAAGACTCGCAGTACATTCAAGACGTGCTGGTGGGCGAGGTGTGGATAACCAGCGGACAATCGAACATGGCCTACGGATTGGGCAACGCCACCGAAAAGGACATTGAACAGCAAGCCGCCGACTATCCCGCCATCCGCTACGCCGGCGTCCGCCAGTTAGCCGATGAGCCGCAAGACGACTTCGAACGCCGCGCCAACTGGCACAGCTTTGCTTGGGAAGAAGGCGACTTTAATCGCGTCTCGGGCGTGTCGTATTTTTTTGCCGTGCGGATGCATCGCTATTTGAAGGTGCCGGTTGGCATCTACTGCAATGCCGTGGGTGGAACCTTGGCCGAGCAATGGACTTCGAAAGAAGATCTAGAATCGTTGCCGCAGCTTGCCCAGTTCCTGAAGAGTTACGGTGGAGCCGGGAATTGTTACAACGGCATGATCGCGCCGATCAGCCGAATGGCCGTGCGGGGGGCGTTGTTCTTTCAAGGCGAAAATAATTCGATCCGCAAATGGGAGATTTATCGCCATTCGTTTCCGCAAATGATCAAGTGCTGGCGCGAGACGTTGGGTGATGCTGAGTTGCCATTCGGCATCATTTCGTTGTACGGATTCGGCCCGCATCAACTGGACTTCGAACCCGAAATGACCAACGTGCCTGAAGGACTGTTTTGGTATGCGGCCATTCGCGACGTGCACCTAGAGACCTTCAAGACGGTTCCCAACACGGGGCTCATTTCAACGTGGGACGTTGGCGACACCGCCAACATTCACCCTCATCGGCAATGGATGGTCGGCTGGCGAGCGGCTCGTTGGGCGCTGGCCAAGGTCTACAACGAACCGATCCTCCACACGGGGCCGATCTATCGCGAGATGAAAACGGAGGGCAACAAGATCCGAGTCTATTTCGACCTCGACCCCCTGGTGCAAGCGCAAGTCGACGAGCAACAAGCCAAGAGCGACAAGCGGCCGGCCTGGTGGTTTGCTTGGCCACACAGTCGCGATGGCAAACAATTGCGCGGCTTTGTCATCGCGGGAAAGGATCAACGATTCTATCCCGCTCAAGCCCGAGTCTATAACGTGGAAGTTGGCTGCCTCGAAGTTTGGTCGGACTTAGTACCCGAACCGGCCGCCGTCCGTTTCGCTTG
>JAJDEH010000286.1 GCA_029259935.1 Planctomycetota bacterium
CCTTGGAACCGTTTTGCCAATGACCTCCTCCGTTGGCTATGGGGTTCCAGTTGTTGTCGCACAACGAGTTGAACGGCAACTGCTTGTAAGTGTCGTTGTAGTTGTGCAAGGCGACGCCAATTTGTCGCAAGTTGTTGGTGCATTGCGATCGTCGCGCGGCTTCACGAGCGGCCTGGACCGCAGGCAACAGCAGCGCGATCAAGATGCCGATAATGGCAATGACCACCAGCAATTCGACCAGCGTAAACGCCGGTCGAAAACGAGGGGATGATTTCATTCCACGGTCCTCTGAACGAGACAGAAATAATGGAGATTTGATGACACCGCCTCACCCTGAGGAGAGGAATTGGATTGTAGTTATAATATTACAAATAAATGTAGTCAATCTTTTTCGCAATATTTTAAGACCGATTCAGATGTAGTGGACTAACAAACACTCAAAAAAATGAATAGCCACGTCGTTCGATGAACGAAACGTGGCTATTCAGCTACTTTTTAGCTATCTTCCGGCGACATCCTTCGGGTTAACGACCAGACCGTCGCGCCGGGCACCTAGCCGCTGATAAAGCTCGTAATCGATATTGTGGAAGTAATACTGGATCGAGCCATCGCCGAGCAGGACGTTGGCACCCCGTCCGTTGTGGTTCGACCGGAAACCGTAAGCATAGGACTCGCCCCAGCTGGTGCACGTATGACCGAGGAATTGCTTACCCGGATCGATCGACTCGTGGGGGTAGACTTGAGATTCGCCGACACCGCTGATCGGAGCGCCGATAGGCGAAGAGGTTCCAACGGTCTCGCCTTGTCCTAGCGACCACCCTCGATCCCAGGCGTGGCTCCGCTCATCTGGCAGGATTTCGCCCGCGAAAATGGTGTTCGACAAGCCATCCGAGATTTCGCCGTAAGTGGCACCGTAGTAAGTGTTGGAAAACGGACCTGAAACGTGACGTGGCTCCCAGCGGTCGCCGTGCCAGGCGTGTCCCGGATTTCGGTTGCCCGGCTGGTCGAAGAAATCGCCTTCCCACTGGAAAATACCTTGGTCTCGACAATTTCCCGCAGTGCGCTGGGCACCCCAACTGAAACCATAACAGTGCATTGCCCGGCCACCTTCGTCATAGGCACGGTTGTTACGATACTTGGGAGAATCGGACGACGGGCACCACAGGTTGGGAATGAACACGTGGTGGATCCACTGTTCTTTGCGCCCGCTGGTGACGGCCGTGTACTGGTTGTCGGGAATGAAGTCGTCGACCGCCTTGTGGCGAAATCCGAGTTGGTCTTCCCAGTTGTTGGTGGCTTTCTTCATCTTGTCGAACAATGCCTGGCGTTCCATGTAAGGCAGCAGCTTGACAAAGATTCCACCCTTGGTTCCATTTTGCCAGTGGCCTTGCCCGTTGGCGGTGGGAGCCCAGTTGTTGTCGCACAGCGAATTGAACGGCAACTGCTTGTAGGTGTCGTTGTAGTTGTGCAAGGCGACGCCAATTTGTCGCAAGTTGTTGGTGCATTGCGATCGTCGCGCGGCTTCACGAGCGGCCTGGACCGCTGGCAACAGCAGCGCGATCAAGATGCCGATGATCGCAATGACCACCAGCAATTCGACCAGCGTAAACGCCGGCCTAAAACGAGGGGATGATTTCATTCCGATGTCCTCTGAACGAGAAAGAAAAAAGGATGATGGGATAACTGCAAATTTTGTAGCAATAAGACTACAAAAGCTCTAGCGAGTTGTAGTTATATAGCCACAAATGCAATTGATCAACCTTTTTGTCTAATATTTTATTCTTGCTCAGAAACCATGTACTAACGAACACTTAAAATAGCGAATAGCCACGTCGTTCGATGAACGAAACGTGGCTATTCAGCTACTTTTTAACTATCTTCCGGCGACGTCCTTCGGGTTAACGACGAGGCCGTCTCGTCGGGCACCGAGCCGCTGATACAACTCGTAGTCGATATTGTGGAAGTAGTACTGAATCGAGCCATCACCGAGCAGGACATTGGCACCCCGCCCGTTGTGATTCGACCGGAAACCGTAAGAGTACGCCCAGTCCCAGCGACTACACTGGTGACCCAGGACGGTCTTGCCCGGATCAATCGATTCGTGGGTGTAGACTTGTGACTCGCCGACTCCCATGATCGGAGCCCCAATGGGGGCGGACGTTCCAACGGTCTCACCTTGCCCTAGGGACCATCCTCGGTCCCAGGCGTGGTGCCGCTCGTCGGGGAGGATTTCGCCCGCGAAAATGGTGTTCGACAAGCCATCGGAGACTTCGCCGTACGTGGCACCATAGTAACTGTTGGAGAACGGCCCCGAAATATGGCGTGGCTCCCAGCGGTCCCCGTGATGGGCATGACCTGGATTGCGGTTCCCCGGTTGGTCGAAGAAATCGCCTTCCCATTGGAAAACGCCTTCGTCTCGACAGTTGCCCGCAGTTCGCTGGGCACCCCAACTGAAAGCGTAACAGTGCAATGCCCGGCCATTTTCTTCATAGGCACGGTTGTTGCGGAACTTGGGAGAATCGGACGAGGGACACCAGAGATTGGGGATGAACACGTGGTGAATCCACTGTTCTTTGCGCCCGCTGGTGACGGCCGTGTACCGGCCGTCGGGAATGAAATCGTCCACCGCCTTGTGGCGGAAGCTTATTCGATCTTCCCAGTTGTTGGTGGCTTTCTTCATTTTGTCGAACAGTGCCTGACGTTCCATGTAGGGCAACAGTTTGACGAAGATTCCCCCCTTGGAACCGTTTTGCCAATGACCCCCTCCGTTGGCTATGGGGTTCCAGTTGTTGTCGCACAACGAGTTGAACGGCAACTGTTTGTAGGTGTCGTTGTAGTTGTGCAACGCGACACCAATCTGGCGCAGGTTGTTGGTGCATTGCGAGCGCCGCGCGGCCTCGCGGGCGGCTTGCACGGCTGGCAACAGCAGCGCGATTAAGATACCGATGATCGCAATGACCACCAGCAGTTCGACCAGCGTAAAAGCCGGTCTAAAACGAGGAGATGATTTCATTCCACGGTCCTCTAAAGAAGAAAGGAAAATAAGAAAAAATAGACCGAACACCGCTCACCGTACAGGCGAGGGCTCCATAGTTGTAATACTACAAGCAGAATCGATCAAGATTTTTCCAGCTTTTTTCCTTTTTCTTTAGAAAACAGTGCGCGTATGGGCATCTTGGATTTAATGGATAGCCACGCCCTCCAATTCAAGAAAACGTGGCTATCCGGCTATTTTCCGGCCATTTACCTTCCCGCGACGTCCTTCGGGTTAACGACGAGGCCATCACGCCGGGCACCGAGCCGCTGATACAGTTCGTAGTCGATATTATGGAAGTAATACTGAATCGAGCCATCGCCCAGCAGGGTGTTGGCACCCCGTCCGTTGTGATTCGAGCGAAATCCGTAAGAAAACGCCCAATCCCAGCGACTGCAACGGTGGCCCAAGACCATCTTGCCCGGATCAATCGATTCGTGGGCGTAGACTTGTGACTCGCCGACTCCCATGATCGGAGCCCCGATTGGGGCGGACGTTCCAACGGTCTCACCTTGCCCTAGGGACCATCCTCGGTCCCAGGCGTGATGCCGTTCGTCAGGCAAGATTTCGCCCGCGAAAATGGTATTCGACAGGCCATCGGAGATCTCGCCGTACGTGGCACCATAGTAGCTATTTGAAAACGGCCCGGAAGTGTGACGCGGCTCCCAGCGGTCGCCGTGATGGGCATGACCTGGGTTTCGGTTCCCCGGTTGGTCGAAGAAATCGCCTTCCCATTGGAAAACGCCTTCATCTCGGCATCCGCCCGCGGTGCGCTGAGCACCCCAACTGAAGGCGTAGCAATGCAATGCCCGACCGGATTCTTGATAGGCACGATTGTTACGATACTTGGGAGAATCGGACGAGGGACACCAGAGATTGGGGATGAACACGTGGTGAATCCACTGTTCTTTGCGCCCGCTGGTGACGGCCGTGTACTGGCCGTCGGGAATGAAATCGTCGACCGCCTTGTGGCGGAAGCTTATTCGATCTTCCCAGTTGTTGGTGGCTTTCTTCATCTTGTCGAACAGCGCCTGACGTTCCATGTAGGGCAACAGTTTGACAAAGATTCCCCCCTTAGAACCGTTTTGCCAATGACCCCCTCCGTTGGCTATGGGGTTCCAGTTGTTATCGCACAGCGAGTTGAACGGCAACTGTTTGTAGGTGTCGTTGTAGTTGTGCAGGGCGACACCAATTTGGCGCAAGTTGTTGGTGCATTGCGAGCGCCGCGCGGCTTCGCGGGCGGCTTGCACGGCTGGCAACAGCAGCGCGATCAAGATGCCAATGATCGCAATGACCACCAGCAGTTCGACCAGCGTAAAAGCTGGCCTAAAACGGGGGGAAGATTTCATTTAGACGGCCCTCTGAACGAGAAAAGGAGAAGAAAATAATAAGGAATACCGCTTCACCCCGAAGGGAGTTCGTAGTTGTACAGCTACAATTTACATGTTGCAATATTTTTCCTGAAATTTTCACGAAAAAATGAAGTATTGCCCGGAGAGGTGTACTAAAGAACACTATTCGGGTGCCCATTGGCGACGCCCTCGAATGGTCGCTTGGTTTCCAGACAGCCGATATAATTCGACGGACCGATTCGTGCCCCGGAGTCCGACATGCTCAATGATTTCATCGATTTTCGAAGTGACACCATCACTCAGCCCACGCCTGAAATGCGTGAGGCGATTGCCAAAGCGCCAGTGGGCGACGACGTGTTCGACGATGATCCGACCGTGCATCGCTTGCAAGAATTGACCGCGGCACTGCTCGGCAAAGAGGCCGCGTTGTTTGTTTCGTCGGGCAGCATGTCGAATCAACTGGCCGTGCGGCTGCATTGCGGCTTGGGTGATGAACTGATTTGCGAGGGCGGTTGTCACATCTACAACTACGAACAAGGGGCCTATGCACAGCTCAGCGGCGTCACCACGCGCGTGGTGGAAGGTGAAGGCGGCGTGCTGCAACTGGACCAACTGCGCGGTTTGATTCGTCCCGAAAACGAACACCTCGTGCGTACGAAATTGGTCTGTTTGGAAAACACGCACAATCGCGGAGCGGGCAGGATCTTGCCCTACGACGGAGTGGCGGAGATCTGCGAGTGGGCTCACGATAACGGCCTCAAGACGCATCTCGACGGGGCGCGCCTGTTCAATGCCGTGGTCGGATCGGGCATCAAGGCGTCCGAGTGGGCCAAGCATTTCGACACGGTCAGCGTTTGCTACAGCAAGGGACTGGGAGCTCCGGTGGGATCGGCGATTGTCGGATCCAAGGCCGACATTTACGAAGCGCGACGAACGCGCAAGGCGTTTGGCGGCGGCATGCGGCAAGTCGGGATTCTCGCAGCCGGGGCGTTGTATGCTTTGGAAAACAACATCGAGCGGATGCGTGACGACCACGAGAACGCCCAGATTTTGGCCGCCTGTGTACGCGAGACCGAAGGCCTAACGCTGACCAGCGACCAGGTCGACACCAACATCGTGTTGTTCGACGTCGATCCGTCGCTGACGACTGCTTCCAAGTTCGTGCTGGCCTTGGAGGATCATCGCGTGCGAGCGCTCGCGCTGGGTCCCAAAATGGTCAGGCTTGTCACCAACTTGCATGTCACATCTGACGACGCCCGGCGGGCGACCGAAGCCATCCGTGAAGTCGCCAACGGATTCCTTGAGGGGACCTTGCAGGTAACTGGCGAGGGAGCGGCCTATTGAGACCTCGGTTTGCTGCTTTGCTAACCCGGGACCGTGGCGACAAGTCCTTCTATCGCGGCAATATGGAACTCGCGCCAATCCGTAGTTGACCCACTCATCCACACGGGCAAATCATGAAGCTTGTACTCTATCCGCCGTTGGAAGGAGCTCGCTTGGAAAAGGTCGAATCCGTCGCGGGTGCCCTGTCGGTGGTGAACTGCCCCGATTCCGAGCGCGCGCAGGAGGAAATCCGCGACGCGGACGCTTTTTTCGGCAAGCTGACTCCGGAACTGCTGTCGGTGGCGTCTCGATTGCGCTGGGTCCAGTCGCCGACGGCCAGTTTGGAACACTATCTGTTTCCAGAACTCGTCGCCCACGATTGCACTCTGACCAACATGCGGGGGCTGTTTTCCGACGTGATTGCCGATCATGTGTTCGGCTACATTCTTTGTTTTGCCAGGAATCTGCATCGGTATATGCGGCAGCAGATGCGGGCGCATTGGGACCCGATTGGCGGCGAGTCGGGTCGGTCGACCTTTTCCGCCGGCCCGGGAACCGTCAGTGAGATCGACCGATCGCACATCCACTTGAGCGACTGCGTGCTGGGAGTTGTCGGTTTGGGAGCGATCGGCGCGGAAGTGGCCCGGCGGGGATTGGCTTTTGGAATGCGAGTCGTGGCGGTCGATCCCGTCGCCACCGCAGCGTCGGTGGGCGTGGAAGCGTTATGGAATCTGGACCGGCTTGACGACCTGCTTTCCGCAAGTGATTTCGTGGTAGTTGCCGCGCCGCACACTCCAGATACGGAAAGAATGTTCGACCGCGAGAAGTTTCAAAAGATGAAACGTTCGGCCTATCTGATCAACATTGGGCGCGGCGTGATCGTGGCGCTCGACGATCTGGTGGCGGCGCTGCAAGCCGAAGAGATCGCCGGCGCGGGCCTGGACGTCTTTGAAACCGAACCGCTGCCCGCTGGTCACGCGCTGTGGCAGATGGAAAACGTGATCATTACACCGCATGTCGCCGCAGCCTCGGTGCATATCGCCGAGCGGCACTTGCAGGTGCTGCTGGACAATATCCAACGTTTCGTGAACGACGAACCACTTCAGAACATCGTCGACAAAGAGAAGTGGTTTTAGCAAAGCCGCTGATCGCTCCGCGATCATGGCGTTTCGTTCTGTTCGCGGAGCGAACAACGACTTTAACTAACCAAGAACTGTTTCCAAATCTTGTCCAACGCGGTCGCCGCGCCGAGTGGCAGGCGATAGTCCACGCAAGCGGAGAGTACCGTCTCGGTAGGATTGATTTCGATGGTGGGTATGCCCAGCTCGCCGGCCATGACGACGGGCTGCTGAATGTACGGAAACAAGCTGCTGGTTCCCACGCTGAATACGACGTCGAATCCGTTGTTCACCTCTCGCCAAAACAAATCTACCGCCTCATCGGGCAACAGTTCCCCGAACAGCACGACATCGGGACGCAAGATGGCATGGCAATCGGGGCACCTGGGTGGCATGTCGAGGCTAGATTCCTGCTCGACCGTCATCCGATAGCTGCACTGAGTACACGACAGCGAGCGCATGTTGCCGTGAATCTCAATCACGTTTTGTGAACCCGCCAAGCGATGAAAGCCATCCACGTTTTGCGTTAGCGTCCAGACGCGCGGAAAGTGCCGTTCCATTTCCGCGATCACTTCATGCGCCCGGTTGAACTTGGCACCCCGTGCCGCTTCGGCAATCTGGCCCAGATACTTCCAACTCAGTTCGGGATCGGAGCGAAACGTTGATCCCGAGAGGATTTGTTCGATCGGCAGCCCTTCTTCAGTGACTTCAACGTCGTATAGACCCCCAATGCCGCGATAGGTCGGCACGCCCGAGTCCGCCGAGATGCCCGCTCCCGTCACGAACAAGATACTGCGGCTATCGCGCAGCACGCCCACGATGTCATTGATGGTTGGTTGAAGTTGCGGATCCATCAAGAGATTCTTTTCGGTCTTGGCCGGCAGCAGAATTTTTTCGTCGAATGTAATCTTGATTCACTCGCTTGATGACGGCCGACGTGATATCGAGGTTCTTATGATGAACGAGGCCGCGGTCAATAAATCGCAGAACGGATTCGGGGTCATTGGGATCGGGATCATTCCCTCGAAGATCCGCGTTTACCACCATGCGAATCTTGTGTTCTTCAGCAAACTGTTCGACTTTCCACGTGATTTCTTGGTATGCCTTCAGCAGAAGTTCGGCCTCTCGTACTTTGAACTCTTGCTTCATTTGTTCGAGTAACGCGGTACGCTCCACCTCACGTCCGTTCCAATCGTCAAGCCATTCGAATCTGGGTGTGTACTCGGGCGAAATCCAGTTATTTGCGTTTATCGAAAACGAGCGACGAGCCGCTTCGTCCTTTTTTGCTTTCAGAATCTTCGGGTACTCTCTTGCTTCACGTCGAAGAGCGGCTAATTTATCAGTCAACTCAGCATGCCCTGCCATGACTCGTCTGATATCGACGACGGCGGCAAACGCGGTGGGCTTTTGCTTTTCTTCGGATGATTCGGTGATTTTGGCAACGTCAGCGGTGCTGATTACCACGACACCTTCCAGCTTCGGTGGGTTCGGGCCTTTCACAGAGTCGGCGGATTCCTCCGCCGACGCGGCGCTTGCAACAGTAATGAGTAGGCTCGACAACAACAGGAGCACGGTCATCTGATTCGACATGCATTCACCTCGGAACACTTGAGTGATGGAAATCCAGGCCCCCGCCAAGAAATCAGCGGAGTATCACGCCGAACGTAGATAGCGTAAAGAGCAGGTTTTCCGCGAAATATCAATCAGCCTCAACTGAAGACGGATCCCGGAATGCCGCAATTGATTTGAGCTGAAAATTGAATCAAATGCTTCATTCGCCTGACTTGATCGGTGGGACAATTGCTCGTGATGTCCGGTCGTCGACCCGGAAGTGGCCGAGTGGCTTTTCGTTCGCGTCGGTGATAAGCCAGACCGCACCGGGTCGCGTTTGTTGCCGACGCCGCTTACTGGGCGCGATGTCGGCATAGAACTTGGGAGCGCCCTCGCGAGTCATCCAGAACAATTTGACCGGCGCGTCCGACTTGTTGATGAAGACCACGTCGAATGGTTTGCCGTCGGGCTTGGACGGTGGCGTGGGCTTGTCCGCTTGAGGTTGCCATGCCAATTTGGGCAGCGAGTCGTCGCTGGGCGGCGGCTTCGGCGCGAATTTCTTCGGCGCGAGGGCGCGAAGTTCGGCCAGCTTCGCGGCGTGCTGCTCGTTGGCGGCTAAGTTAGTCCACTCATGGGGATCTGACTCAATGTCGTACAACTCTTCGTCACCTTTGGCGTAGTGAATGTACCGCCACCGCTCGGCGCTCAGGCCAAAGCTGCCCGGGTCGCTAAGGTGGGTGACGGATGCGTGCGGCCACTCGCTTGAGGGATCGCGCAGCAACGGAACCAGGCTCGGTCCGTCGTGATGCGCTTGGTCGGGCAGTCCGCAGAGTTCAAGCAGTGTTGGATACAGGCTCAACAAGTTGACGGGCCGCGAACACTTGGACGGGACCGTTCCAGATGGAAGCCCGGGGGCCTGTTTGGGAACACGCACGATCAGCGGAACCCGCGTGCAAGCTCGCCAAGCGGTGTACTTCTGCCAGTGCTGCTTCTCGCCCAAGTGCCAACCGTGGTCAGACCACAGGACGACAAGGGTGTTGTTTGCGTGCGGGCTTTTTTCCAACGCGTCCAGCACACGTCCTAGCATGGCGTCACCAAAATGAATGGACGCGAGATAGCCCTGGATCCCCTGTTTCCATTGCTTTTGCTTTCGAATGTGAGCGAAGTATCGATTCGGACCGCGACGCTTGCCGCCGGGCGGTAGATCATCTAGATCGTCTTCCTTGTAACCGGGCGGAAGTTGAATGGTTTCCAGCGGAAACGGCTTAAAGTATTTTTTGGGAACAAACCACGGTTCATGCGGACGGTAGATTCCACAAGCCAGGAAAAAAGGCTTGTCGCGTTCGATGGCCAGTTGCTCGGAGACCCACTTAGTGACGAGATAGTCGCCTCCATATTCCTCGTCGGTCGCGTCGAGCGGCCCCCAATCCGTTTCGACGTACTGCCAAGGTCCGCCACGAGGCAGGCTGAGCGGTCGCTTCTCGGGATACAAAGTGCGTGGAAACGGGTTTTCGGATTTCGCTTCTGGGAAGTACTCATCCCACGAAGGCGCATCGATGAAGTAGTGCAACATCTTGCCCGAACCGGACGAGTGATAGCCATGCCGAGAGAAGGTCTTCGGCAAGATTTCCGCGTCCGGCAGCACTTCGCGCATTTTCTGCCGGTTGTCGTAGAGGCCCGATCGATGGGGCGAGCGGCCCGTGAAGATGGCGGTCCGCGAAGGATTGCAGGCGGCACCCGGACAGTGGGCGTTGGTGAACAACACACCCGACTTGGCCAGCCGGTCCAGATTCGGCGTCAAGGTCTGGGGATGGCCACCCATGCAGCCGATCCAATCATTCAGGTCGTCCATGGCAATGAACAGGACATTCGGCGCATCTGCAGGCGCGGCGCGAACGAAACGAGGGTCGCTCGACGCAACTAATTCCGCTTTCAGCTTCTTGGCCAGCTCTGTGCGGGCGGCTGCGTAGTCGGGCAAATTAGCCACGTTGTGAAGCTGATGCGGGTCCTTTTTCAAGTCATACAGCTCCGCCTCCGGTCGTGGGCCAAAAGCTTGAGCGCAGCGCGACTTCAACTCGGTATCTCCCTGGTTGCGCAGCATGTACTGCTTTGACGGAGACGGATCGATGTTGAAGGAGAAGGCTTCGGAGCCCGATGGCCAATGCCTTTTCGAAAAGTCATATTCGGGTGGCGATCCCGCTCCGCGACCGGTGGGCCAAGTGGCTGGTTCGAAGTTTTGTATGTAGAGGTAATCGCTGGTACGGATCGCCCGACTTGGGTTGTCAAATACATGCCGCTCCATGCCGATGAGCACATGGTCTCGAGACGGCTGGACAGTGCCCGATTTGGTCGAGCGTAGTATTGGCAACAGGCTGTGGCCGGTCATTTCATCAGGCCGCCGCAAACCGGCCGCTTCGAGAAACGTAGGGGCCAGGTCGCAAAGGCTGACAAAGTCCGCGATTGTCCGCCCGCCTTGGATCTTGTCACCCCAGCGGATAACCAGTGGTACGCGCGTTCCGGTGTCGTACAGGGTGGCTTTGCAGCGTGGGAACGGCATGCCGTTGTCGCCACTCATCACGACAATCGTATTGTCCAGTTCGCCCGCCTGTTCCAGCCGCTTGATCATCTTCGCGGCGTCGCTGTCGAATTGCTGTATTCGTTCGTAGTAGTCGCAAAGATCCACGCGGACGGATGGATGATCCGGCAAACAGGTTGGAACTTTGACGTCACCGGGTTTTAGTCCCGCCCTCTCGCCGGTTCCATGGATGTAGGGACGATGCGGTTCGCCCGCGCCGTACCAAAAACAAAAGGGCTCGTCCGCCTTCCGCTTTGCAAGGAACTCGGTGAAAGACTTAAACCGAGGACCGAACGGATCATTGCCGCGATATACATGCTTGCTCGGACCCGCCCCTTTACGGGAAAAGCCAATTTGGTAACCGATACTTCGCAGCATTTCCGGATAGACATCGACATCCTTGGCCAGGGAACCGCCAAGGTTGGCGGCCTCTTTCAGCCTCCAATGCCATTGCCCCGTCACGATCGCCATGCGGCTGGGCGTGCAAGAAGGAGAAGAGACGAATGCGTTTTCCAGCAGCACACCCTCCCGCGCAAGCCGATCGAAAGCAGGCGTCTTCACGACAGGATCGCCCAAAGCGCCGGCATGCGGCCAGGACCAATCGTCTCCCATCAGAAACAAAATATTGGGCCGAGCTTCTTCCTTCGATTCGGCCGAATGGGCTACTACCGTTAGACAGAGTAGAGTGATTAACGCCAGAAATCTTGTCATCGTTTTCCCCACCGCTTTTCTTGAATTGTGTCGAACCGAACTTCGGTGTCGTTACTGCTCTTCTGGCCAGCGCGACTTGTGCCGCGTGCGATGACCGCCTTCAATTCCCTGGTCATCCGCCGGGCGATTTCGGGTTCTTGTTTGGACAAGTCGTTTTGCTCGCCGATGTCGGAGTCAAGATTGTAAAGCTCGGCGATGGTTGGCTTGCCACGTGACTGCTGGAGGTTCCGGCCGCTCATTTTGAAGACCAATTTCCAGGGGCCATGACGGTAGGCAAACTCGCCATGATTGGAATGGCTCACAAGACTCGTACGCCGAACACCGTCCTCTTTTTCGAGAATAGATGGCAGAAAACTGATGCTGTCTTCGGCGCCATCTTTCGGCAAGTCGGCTCCGACAAGTTCGGTGCAGGTAGCGAAAATGTCGGTGAGCGAGACCATTTGGCTGCTGCTCTTGCCAGCCGGAACTCGCTTTGGCCAGCGGACGACAAGCGGAACGCGATGCCCCCCTTCCCAGATGTCGCCTTTATGCCCGCGATAAGGTCCGCTTGGCATGTGACCCGCCTCGACCAGTTTCTCCCAGCCGGTGTAATGCGAGTGTCCGTTGTCGGCCGTGAAGATCACGATCGTATTGTCGGCGATGCCCGCGTCGTCGATCGCTTTGACGATTTGCCCGGCCGACCAATCCGTCTCCATGACAAAGTCGGCAATGGGAGCAATGCCACTCTTGCCTTGAAATTCTTTCGATGGCACTACGGGCTCGTGGGGCGAGGTCATCGAGAAGTACAAAAGGAACGGAGCGTCCTGCTTCGCGCGGTCATGGATCTGCTGAACGGCTCGCCGCGTGATTTCAGGCAGGATTTTTTGAAGACGCCAGCCTGGAGCGGTCGGCGCGCCGACAAAGCCTCGGGGCAAGACAACGCCTTCACTGGGATCGAGTTCGTAACGTTCGGTGGGCTGAATCGCGACGCGATCGTTTTCCATGAAAGTGAAGGGCGGCAAGTTAGGCAGGTCGACGCCGAAGTAATAGTCGAATCCTCGCTCGGTCGGACCGCCGCGGATGGGCTTGGTGAAATCCCAAGTGAGTGTCTTTTGCCCGTTACGGACGTCGGTCATGCGGCTTGGCTGCGGTCCGGGCCAGTGCCAGCCCAAATGCCATTTGCCAATGCAGGTGGTTTGATAACCGTGCTTCCCAAGGACTCCTGCCAAAGTGGGCCGATCCTGGGCGATCAGCGGCGGTTCGTAGGCGGCAATCACCCATTCTTGGAGCGGTGTTCGCCAAGAATAACGTCCCGTCAGCAAACCGTATCGCGTGGGCGAACAAACGGCCGACGGACTGTGTGCGTCAGTAAAGCTGATTCCTTGACGAACCAAGCGATCAAGATGCGGCGTGGCAATCTTGTTGTCGGGATAGTGGGCCTGAATATCCCCGACGCCAAAGTCGTCGGCCAAAATAATCACGATGTTCGGACGGTCGTTTGCCGCGATCGCGAAATTCACACTGGCAATCGCGACTGCAAGCAAAAGTAATATTCTCGAGTTATGCAACGTTCGCTCCAAAAAACTGGGGTAATCGATCATGGGATTTCGAAGTCTATCATGCTTGCCACGGCCTTGCATTTCATTGTGGGTCCGGCATCAGGGCCACGCCGTGCTTCAATCCGCGCAAGTAGCGTGCCGTGCTTGCACGCACTGATAGTGCCGGTTTCAAGTGGAAAGTGCGTGCAAGCACCCGGCATCACTGGTGGACAGCGCGATTTTGCCTAAGAAATCTTGTAAGAAAGCGTCCAACGGTGCGTCATATTACAAGCAGCCCGTGGGTATTAAATCGCACGGACTCGGGAGGGGGCACCAGTCCATAATCTCCCCAACACGTTGGATTCAAGGAAGAGAATTCAAATCATGGAGGATTGCCATGTGCCAGGCAGCAGGTCGAGTTGTTTTTGTGGTCCTGCTGGGACTGTGGGGGATTGGAAGGCGGCGACAAAAAGAAGTGCGGGGCACGAGCCGCCAGGCCAATACCATGATTCGGGGCACAGGCAACTTTGTGCAAGACCTGCGTGGGGGAGTCCGGTCGCTGGGTGACGAAATCGAACTGCTGGGCAGCCAAATTATTTCCCCTATTCAACAGTAGGAACGAATTCGCATCATGCCTTTTGTGTTTCCAAAACATGCGGCGTTGTTAGCGACCGCTGTTTTGTTTCTGAGCAGTTTGGCGCTTGGCGGCTGTGCGCGAACTCCCAAGCAGCCGCAACTCGGCCGCATATACGACCGCGCGGCGAAAAGTCCGGACTACTTGCGAAACCCCGTGATCGTGATTCCCGGACTGTTGGGGTCACGTTTGGTGGACGACAAGACGGGCCAAGTCGCCTGGGGCGTGATCGATTGGGGTGAGACTGATCCACGCAAACCGGCGGGGGCGCGGCTGATTGGCTTGCCGATGGTCGAAGGCGTGCCGCTGGCGGATCTCCATGACGCCGTGCGCAGCGACGGGGCACTCGACCGCGTGGACGTCAATCTGTTTGGCATTCCGATTCATGTGAAGGAGTACGCGCAAATCCTCGCCGCCCTGGGTGTCGGTGGCTATCGCGACCCGCAGCTTGCCGGAACGGGGCCGGTCGATTACGGCAACGAACACTTCACTTGCTTTCAATTCGATTACGATTGGCGGCGGGACGTTTCCGAAAACTCGCGACAGCTACACCAGTTCATTCTCGAAAAACGCGCCTTCATTCAAGAGGAGTACCGACGGAGGTGGGGAATCGAGCAGGCCGACATACGGTTCGACATCGTCACGCATTCGATGGGCGGGCTGCTGACTCGTTACTATTTGAGATATGGTCCCCAGCAGTTGCCCGAGGATGGTTCGTTGCCCGAGCTTGACTGGTCGGGAGGCCAGCATGTAGAACGCGCGATCTTCATCGGCACGCCCAACGCCGGTTCAGCGACCGCGATCACCGACCTGATTCACGGCACGAAGCTGGGGCCGTTCGTCCCCAGCCCACCGCCGGCGGTCGGCGCGACCATGCCGTCGGTCTATCAACTGCTGCCCCGCTCGCGGCATGGTGCCCTGGTGGATGCCGCCGACCATCGCCGCAAGCTTGATATCTTCGATCCCCAATTGTGGCGGCAGATGGGCTGGTCGTTGGCGGATCCCAAGCAGGATGACGTGCTGAAGATGCTGTTGCCCAACGTACCTGATCGCGACACGCGCCTGCGGATCGCCTTGGACCATCAACGCAAGTGTCTGCTGCGAGCTCGCCAATTTCACGCGTCGCTCGACATTCCGTCGACACCGCCCCCGGGCCTGTCGATGTATCTGTTTGCCGGAGACGCGATCGAAACTGCTGCCGTCGTCGCCGTCGATTTGGAAACAGGCAAGATCAAGGTGGTTGGAAAAGCGCCCGGCGACCGGGTTGTCGCGCGCGCGAGTGCCGTGATGGACGAACGCACCGGCAGCGATCGAGTTTCACGGCTGATTTCGCCCATCCGGTGGACGAACACGGTGTTTCTGCGTACCGATCATCTTGAATTGACCCGCGATCCGATTTTTACCGACAACGTCTTGTCGCTGCTTCTCGAATCGCCAAGTTACCGCTTTCCGCCATATCCCCGTCCGGACGAAATGCGGCCAGAGCCGATTCCGCCCCCGGCGCTGAGTGGTCCACGATGACTGGGATGTCCAAGGACTGATTGCGGCAACGCCACGTTACGCGTCTCCAAGCATTGGCACCTGCACGTTCTTGGCCAGCCGCTCGATGTCGGTAACGATGATTTCCTGACGCGCGCGCCATACACTGCCTTCGTTCTGCAACTGGCCAAGCGTGATGCTGACTGTCTCTCGCGTGCAACCGATCAGCTTGGCCAAGTCGTGATGCGAAATGCGGATGTCCAGAGCTGTCCCGCGGTCGCAGGGGCGTCCGTATCGATCCGCCATATCCAACAGCAGATGGACCAGCCGCTCGCGGTTCGACAGAAACATCAAATTGGCGAGCCGTCGTTCGATATGTGCAAGCCGAAACGCAATCAGTTTCGCCACACCCAGGGAGACGTCTGGATGCTCGTTCATCAATTCCCGCACGGCTCCGGCGGGAATATATACCACGGTTGATCGCTCCATGGCTTCGGCATACTCGTCTCGATGGCCGCTACGAAAAACGGCCATCTGGCCAAACAACTCGCCCTGCTCGATCAGCGTAAGAATCGTCTCCTTGCCTTGGACGGTAACGTTGCAAACCTTGACTCGGCCCTCGTCCAACAACAACACGTCCTCTGCCTGATCGCTGGGCAAATAGACCGCGCTTCTGGCGTTGTGCTGCCGCACCTGACATTTCGACTCGATGCGTTGAAGCCGATCATCATCCAGACGCTGGAACAGTTCGCAGTTTTTCAAATACGAAAACCGATCCGACATCTGGAACCCTATTCATGGTGTTGAATCAACCGAGGCCGAGTGCCGATCTGCCGCCGATCGCGAAAGTTTCGCAAGTCAAAGCGATTCAACCAGAGGCGTCACCCGTCGTTAAATTAGGAGACGGAGACGCTGCCAAGTCCTTACAGGATTTCCAGAGAATGTTGTCCCGCCGAATTCAGAATTCCATGACCTCGAACGCCGGTTGCCAAGCGGTGCCGTCGACAAGCCAAAAAGAAGTCGGAAGGCGGTTTTGGGCACGTCGGGATTTGGGCACGTCGGGATCTGCGGGATGTCTAGCAGCCTGTTGAAAAACGGAGTTGGGTGGCTGGGGTCGAACGAAAGTGAGCCCCCAGAACGCGAATTAACGGGGGTTCGCCACGCTCAACCCCAGCCACCCTCTCTAGGTTCGACTTTTTCAACAGGCTGCTAATCCAGCGGAAATTTGCCTTCGGCGATTTCCTTTTCCCACTCGTCCATCAACGGCCAATCCGCGGCGCAAGTGCCGAAATCGGCCATGTGCAGATAGCCTTCCAAACGGGCGATCGTCGAGTCCAACCGGTCATTGTCCTTGCGGAAAATTGGGCCATGGCTGGGCAGCAGCCACTGCACGTCGCTGTCACGAATCCGCCGCAGCGAAAGAACAAACTGCTTCAGGTCGCTGCCGTGGTGAGCGTCGATCGCGCCCACGCAGCCATCGCGATAAATGTTATCGCCGCTAAACAACAAGTCGCCAAATCGAAAAGCGAGTTGCGAATTCGTATGGCCAGGGGTTAGCCAAACCTCCAACTGCAGCTTGCCGACCTTCACGGTGTCGCCGTCGTTGATCAAGTTGTCGACGGTTACGGCTGGCATCTCCAAATCGATTCCTTGGGCCGCGATCTCGGCAAATGTCAACAACCGGTCGCCCTTGGCCAGCGGTTCCGCGGCCAGTGGATGAGCACTGACCGTGGTGCGTAGAGCTTGCTTGGCCCGTGCCAGGCCCTGAATGTGGTCGACGTCGGCGTGCGTGGCGATCAGCGTTTTGCATTTCGACAGGGGAAAGTCCAATTGTCGAATGAGTTCAATAATCTCATCGACGGTTTCGTCATAGCCAATGTCGATCAGCAACCATTCATCTTCGTCGAAAACCAGGTAGACATTGCATCCCAAGATGTGTCCGGATTGATGGTTGATTTCGATGACGTTGGGAAAGACGGGCTTTCGTTCAAGCATCGTTTCGTCCTGTCGGGATGGCGGCGCAAACGGCTCGCCCAATGTGCTGGTTGATCGATCTTGGCGGTTGCCAATGGGATTTTAAGGATGAGTGTATTGAGCATCAACTGCCGGTCGTCGCAAAACGAAGATGCAACAGATTTAAACGGCTAATGAGATTCGCTCTCAGCTATTCTTGCGATTGGAACCTCGCGCGATGGATGGATTCTCGGCACGGCGAAAGTCTTGCAAGAATAGGTGGTCGACCCATCCGCGGAACATAGTGGAGTGTTCCGCGAGACCATTGATCGAACACCCCGGGAGCGGCCGAGCCCTCCTGGTTCTCGGCAGCCGGCTTCTGAAGCGAAATCCAGAGGATCACGCCTGGGTGCGCCCTAGACAGAATGACACTTCGTGTTTTTGCTCACAATTGGCAGAACCCGTGAAATTGAACCTGGCAACCGGCACGGGCGACTAACGAGAGAGAAGGTCTGTTCCCTCAAGCCGTAATAATCGTTACTAATTCGCAAACAAGGCAAATTGGGGTATATTTACCTGCTAACGATAGATGCAAACTTGGGTTCATCTTGCCCGGTGTCGCCTCGATGGCAATGTTCGATAGGCACACACCCCTTTGCCGCTGGCGAAACATAAAGGAAATCAAACATGCGTAGTTCTTGCGTCACACTCTCCACTTCGGCGATCCTCGTCGCTGTCATGTTCGGGTCTGCATTCGCACAAGACGCCAAACCAGAGAAAAAACAAAGTGACGAGCAAGCGAAGAGCCCCAGTGAGGTGGCGGCAACGGCCACGACTTCGCCCAGCACCAGCACCAAGTCCACGACGACCACGACCGCCAGTACGCCGAAACACGTCGCGCTGTTGAAGGGTGGAAAGACGCATACCGGACTGTTCACGGTGCATCACAAGGAAAGCAAGGTCTTTGCCGAACTGACCGCCGCGAACTACTCGAAACAGTACATCGTGCTGATTTCCATTGCCCGCGGAATCGGCCAGGGGAATCTGCTGGGTGGAATGAGTTGGGGATTCGGTGACGATTGGGTGTGGGAATTCCGAAAAATCGACAACCGCGTACTCATCATTCGCAAGAATGTCCGCTTCAAGGCAAAACCGGGCAGCCGCGAATCGTACGCCGTAAAAAATGCTTACACCGATAGCGTGCTGTACAGCCTGCCGATCCTTACCAAGGGCCCCAAAGGGGGCGACCTGATCGATCTGACGGGCGTCTTCATGAGCGACTTACCTCAAATTTCGCAATCGCTGCCTGGATTCTCTTTTTCGGCCAGCAAATCGCTGTGGGAATCAGTGAAGTCGTTCAGCAAGAACCTCGAACTGCAGGTGGCCGCCACCTATGCATCGAGCGGACGTTCCAACATCGAATCCGTTGCCGATTCGCGCGGTGTCACCGTCAATGTTCACTATTCAATTAGCGCTCTGCCGGCAGCCAGCGCTTATCAGCCGCGATATGCCGACGATCGAGTGGGCTACTTCTTGACGGTTCGCAAAGACTATTCAAAGAACAGCCAGCGCGATCAATTCTTGCGTTACATCAACCGCTGGAAGCTTGAAAAAGACGACCCCAGCGCGGCGGTTTCATCACCCAAGGAACCAATCATTTTCTGGTTGGAAAAGACGATCCCCGCCAAGTACCGGCCGGCTATCCAGGCTGGAATCCTGGAATGGAACAAGGCCTATGAGAAGGCGGGATTCGCGAATGCCATCGAAGTTCGCACGCAACCGGTCGATGCCGACTGGGATCCCGAGGATATCAACTACAACACGTTCCGTTGGATCACCTCCAGTGCCGGCTTTGCCATGGGGCCCTCGCGAGTCAATCCCTACACGGGACAGATCCTCGATGCCGACATCATTTTTGACGCCGACTTCCTCACGTTTTGGAAAGAGGACTTCGATACGTTCACGACCGAGAGCATCTACGCCATGACGGGCGGTCCACTGGATCCTCAAGCGAACCCGATTGAGACGGCTTTCATGCGGGCACGACAGCAGCAACGTTGCCAACTCGGCTCGGGCATGGCTCGGCAATTCGCGTTTGGCACGACGGCGCTGATGGCCAACACGGACCCGAAACTGCTGGCCGCTGAAAAAGAGAAGTTCATTATGCAGGGCCTGAAGGAAGTGGCGATGCACGAAGTGGGGCACACGTTGGGATTGCGCCACAACTTCAAGGCCAGCACTTGGCGCAGCCTGAAGCAAGTCAACGATCCTAACGTCAACGGCGACAGCGTCGCTTCCGTCATGGACTATACGCCGGCCAATATCGTTCCCAAGGAGTGGAAGCAGGGTGATTATTTTCCCAGGACGCTGGGACCCTATGATTATTGGGCGATTGAGTATGGATATAAGACGCTTTCGGGCGGCACGACCGGCGAGGTCAAGGAACTGAAGAAGATCGCCTCGCGCAGCGGCGAACCCGGATTGGCTTATGCCACCGACGAAGACACCGTTTCGCGCGATCCCGATCCGCTCAACAATCGTTTCGATCATGGCAGCGACGCGCTGGAATACGCCAAAACCCGAGCCCAAATCGTGCAGGAACTGATGCCGGGGCTCGTTGATCGCATGACCGAAGAGGGCGACGATTATGTCCAAGCCCGCCGCGCCTTCAACACGCTGCTGTCTCAGCAGGGCCAAGCGATGTACTTTGCCTCGCGCTATGTCGGCGGTCTGTATACGCATCGCAATCACAAGGGCGACAAGAATGGCAAGCCGCCGATCGAAGTCATCGCGCCGGAAAAACAGCGTGAAGCGCTGAAGCTGCTTTCTGAGGGCGTGTTTAACGACAAGCCATTTCAGTTTCCACCAGCAACTTACAATTTCCTCGGCCCATCGCGCTGGCGACACTGGGGCACTTCGCCCACCAGCCGCAAGGATTTTCCGGTTCACGAATATATCTCCATGTGGCAATCGCGCATCTTGGACCAATTGCTGGCTCCGGTCACGTTGGAGCGTATTCACGATACGGAATTGAAGATTCCCGCCGGCGAGGATGCCTTTACCACCGCGGAACTGATCGAAGGATTGACCGCCGCGATCTATGCCGAAATTGGCGCATTGAAAGACGGCAAGTATTCCAATCGCCAACCGGCCATCTCCAGTTTGCGCCGAAATCTGCAACGGATCTTTCTGCGCGAACTATCCAGCTTGGCGATGGGACGCACTTCGGCTCCGGATGATTGCCAAACGATCGCGTTCGCCGAGCTAATGAAACTGCAAGGCCGAATCAAAAAAGCATTGAAAGGCAAAGCGGACTTGGATAGTTATTCGCGGGCCCACCTTCAAGAAACGTCCAGCCGTATCAAGAAGGTATTGGAAGCGGATCTCTCGCTCGCGCGTCCTTAACGACTCGGATCCACGGGGCTTCGCCACGAAGGGAAGCTCCGTTTCGTCGTCTTGTGGTGCGTGCCTTTCAAAGGCGTTTCCGCAACTGGCTGAATTAGTTATGTTGGGCGAAACGGAGATGCCCCATGAAACTCGTTACCGCCATCATTCAGCCGACTAAGCTGCGGGCCGTTCAGCAAGCGCTGCACAAGATCGGTGTCGAGAAAATGACCGTTTGTGATGCTCAAGGATTTGGCCGGCAGCGCGGCCAAACGGAGATGTATCGCGGTATTGAATATCAGACCTACTTACTGCGAAAGATCGCGTTGGAGATCGCGGTGAACGACGACTTTCTGGATCGCACGATCGAGACGCTGATCAGCGTCGCTCGAACGGGCCCCGAAGGCAACATCGGCGATGGCAAAATCTTCGTCCAACCAGTCGACGACGTAATTCAAATTGACGGTGCGGCGCGGGGCAAAGCCGCAGTTTAGTTCTTTCAATTCGGCGAGGTATTCGGTGGCGATCCTTCATTTGACAGGCGACTTGATGTTCTCATCCAGGGTCAGCGCGGCCGCTAGGCAGCAGAGCGTTGATTGCCTGATGGCTTCCTCCAGTGATTCGTTGCCGTCGCCGCCCGAGTCGTCGCCGATGTCGCTGGTGATGATCGACCTGGCAACTCCCGGGCTGCGAATCGATGAGGCAATGCCGCTGGTTCGGGCGGCTTATGCGGACGTGCATGTCGTCGCCTATGCATCTCATGTTCATGAGTCGACGCTGGCCGCCGCGCGGGCCGCCGGGTGTGACGAAGTCCTTAGTCGCGGGCAATTCAATAGCCGCATGGACGAACTCGTGGGCCGCGATCTATAGGGTCCGCCTAGCAGCCTGTTGAAAAAGTTGAACTTAGATGAGGGCGGCTGGGGTTGAGCGTAGCGAACGCCCAGTAAATCGCGTTCTGGAGGCTCACTTTCGTTCGACCCCAGCCACCTGCTAGCGCTTGGGCGGGATCGGTCCTAATTCGAGTGTGAGCGACTCGACAGATCGTCGATAATGTCACGGATCACCGTGGTTAAATCGCGGCTGAGCTGATAGTTGATCAGATCTTGAGCCCGCTCCAGGCAGGGTACTCGGCGACGCATGTCTTCGAATCCCTCCCCGTACTCCTCGTCGTAGGCCACATGGCGGATTTCGCTCTTGCTACTGGTAAGCTCAATCACGAGCCGCGCCAACTCGTTGATCGAAACTTCTTGGTTGCTGCCGATATTAATCACTTTTCCGATGGCCGCGGGAGTTTCCAGGCAGTGGACCAATCCTTCGACCACGTCGGTGACATGAGCGAAACAGCGAGTTTGCTCGCCATCGCCATGAACCTGGATCGGTTCGCCCCGCAGCGCGGCCTGCACAAACCGCGGAACGACCATCCCATACTGGCCGGTTTGCCGAGGTCCCACGGTGTTGAACAGCCTTACGATGGAAACCGGCAAGCGTGTTTCCTTCCAATGTGCCAGGGCCAGGAATTCGTCCAGCGATTTGGCGCAAGCATAAGCCCAGCGGTGCTTGCAGGTCGCGCCGGTCAGTACGTCGTCATCTTCCCGAAAGGGAATCGCGGTTCCCTTGCCGTAAACTTCGCTGGTGCTGGTGAGCAGCACCGGTTTGCGGTACCGCGAACAATTTCGCAGGACGACGTCCGTCCCGCCAAAGATGGTTTCTATCGTCTTGACCGGCTGGTCCATGATCAGCTTCACACCGACGGCCGATGCCAAATGAAAGACTTGATCGCTGGCCCGCACCAGTTCAGAAACCAACGATTCGTTAAAGACTGAATCGATGATGACGGTGACGTTATGATTGCTTTCGAGATGGGCAACATTGCTGAATTGGCTTGTCGACAAGTTGTCCAGCAGCGTCACGTGCAAGCCGTCCGCCAGTAGTCGCTGGACGAGGTGGCTGCCAATAAATCCCGCGCCCCCGGTTACTAGTACGCGTTTTTCCGTCATCCCGTTACCTTGCTCTGGTGATTCGATTAGGTCCGCCGCGAGCGGGGACATCCTCAATTCTACTCGAACCACGCAATTTCCGCTCTTGGGCCGGAACGAACAAATCTGAGCGCAATTACCACGGCCCGATTCGCCTAGACGGACGATTCGTCCAATTAGTCGGTAGGTCTCGCGCGATGCCTCGACGATGTACGTCAGGGACTGTTGGTCCTATTACTCGTCTTCCAGCGCCTTTTCATATTCCGCCATCAGCGGAATATAGGCGTACGCGTTGAGAACCGCGATTAGGCCACGGTCGCTTTGGTCGCGCGCGACGTCGCTTAGCGTGTCGATCGCGTTGTACAGTTGCTCAATCGCCGTTTCGAAGTGCTCAATCGCTTTCTCATTTTCGCCGTTTTTTCGTGCGATCGCGGCCTCGCGCACCGATTTGACCGCGGCCAGGTATTCCAACACATACTCGCTTCTCTTGGCCCAATAGAACAGGATCCGTTGCGCGCGCGGATCCGTATTGCTATTGCTACGGTACAGTTCGACCATGGCTTGGGTGTAGCATTCGTTCATTTCGTCCAGCCACTTTGGCGCGGGTTTGGCTTCGTAGTGCTTCATGAACATGCCGGCGACCGGGAATCCAAATCCGATGTCGTGGCGGTCGATTAACTCGGTCGCCTTTTCAATCTGCTGGAAGCCGAGCCACAATCGGTCGGCGGTCGATGGTTTTCCCGTGATCGCCGTAAACAGTTCGTCGTGACAACTGCGCGGCGTGACTTTCGGGTCCCAAGCGGCGCGCGAAATATAATGCACCGTCGGGTCGAGTTCGGCCAGCATCCAATAGCGAGTCGAAAAACCATCCCAGCCACCCTGCCGAATGTCGCCGAGTAGTTCGTGAATGGAATTTGTCGCGGACTGGGACAGGACGCCCACATTGTCATCGGCCAAGGTGAGGATCAAACCGCTACGAACCTTGCCGGCGGGAATCTGACTTAGTAACTTGCGATTCTCAACGACCCGACGTGCCGTGTAATCGATGAAGTTCAACGTGCTCGCACCTTCAGGAACCACTTGATCCAAAACCGGGTATAACGCCGGATCGACGCCGCGAATCACGAGGGCGACACCATGACCGTCAGGTCGCTTCAATAACTCGGAATCCGCAAACAACGACTTGAAGAAGGCCAACCCAACGACGTTGCCTTTGACCGCCTGTTCCCCGCGCTTTCCGGACGAGATCAAATTGCGTTTCGAGGCGGCCTGAATCAGGCCTTCGAGCGTGAAACCGTCGAGTCGGCCGCCCTCGCTAAGCGTTCGCCACGCGGCCTCCGCATGCTCCTCCCATTCAGGAAATTCCGGCATTCCCACGTAGAGGGCGTCGACCGTTGGGTAAGTTTCGATGTAAGCGCGAATCTTGGCGGCCACCAACCTGCGCAGCAGTTGATCCTCCGGTTTCTGTTTCGGACCGGGGCCAATGGTGAGATTCTTGAGTTGATGCACGTCCTTCGCCCCCGGAAGGACGCGGGCAAACTCTCGAGGGAATTCCACCGGCTGAATCGAAAGCCCGACGGACATGCCCAATCGGTGAGCTTCGTCGATGATGCCTCGCGCGTGCTTGACTCCCGCAACGGTCATTTCCTCGTAGGTTTTCAGCCCCGCGAAGTCGGGATTCTCGAAGACACGAGCGCCGCCCAGCGCCGTTCGGCCCGGCGCGTCCCGAGCAATCGTAAACCTCTCGCCGTACCATAGCATGGCCGTTTGCTTCTTGACGCCCCCGAATTCGTAGTGGACGAAAGGCTGCCACGGGTAGACCGACAACATCACGCGGTTGAATTTCTGCTTGGCCAATTGCCCGAGCAGGCGTTTGTGGTCTGTCAGCGGCCACGACTCGGGGCCGATCGGAAAGTCGTTGATGGTCCGCCACGTGCGCGTGCGCAATTCAGGCTCGTCGACCACGTTGAAACCGCCGAGTTTCAGCGGAATCGGCGTGTTTGGATAAATGTCTTCGCGCAGTAGATAACGAATTCCATGGCGGTAACCCAATTCATAGACCGCCCACAATGTGGCGACCGGGCTGCCACCTCCAACCACGAGTGCTTGTTTGCCTTTATGCCCGACGCTAAGAAGCACGATTCCTTGATCGGAAACTTCCGGCCACTTATCGCCGAGCAACGCCTTAACCGCCGGATTCGTCGGCGGACTGCCAAGGAAAATCAATGGACCTGCGTCAGCCGGCTCTTTGTCGGCCAGAACAACCTTGACGTCGAATAAACGCTTGAACTGCGCCGACAGTTCTCGCGCGGCAAACTGCTCAATCGGTGGCGCGTTCTTGGCCGCGATCACGGTCACGCTGTCCGCCGCGCGGGCGCTTCGCGTCGCGCAGAGTAAGGTTACCACGGCAATGCAGCACAAGAGGTTCACGCGAATCATCATTGGTTGTTGTCCTCAAATAGCCACGCGCTTCTAATTTGCTTCTTCGGAAAAACAGTAAAGCTTGCTGATCGTTCGCACGAATATTCGGCCGTCAGCGATGGCTGGCGAGGCGATACAGCTTTCTCCCATGTCGTTCTTGGCCAGCACTTCAGGTTTGGGGCCTTGCTGAAGCACGACAAGGAAGCCGTTCTCGCCCATCACATAGATTTTTGCGTCGCCGGCGACGGGCGAGGCATAATAGTTGCCGAGATTGCGAATACGTTTTTTCATCCAGATCGTCTTGCCGTCGGCCGCATCGAAGCACGCCGAAATGCCGCCCTTCTTGACAACCAGCAATCGCCCGTCGACGACCAGCGGTGACGCGATATTGGAAGAGGCCTTGTGGTCGAGGTTCCACAGCAAGTGCGTCTTCGTCACGTCGCCACGACCTCCACCGCGGACCGCTTGAATCGTGTCTCCCCCGCCGCTCATGTTTGTCGGAGCTTGAAACGCCGCGTCGATTTCGTCGTCGACCAGGTATCCATCCTTATTCTTGTCGCCGCGATCGAACTTTTGTCCAAACGAATCGGGCAGTTCCGATTTCTGCAGCCGGCCGTCTTGATCGGTATCTTTCCATTGCAGCAAAGCAAATTTCAGCGTCCGGTCCGCGTCGCCATAGCTTTGAATGCCGATGTAAATCTTGTCATTGGCAACGACGGGTGACGTCATGATGGTCCGCAGCAACGAGTTGCACGTCCAAAGTTCCTTGCCCGTTTTCGGGTCGTATCCCTTCAGCTTGCCCGAGCCGGCGATCACGAGGTCTTCCCGGCCGCCTGCCCGACAGATCACCGGCACCGCATAGCCAGCCAACATTTCTGGCCGAGGCGTGTTCCAGCGGACTTCACCCGAGTGCTTGTCGAGCGCGATCAGGAATGGCGCGCGATCGTCATCTTGACAGAATATCACGCTGTCCTTGTAAACGATGGGCGAGTGCGCCGCGCCCCATCCCAACAAGTACTGGGGCATCGGAATCGGATGTTTCCAAAGCAGTTGGCCGTCATCGCAATTCAACGCCATCAGGCCCAGAGTGCTGAAGTAAACGTAGACGCGCTCGCCGTCCGTTGCGGGCGTTGACGAGGCATGTGTATTCGGCGACATAATGGCCGGAAGTTTCCCGGTGTCGAATTCCTTTCGCCAAAGCTGCTTGCCCGACTTTGCATCAAAGCCGAACACGGCGAACTTCTGTTCTTCGACCATTGCCGTGCTGAAGAGCTTGCCGTGCGAGATGACAGGAGAAGCGATGCCTTCGCCCAACTCGGCGGACCAGAGCACTTTCTCTTGGTAGGAGAATTCTACCGGCAAATTCTTGCTCTCCGAGGAAACTCCCGTCGCGTTGGGTCCACGGAATTGCGGCCATTCTTCCGCCAGCGCGCTGCTAGAGAGCAGAAAGAGCGCTAAGAGTGATAATCCAGGTCGCGCGAACGGCATGACGAGTCTCCCACAAGAAGTACCAATGAACTGGAGAATACGATAGCCGCCCGCGAATGCGGAAGCAAGCAATCATGCCAGGATCTCGTGGGTGAGCATGTCCCATCGGCGATTGAAGCTCGTAAGGCAAACGCCGTCTATCGATCCGCCCGGACCAGCTTCCAAACATCCTTTTGCATGTTGTTGCCGGCGACCATCCACAACGCGTCATCGTGGACAAACACACTGGCAGCGTGCCGTGGGTTCCACGGTGTGTTCGGCAATTCATGCCAGTGCGTTCCGTTGGATGAATACCACACATCGTTGCGGTTGCCGCCTTGGCGATGATATCCCTCGAGTACCCACATGCAACCGTCGAACACGGCAACGTCGTGATATTGCCGAGCGTGCCAAGGGGCGTGTTCGACATGGCGAATCCACTTCACTCCGTCCGCGGAACTCCAGACATCGTTGTGGAAATTGCGACTCGGCGTTTTTGGAGTGTCGTACGTGCCGCCACCGAGAATCCAAATCCGATCTTGAAAAACGACACTGCCGCCAATCATCCCGCGCGGCGACCAGCACGGCTCTTTGGGAACAATCTGTCTCCAGTCGCGGCCGTCCTTGGTTGTCCAAACATCGCGATGGAATTTCTCCTTGGCGGGCGCGAAGGCGGGCATGGTCTGGCCTCCCATGACCCAAATCTTGTCTTGAAGGACCAACGTGTAGTGCAAGGCCCGTGGAGCCCAAGGAACTTCCGCCTGGATCAATGACCACTTCTTGCCATCGGCCGAATTCCAAACGTCGTTCTGATAGTGGCCCTGATTCGCGTCGCCGCCAACGATCCACATCTTATCCTTGTACACGACATAGCCAACCGTGTGTCGTCCTTCCCAGTCTTTCAAAGCGTCGAAACTGCGATCGAGAAAGCTGTTGGACTTCTCCAAAGTCCACGCCACTCCGTCTCTCGAACTCCAAACTTCGTTGTTGCAGATGCGGGGAAAGTGGGCTTTGTCACTCGGATTCCAGCCGCCGATCAGCCACATGCGATCCTTGAAGACCAGAGCGCCGGCCCCATCACGCGGCGCGTAGTCCGCCTTTTCGGTAACCTTCACCCACTTGTACTTGCGAGCCGCCTTGTACTTAGGATCCTCAGTGTCTTGCTGCTCTCCGAAGCTGGCGGAAGATCCGGCCAACAACGCGACGACAAGACCCAATGTCAACTGTCCCTTGAACATCGATGTCTTCCTGAAAGATTGGCGAGCTACGTGGTTAATTAATGACCGGCATCCAATGCCCCAGTATCATACACCAACAGAACTTCACCCGTGGTGAATCCCCGCAACGAACCTGGATGATGGGCGCAACCGATGAATAGCTACAAGCGAATTGAAACCACCGTTACCTTGGGCGCGATCGCCGTCTGGTTTATGCCATTGCTAGGTGCTGAACCAAACGCCGGGGCCGAAAGCAAGGAAGCAGGTGGTCGCGCGCATGCGGAATCACCCGATGTCGTCATTGTGGGAGCCGGCATTTCGGGACTGACAGCGGCTTTGGAACTTGGGCGCGGCGGTGCCAAGGTGGCCGTCGTTGACATGTCCTCCGTGTTTGGCGGGCACGCCGTCATGTCACAGGGCGGTCTTTCCATTATTGATACGCCCGTGCAACGAGCGGCCGGCATCAAAGACTCTCCAGATCTCGCCTACGAAGACTTCATCCGGTGGGGTGAAGACGCCGAAGCCGACTGGGTTCGCTATTACGTCGATCACTCGCGGCGCGACATTCATGATTGGTTGATCGAGCTTGGCGTTCAATTTGAAGACAAGGTCGGAACCGCGCCCGGCAATTCGGTCGACCGATCGCATCAACCCACCGCTCGTGGAATCGGCCTGGTCACGCCCATCTATCGCGAATGCCTTGCGCACGACAACATCCGCTTCTTCTGGAATTCTCAAGCGGTTCGCCTGCTGACCAAGGATCGGCGCGTCGTCGGTGTCGTGACCCGCGATGTAAGAACCGCCAAGGAACGGAAGTTGCTCGCCGGCGCGGTTGTCCTAGCAACGGGCGGTTTTCAGAGCAACCTGGACATGGTGCGGGAATTTTGGCCGGCCGAATTTCGATTTCCGCCGCGAATTCTGATCGGTTCAGGACGCAACTCCGTCGGTCACGGACACCAACTGGCCAAGCGGATCGGCGCGGACCTTGTCAAGATGGACCATCAGTGGAATTACTTTACCGGCATCCCCGACCCGCGTTATCCGCAAGGCACTCACGGGCTGAGTGCCGCGAATATGCACGGCATCATCGTCAACTCCAAAGGCCGCCGATTCGCCAACCTGCACAATTGGGCCAAAGAGGTGACTCCCGCACTGTTGCGCCAGGAAGATGCCACAATGTGGTTTGTCTTTGACGAATCAAGCAAGCGGCAGTTTGTCGTTTCCGGTTCCGATTGGGGCGACTTCGAGAAAGTGGAAGCGTTGATTCTCAATAACTCGAAACTGGTAAAGCGCGCCGACACGGTCCAGCAACTGGCGCGGCTCGCCGGACTGCCACCCGAAAAGTTGGCGGCAACAATCGACCGATACAACCAACTGGTGCAACAGGGCCAAGACGATGATTTCGGCCGCTTCGGATCAGGACGGCCGGAATTCAGTAACAAGGCTTCACCCAAGATCAGTCATCCGCCGTTTTACGCGATGCAAACGTTTCCGCTCACGCGAAAAAGCATGGGCGGAGTGGCGATCGACCGAGCTTGCCGTGTGCTGGACAAGAAGAAGCAGCCGATTGGGGGTCTCTACGCAGTGGGCGAACTAACTGGCTTGGCCGGCATCAACGGCAAGGCGTCGCTGGAAGGTACGTTTCTCGGGCCTTGCATCATCACGGGCCAAACCGCTGCCCGCGAGATTCTGAAAGAACCGACGTTCCCAGTAGAGAAGCCGAAGCACGCCGCCCAGCGGTGCGCGTCTTGTCATGATGTGAAGGCCAGCCTCGCGAAGCCAAGGCCAGGTTACTGGCACTTCGAACGGGCTCACGCCGTGGTGATGGAGCGCGGCACCGATTGTCGGCAATGCCATGCGGAACTCTCACCTTATCGAAAGGACGACCACCGCATCAACCGCCAGGCGCTCGCCACTTCTTGCGTGAACTGTCATTTCGCACAAGAATGAATCAGCCAAGCGGATCGGCCGCCAAGTCTCCCAGGGCGGGGATTACTTCGATTGAAAAGGCTCACTGAGAACGACCAGTTGAATCAGTTCTCGCATGCCGTATTCGCGCTCGCGCAGTTGCCCCAGGATTTGGTCGATGTGAGGGCGGTCCGCGGGCGTGAGTTGACGGCCCGATGCATAGGCGAGCAGTTTTTCCGTTAATGCTCGCGCGAATTGATCTTTCTGTTGGACCAAAATGCGTTTCAGTCCTTCGATATTGTCGAAAGACTGGCCATTCTGCAATTCTCCTGACGCGTCGACTCTTGTCTTCGAACTGTACGAATCGCGCCATTTGCCAATCGGGTCGAAGTTTTCCAATGCGAATCCGAGAGGGTCGATCTTGCGGTGACAATCGTTGCAACTCGCCACATTACGGTGTTTTTGCAATTGGTCGCGAATGGTCTTCGCGCCGCGAACATCCGGGTCGAGCGGTTCGACGTCAGGCGGCGGTGGAGAGGGAGGAGTGCCCAGAATGTTTTCCAACAGCCACACTCCACGGACAACGGGCGATGTGTCGATGCCGTTGGCGGTGACCGTCAAAATGCTCGCCTGACCGAGCAGGCCACCGCGGCGGCCGTCTTGTAGTTGGACCCGTTGAAACTGCCGGCCTTTCGGCGGAGTGAGCCCATACAACCTGGCGAGGGATTTATTGGCGAAGGTAAAGTTGGAGTCGAGAAAATTGCCGATGTCGAGATTCTCGTCGATCAAGTGACGCATGAAGAGATGTGTTTCCTGACGCATCGCGGTGCCAAGATCGTAGTGATAGAAGCCACGGAACTGATTGCGATCAGGAGGAGTCGCGCCGAGTTCACGCAAGTTGAGCCAACTGCCGAGAAAGCCGTTAGTGAACGCTTCGGACCTTTCGTCTTTCAGCATTCGAACAACTTGAGCCTTGAGAACCGCGGGTTTCGATAACTGATCTTTGGCGGCCAGATTCAGCAGTGTCTGGTCCGGCATGGAAGACCACAGGAAATAGGACAGCCGCGAAGCTAATGCAAACGCTGCTAATTGCGACTCCTTCGTACTCTTCGCCTCCTCCAAGTAAAGAAAGTTGGGCGAGCAGAGCGCGGCTTTCAAACCATCGGCATAGGATTCCAACGACGAGCGGCCGGTCTGTTGCCGATTCGCCACGACTTGCAGAATGCGTTCGACATCTTCCGTCCGAGCGGGCCGACGATAGGTTCGCGCCAAGAACGAAGTGAGCAATTGGCGCGATTGCTCTGCCGTTACTGAACCCGTGCTGAGGATCGGTTCGCAATCGTCACCCAGCAGCACGCGCTGACTGGCAGTGGGCCAGGTGTCGAAGATGGGTCCTTCGATTTCGATCTCGTGAATGTGGATCTGCGGAAGCTTGCCATACGCAATCGCGTTGTAGCGGTTTTCGACAATACCGCCTCGCTTGGGCTTGGGAAACTGGTCCGGGTACTTCCGCAGCAAACGGCTCCACAGATTCCGCGCGTCCATCAAGCCATTTCGGAAAGTAAATCGAGGCGTGTAGCCAGCGTCCAGCCAAACGCGGACGGTGTACGACTTTCGCTCGTCCGCCAGATCCAGTTCCGCAAGCAACGGCTCGACGGGCTGAGGCTTATGGAGTTGTCCCGCTAGGTAGTTGCCGGCCACGATGCCAAGTCGCAAGGGCTCGTTGGGATCGGTGCCCAAAAACTTTGGATCGTAAGGGTGCATCCGGTTGACGGCTTCAGCATCGAGTCGGATCTTGTAGAAGCCGTCGACCGGGACGCCTTCCTTGAAAGCGAGGATCGGACCGTAAGCGCCTTCGTGCTTGTCCGCGCCGACGACGTCGTACAGGGTCATATGCTCGAAGCGATTTGTCTTTCGGTGAACCTGGTCGATCTCCGGCTGTTGCCGAAATCCGTCCCGAAACACCCACTTTTGCACGGACGGCTGCTCCAGCGGCAACAGCGCTTTGTCGATCGCCTGCTCGGCCGCCTCCAAGTAACGGTTCAGCAGATACCCAGACGTGACAAGTGTATCGCCGACATTATCGAGTTGCTCGGTCGTCTGATCCTTGGGAAACGTCGACGTCGGATCGAACATCGTCATGTTCAGATGCAGCAAGTCGCGGACCGTGTTGCGATACTCGCGCGCATTCAACCGCCGTAACACCGTTTGGCCGCCCGCGTGATTGCGTTCTTGATGGTACGACTCGATGCGGCGGCTCAACCAGCCAATGATGCGCCGGCGATCCTCGTCCGACGGCTGTTTGGCTTTCCTTGGAGGCATCTCGGCGAGGTTGAGCTGATCCAAAATGTCCTGAAAATCGACGAGCGTGTTGTCGTCGCGGATTTCGCCGGCAAGCGTGTCGAATCGACGTTCGCCCTTCTGTTGTTTCGCGCCGTGACAGCCCGTGCAGTAGTTGTTGAGGAAGGGCTTGAGCGTCGTTTCGAACGCGACAGCCGAGTCACTCCCGCGATTGTCATCCGCACCCGCCATGCGATGTCCAAGGCTCATGGCGACTGCGGTGAAAACGAGCGGCAGCAACGAGGCTCGTCGAACGGCAAGTCTGGCGGCTTCGGATAGGCCGTTGAACGAAGTATCGGCACCAGGCACGCGCATCATGCTGCTTCCAAACCGCGTAACGTGCCAGTGCTTGTGCCGAACCGATCGGTCTCGACGCCAAACTGCTGCAGCATGGAAACATACAGATTGCACAATGGAATACGCCGGCGGCTCTCTCGCGGACATGGCAAGTGCTGGCCGTGTTTGAAGCCGCCACCAGCCAGAAGAATGGGCAAGTCGTTGTTCGTATGCGAGTTACCGTTCCCCATGCCGCTGCCAAACAACGCCATCGTGCTGTCGAGCAGCGATCGATCGCTTTCCGGTTCACGAATCGACCGCAGTTTGTCCAGGAAGCGGGCAAACTGTTGCACTTGGTAGAGTTCGATTTGAACCAACAAATCAATGTTCGCTTGAACCTTTCCGTGATGCGACAGCCCGTGATAGCCCTTGTTGATCCCAATGTCACGGGCCACGAAACTGCCGCCAATCTCCAAAGTGGCAACGCGCGTGGAATCGGTCTGCAGAGCCAGAGTGATGAGATCGTAAATCTTGGGAAGATCCTGCGCCAGACCCTCATTCATGGGTTCGTCGAGTTCGGTTTTCGGCTTGGGGATCTTCTGCCACTGCTCGTCGAGGGCCAGCTTGACTTCCACGTCGCGAACGGAGGAGAAATACTCGTCCAGCTTTTGGCGGTCGGCCTTATTGAGTCGCCGCTGGAGTGACTTGGCATCTCCCAGCACGGCGTCGAGAATCGAGGCCTGAAGTCTGATTCGATCGGCGGCGATTTTTTTCGCGGACGGGCCGTCGTCAATGAACAGCGCCCGAAACAACTCGCGAGGGCCGGGTATTGGCGGCACGCGAGTGCCGGATCGCGTCCAACTGATTTGACAACCGCCATGCAAGCCGTCCGCCGAGCCGATCGTCAGCGCGGGAAATCGGGTTCTGGAGCCGACGAATTCAGCCGCCCGTTGGTCCAAACTAATTCCACCGTTGGGCATTCCTCGGGCGTCGGCCGCCTTGACGCCGGTCAGGAATGTATGCACCGCGAAATGCCCACCCTTGAGCCCGTGATCGAGGTGCGAAAACAACGTGAAGTCGCGCCGATGTGCTTCTAGCGGCTTCAGCAAAGTTGTCATTTCGAAATCGCCGCCAGCGGTTTTCGGCCAAAACGCTCCCGGATACATTCCGAATTCGTTTCCAATACAGACCATCCGGCGCGGTACCTCCCGCGACTTCTCCGCCGCGGAAACGCAACGCAAGGACTCCAGCGCCGGCAGCGCGATACAGACTCCGGCCGCCGTCAGAAAGGAACGTCGTTCTTGATTGATCAGTGACATCGAGGAACCCTTGCGGTTTACGTGCTTCCGATTCGAGCGAGGAATGCGGAAGCTCAAGAAGCAGGTGGCGGCAATAAAGCCGGCCTTCATTATACAGCCGTTGATGCCTCATCCCATAGTCCGCCGCTGGCAGCCTGGGTGGGCGGAATCTATTTCTCTCCGTAGAAAGGCGCCTTCCATTCCTTCGGCAATTTCCCTTGTGGCCGCACACCGTAGGCATCCCTGGGGATTGGATGGTCTTTGACTTGTTGTAGCTGCATGTCGTCTGGCAGATGCTTGATTTTGAAGTCTCTGTATTGAATTTTCATCACCGGGCCGACATGGACTTGCACGGCCAAGACGCCTTCGAGAGCGCGGCCCTTTTCGTCGAAGTCGATCAGATCGGCCGTGGGATGGCCGTCAATCCAATGTTGGTGATGATTTCCACGAACAAGAACGCGATAGTCGTGCCACTCGCCGGGTGCGAACTCTTTAAAGGGCAGCTTGCCGACGACCCACGGTTGTCCCGACGGATCGACAATGACTTTCTCGCCGGTGTGCGACAAAATACGCCGGCCCTTCTCTTCGTACAGCATGCCGTTGTACTTCGCCGTGTTCGCCACCACGTCGCATTGATAACCGGTGACGATGTCGAGTCCGAGATCGGGCCGCGACGTGCCGCGATACTGAATGCCGCTATTGCCGCCGGGACTGACCTTCACCTGCACCCGCAGGTCGAAGCTGCGGACCGTCGATCCTTTCCAAGTGAGAAAGCGATTCATCTTCAACGAGCCATCGGTCACCCCGGTGATTGCGCCCTCTTGAACCGACCAGTATTTTGGATCACCTGCCCAGCCGGCCAAGTTCCTGCCGTTGAACAGTTGGACGAATCCGTCGTTACCTGGCCTCACACTGGCGGCGGCCGATGCTTCCGGATGCGGAACGGTGGACGCCGTGAAAGTGCCTCGCAGCTTGTCGAGCGGCCCGCCGTACATAGCAACGCGTTTCGTGGTCCGCTCTCGCATGGCCTTCAGCATGTCGGCGTGCTTTGGATCGCCGGCCAGATTGACGAGTTCGTCGGGATCATTTTTCAGGTCGTGGAGGAATTCGTGATTCCCATGATCGAAGTAGCGGACGTACTTGAACTGTCCATTCCGCAGGCCTTCAAACGCCGGAATACGATTCCTCACGGCGAAGTGTTCGTGAAAGGTCTCGGTGCGCCAATCGGCCGGTTTGCCTTTGCCAACGACGGGCTTCAAACTGCGGCCCTGATAGCGCTTCGGCACCTTCGCGCCGGCCCAATCCAGAAATGTCGCCGGCAAGTCGAGATTCAGCGCGGGGGCGTCGGTGACTTTGCCGCGCCGCGCTGCGGGCAACCGCGGATCGGCCACGATCAGCGGAACGCGAAGCGACTCTTCGTAGTGCGACCACTTGCCCGCGAAACCGCGATTGCCCATGTGGTAGCCGTTGTCAGCCGAGTAGACGATGATCGTATTTTCGGCGAGCCCGGCTTCTTCGAGCGCCTTCATGAAACGGCCGATCGCACTGTCGATCCCGCTGACCATGCGAAAATAGGCGCGCATGTTCGTCTGATATTTCTGATCCGTGTTCCACCGCCAAAAAAAGCGATCGCGGTTGATCGTCGTTTTTAGAAAGTTGGGCTGCGCCTCAAAAATTGCCGGATCATTCAATCGTGGAAGATACACTTCGACGTCGTCATACATCCCGTCAACGGCCCGTGGCCAAGGAAAGTGCCCGATGCCGGGCCGACGATCCCCGTCCTCGGCATGGCAAGCGTTGAACCACATATTCAGCGCGAACGGCTTATCTTTCGGCTGACTCTTCACGAACTCAATCCCGCGATCGACGATCAATTCCGTCTCGTGCCGCAGGCTGCCATCGGGTTGTTTCTTGTAATAGGGATTTCTGCCGATCGCTTGGAATTCGTCGAAGTGGTCTTCTCTTCGAAAACCGCTTGGCATCTTGGCGTGCCATTTTCCAAAGTAGCCCGTGCGGTAGCCGTGGTCGCGCAAGATGTCGGAATACAACGTCTCGACCGCATCGGCCCGCGCTTGATCGGGATTGCTCGGCGTGCCATAGCTGCGTCCCACCAGTCCCGTGAGAATCGTCGTGCGGCTCACCCAGCAGATCGAATGGCTGACGAAGGCATTTTCGAATCGTACACCGCGCCGAGCCAGCGAGTCGATATGCGGCGTCTTTACAATCGGATTCCCGTAGCAGCCGAGCGTACTGGTCGTTTGGTCGTCGGCAAAGAAGAAAACGATGTTGGGACGCTCGCTTGCGGAAAGACTGGAAGCGCCCAGCGAGGCGACGAACAATAAAAGCAGGCGATTTAGCATGATGGTCTCATTGAGATGCCGAGTCTTGAACTGGAAAGGAATGCCTTCGCATTATGATCGATGAGGTACGTCGATTCCATTCCCCCGCTTCCGCCGTTGGCCAATGGCAAGTGAATTCGTGCTAAAATGCCTCAAGCGAAATAATGCTAACAAGACGAATTTGTTGGAGATTATCATGCGGTCAACGAGATTCACGTCAGCGATCGTGCTGTTGCTCGCGATCAGCGTTTGCGGACGGGCGGAATCTGAAGAAATCAACGACGCCGACCGGTTGTTCAGGGCTGCCAAGTGGAATCAGGCGCGAGCTGCCTACGAAACGTTGCTGCCCAACTTGTCCGGGAACGATGCCGCGCGAGCGCTTCGGCAAATCGGCTATACATGGCAAATAGTACACCAGCACGAAAAGGCGGTGCCCTTCTTTCATCGTGTATTGGCAATGGAAGGCCTTGATGCCGAACATGTGTCCGGCGCTTGGTTGCGGCTCGGCTATTCATTGCGGTTTCTCAAGAAGGGCGAACAGGGAATCGCCGCGCTCGAAAAAGCGGCGGCGATCGAAGGCGCACCGGCGGCGCACGTTGCCGAGGCCTTGTTATTCGCGGCTTGGGAGCACAACACCCGCAATGAACGAGCATCGGCGCTGGACAAGCTCCGGCGCATCGCATCGATCGAAGACGTGCATGCCAACTACATTGCCACGGCGCAGTTGAGCATCGGGCAGATTCTGCAAGGTCAAAAACGTTATGAAGATGCGATCGCCGAGCTGCGCAAAGTCGCGTCGCTTAGTCCCGTCGCGGCTTCCAACCGATCGCGAGCCCGCGTGTACATTCTGGAGTGCGAGGCCTTGCTCGCCGGTGACTCGCCGTTTCACATCAAGCCGTATGTCTCCAAGGTCACCACGACCACCGCCAAACTGTTCTGGGTTTCGCAGGGGGAAATTCCAGCGAGCAAAGTCGTTGTCAGCCGCGGCGATTCGCAACGGAGTGTTGACCTGGAAACCGCCGCTTTGCCGAACACGATTTGTCACCTGCACTCGGCAGCGCTGGGCGAACTGGAGCCAAACGCCAGATACACCTATCAGGTCGACTGTGCCGGCCAGCAGATCAGTGGCTCATTCAAGACCGCTCCTCAAATCGACACGCCGTTCTCGTTCTGCCTAATCGGAGATACGCAAAGTTACCACGAGGGCTTGCAACCGCTGTTGGACGCCATGGCCGAAGAGCGGACCGATTTCGTGCTGCATGTCGGCGATATCACGGATCGCGGCGAACTATGGGGCGAATGGGAGGCGAGTTTTTTTGATCCTGGCCGGAGCTATCTGAAACGCCAGGTATTCTGGCCCGTGTATGGAAATCATGACGGCGGCCCATACTTTCCGAGGCTGTTTGAAATGCAGAAGCAACTTTGGTACAGCTTTGATTGGGGAGACGCTCATTTCATCGTGCTGGACAGCTACGGAGCCGGATCGGGCGGACGTGGGCGTCAGGCACAACTGGCTTGGCTTGCCAAGGACCTAGAATCCAACGACAAGCGTTGGACTTTTGTTGCCCTGCACGTGCCGATGGTCGCCACGCGGAGAAGATTGAAATGGTTCGGCGAGGACGACTTTTTACCGCTGCTGGAAAAGCATGAAGTCGACGTCGTGTTCTCGGGCCACCATCCACACTATCGGCGCTACGACCCCATCGGCACGCGTGGCAAGAAGCCAATCCTGCATATCACCAGCGGAGGTGGTGGCGGCCCCGTTGGCGGCTACGCTCCAAGCCCCTTGCTGGCCCAAGGCATCAATGTCAATCACTATTGCAGAATCGACATCGACGGAACTCAGCTTCGCTTGACGGCCCATGCAATTAGCGGCGCGGAAATCGACCGATTCGAACTGATCAAAGACAATGACTCTCCCCTGGCGAAGAGTGCCGTGGAAACGCGGCAGGCGAAGGGTTTAATTTCCCTGTATCAGGAACTTGTAACGGACCACACGCACGAACTGCGTTTAACGAGCAAGTTGCCGCCGGTCGCGGGCCAATCCAGCGAATTGATCTTGGACCTATCGAAACTTCCAGGCGGACCGCTCGACCCCGCACTTTTCGCGGAAGACGACATACTTGCCGTCGAATCCACGAAGGACAGTGCTTGGATCATTCCGTCACAGACAATGCGACTGCGAGATGGCGTCGGCGTATTTCGCGCCACGGCCCCAAAATCGACCGCCACTCAGGGCACGTCAATTAGCCCCGCCGCAAAGCTGCGGTTGCAACTCAAAAAAGGTGAACGAACTTTTGAGCCATTTGAAACGCGTGCTCGATTGCTTTTAGATCTAGAAACGCCGAAATGAATTGTCTCGCCGACCTCAACGTTTGAGTGTCTTGCGCCGAAGCCAACCGGCCTCGATTACTTCGCGTCCATCAGCTTGTAGAGGACGAAGGGGGCGACGTCCATGGACGGCCGGAAGCCTGACGGCCCGCGACCGCCCTGGTAGGTAATTTTTCCGGCCGCGTCGATAATGTAAAGCCGGTCCGGCTCGCCACGATAGGCCTTGTTCACATGGTCATCCATCGTGTCCACCAGAACTGGCACCGACAGTTCGACCTGCTCGGCGAACTGGCTGGCCACCCGTCGCCGCTCCTCCAGCGTCTTGTGCTGCGCTACATCCTTGAATTCGCGAGCATATTCTTCCAGCGGGTGCCGCTCGCGGGTATAGATGGTGTAGAAGTGCGCCTGGTCTTTGTAGGTCTCGTAGAGCTTCTCGATCGAACCGACCGAGCGGACAAACGGCGGTCACGTACAACTGCCGAAGATCAACACCACCGGCTTGCCCCTCAGTTCCGAGAGCTTCACCGTGGTCTCGCCTTGCGTGTCCTGAAGAGTGAAGTCGGGGGCTGCGTCTCCCGCCCGTACTTCGCGGGGCCTCCTGGATCGCTGCTTCGGTCGCGTGGATTCCTGAGTCGGAGCGGGCAATTCCGCAAAGGTTCCCTCCGTGTGTTTATAGAGCAGGAACGGAATGGCGGAGAGCGCCGGCCCGAATCCGTCTAGAGTGTAGTTCGACTTGAGCAGCACGTTACCGTGCGCGTCGATGACGTAGATCCGGTCCGGCCAGCCAGCGTAGAGGTTGTCGGTTTGGTCGTCCTCGGTATCCATCAGGACCGGAGCCAACAGCCCGACCCGTTTGGCAAATGCGCTAGCCACCTGCCGCCGCTCTTCGAATGTCTTCGGAGCCGGCGCGTCGTCATCATCTTTCTTGCCGGGGTTTTCGCGAACATAGACCACGTAGACATGGGCCGCATCTTCATAGGCTGTGTACAGCTTGTTGATCGCGGCGACCGATTCGACGAAACGAGACGAGGTCGAGCTGCCAAAGATCAGTACGACCGGTTTCCCTTTCAATTCGGCAAGCTGAACCGTCTGCGTGCCGTGCGCGTCCCGCAACGTGAAATCAATAGCCGCGTCACCTGCCTTGAGTTTACCGGCGCGGCGCTGTTGGGCTTCTACGGAGATAGGCACGGTCATGAGGATCAGCAGAAACAGAAGCAAGAGCCGCCGAGTTGGCGTAGCGGGCTGAAACATGGAGCTTCTCCTGTGTACAAGCGTCGTGGAAACCTGAATCGCCGGAACTTCTTACAGGCTGTCGGAATGCGAATAGTAGGCCGGACCAAGGAGCAAAGCGACGACGTTCCGGCTTCTGCGATTTCAAGGTAAACGGCGAAATGCCGGAGCAGCGCTTCGCTCGATCCGGCCTACACTTCACAACTGGTTTTTCAACGGATGCTATACCTGGCTGGTGATGTTTACATAGCAGTGGACATGAGGCAGCACTCGGTAATTCCAGATGAATCCGGGACCTTCCAACCGCCAAAAGTGCCAACGCACGTTCTCTTCCGTGCTGCTGCGATCTTTGTAGAACGCCAGGTGGATCTTCTCCATCCCGCCACCTGCTTTAACGATCTCCATGACTTCATCGGTGTCTTCCTTCCGGAAGGGATTCAGCAAGGTGCGCATCACCGATTCGACCAATCCTTGTTGATCCTTGGCCAATTCCGCATAGGCAATGCCCGGTTGGGGTGCGCCGGGCTCAGGGAATCGAATGCCCCGTTCGCGATCGCCGGGACTGCCGGCAGCGATGGCCTTCTCTTGTTGCTTCGCGTCTAATGCGTCGAAGACAGCTTGCACTTGTTTAGTCTGGTAATGGTAGACGTTCCTGTCGGTATATCCGTTGGGCGAATGTCCATAGTAAATCGGGCCTCCGAATGCCGCGCCCGGTTCGCTGTTACCGTCGCAACGGAGCGTGAGATGATGGCCGCTGAATACCCAGGCAAACTTCTTGTCGTCGCTCGGCTCGCCAAAGATAACGCAGCCCGTATTGTCGAATGATTTGCTGCCGTCCCATCTTCCATGGCGCGTGATCCGTTCCCAGGCTTCGTTGCCGGAGAGGATGGATTGCACGATGCGCTTCACCAAATCCTGTTGCGATTGGGTGCAGTGTTCGTGTAGCCGCTTGTTGAGAATGGCACTGTTATAGGTGCCCAGGCGAGACAGCTTGCCGTTGCCCCGCGCGTGGTCCCATGGCAGCACAAGTTCTTTCTTTTGCTCGGGCGTGAACGACGCGTGAAGCTCGCGAATCAACCCTTCAGCCGGTTTCTTCGTCGGCTTGCTGGCCGCTGCCGGGGCATCCTCCGCCTTGCTCACGCTGGGCGTCACGGTGTTGATGGTGGCCGTGCCGATCGTGGCCAAAGCCGCGGCACCGCCGACCTTGAGGAACTCACGCCGTCGCAGTTCCAGTGCTTCCACATCGTCAAACGACTCGCATTCCGGACATTGAGTTTCTTTCAGGCACATGGCAGTCTCCTCGGTAGGATGGGCGGTAAAGGCGGGAGTCTCTATTGTTAGTCACACGGACGTTGGAGTTTGTTTTTCACTTCGTGGGTCCTTCGTTCTCCAATTGACCGGAAGTGCCACGCAAATACGGTCCAGGCACTTGACGACGGTTGCCAGTTCTCGTTCACTGAGCAAATTCTCCATGTTCGTCGGATCGCCCACGTGGCCGATACGCTTGAGTCGCTGCTGTTGCCGGCGGCCCTCGGACGTGAGGAAGACGCGCCGCGCACGCCCGTCATTAGGACAGGGCTCGCGGCGAATCCACTGGCGATCCTCCAGCAACACCAACATCTGCCGAATCGTACTCGGATCCGAGAACGCGCGTTCGCCCAACTCAAGTTGCGTCAGCCCGTCCTCTTCCGCCAGCAGCGTCAACACCACGACTTGGTCGATCGTCGCTTCGCTCTCGGTCAGGTGCTGTTGAGCGCTGCGGCGAATCGAAAAATAGGCCTCGCGCAACCGCATGGCAAGCGTTTCACGAAAACTCATCGCGGGTATCCTTCGAATTTCACGCTGGCAGGTTGGCGAACTAAATGATGCGTATACGCACTAATATAATCCGGCGTGCCCGTACAAGCAAGCGTCAGCCTTCCATGTGCTGAATGGGACGATTAGGCGGAGTAGGTTTCAGCAGGTTTTTGCCGCACTCGCCGGGATGCTAGCTTGCAGATCGATAGCTTCCTCGTAGAATTGGCAGAGTCGCCCGCTCAACTTTTTGGCAAGGAATTAGGAGGCCTCTGCATGCGCGTATCGAACCCCCTGGACCTGTTGGCGTTTAATCTCAAGTTGCTGGGCAACCGCAGCAAGAAGAATGTCGTTATCAGCGCCGGAAAATCCGACAACAAAGAACGCATGCTGCCCGCCCTCCAGCAGCTTGAGCAACTCAATGTCGCCATCCATGCCACGCCCGGAACCAGCCGTTTCTTGAACCAGCGGGATGTCTCCAACACCGAGATTCACAAGATCGCCGAAGGGCGCGAGCCGAACATCTTTTCGTTTCTCAAGGAGAAGCAAGTTGATTTGGTGATCAACATCTTGACCGGAGACCACGACTACGACGAGAAGACCGACGTCAACCTGATTCGCACGCTGTCCATCGAAAACGGCATTCCATTAATCACCGACGTGGACGTGGCCATTCAGACCATCGAGCAAATCGTACTCGACCACGAGCGAGGCCGCTTTCAATACCGGTTGGCGGACGAATCCGAGCCTTGGAATTTAGAACTGAACTTTCTCGAATTTGTCAGCCAGTACGGCGGCTTCGCCTGCCATCACGCGCATTTCGACAAGGCTTATCTGATTTCCATGGAGAACTTGCGACTGGGCCAGGTCGATATGCAAAAGAAGTGGGAGCTGTACAAGTTTCTCAAAGAGAACTATACCCATGGCGATTTGGTGGAACGGATTTCGCGCGGCGTGCAAAAGATGATCGACCAGGGTGTTACCTATTGCCGTTCGATGGTCGACGCCGACAGCACCGTCAAGCTGCTGCCGATCAAGGCGGCCCTGGAAGTGAAACGCATCTACCAGGATCGAATCAACTTCGAAGTCGGCATTCAGCCGCTGCAAGGCGTGGTCGACAAAGAGTCGCTGCGGTATGTCGAGGAAGCCTGCGAGATGGCCGACTTCATTGGTGGGTTGCCGTCGCGCGACCGGCCCACGCCGGAAAAGCACCTGGACGTCATCATGCGCATTGCCAAAAGCCAAGGCAAAATGCTCGACGTGCATGTCGACCAAGAGAACAACCCGCTGGAAAGCGAAACGGAATTGCTGGCCCGCAAGACCATCGAACACGGCTTGGAGGGGCAGGTATTCGCCGTGCATGCGATTTCGCTCTCGTCTAAACCGCCGTCCGAACAAGATCGCGTGATTTCGTTGCTGAAAGATGCCGGAGTGAGCGTCATCATTTGTCCTTCGGCCGCGCTTAGCATGAAGCAACTCGAAATGGCGGGACCACTACATAATTCGATCGCTCCATTTGTGAAGCTGACGGAAGCCGAGGTTCCCGTTTACTTGGGCGTCGACAATGTCCACGACCTATTCATGCCGTTGGTGGACGGAGACATTTGGTTTGAGTGCCGGCTGCTGATGGAAGCGACAAGAACCTACGATATCGAAAAGGTAGCCCAGGTCGCTTGTGCCACGATTCCGGGGCGTTCGACCAAGTCGAACGGCAATGCGAGTACGCTTCAAACTTCGTCGAACTCGGCGCTGTAGTCATGTTGCGACCCGTCGCAAAATGATCTCAGTACATCACGGCGAGCCCCCAGAGTCCTTTGTTGCGGGTGCTGAGAAAAACCTCGCCTAACCCCTCCTTGTAAAGGAGGGGAACCAGTTCTCCCCCTTGCCAAGGGGGAGTTAGAGGGGGTCTCTGGTTACGGTTTTAGGACAATTTTCCCAGCCAGCGTGTCGGCTTTTTCAAGCGTGTTTTGTTCTTGCAGCCTGTGGGCGGCAGCGGCTTCCGATAGCGGCAGGACTTGGGAAATGTTCGCGCTGAGTTTGCCTTCCGCCATCCAGCGATTGATGTCGTCCGCACAAGTCTGCAGTTCGGCGGGCGATGCCTTGAACATCACGAATCCGTGCAAGGAACATTCCTTCACATAGAACGGCCCCACGGGAAAAGCGGGCCGCGCGTCCCGGCCGGCCATCAAGATGATCCGCCCTCGTTCGGCCATGTAGGTGACGATGGTTTCGAAGTCGGGTTCGCGCTGGGTTTCCCAAAAGACTTGAAATCCTTTGGGGGCGAAGCGGGCCGCTTCCTCGGCAATGTTCTGCGTTTTGTAGTTGACCACCACGTCGGCTCCCAGATCGCGACAGGCAGCCGCTTTTTCGTCGCTTCCGCACGTGGCGAAGACCCGTGCCCCGGCCAGCTTGGCAATTTGCACGACAATCGACCCCACCCCGCCGCTGCCGCCTTGCACGAAGATGTTCTCCCCCGATTTTAACCGGGCTTCGCGGAACAACCCAAGGTGGGCCGTGACTCCCACCAAGGCGATCGCCGCGGCGGCTTCGTCTTCGACATTGGAAGGTGTCGGATAGAGCCAGCATTCGTCGACAGCGCGGAATTCGGCAAACGTCCCCTGCCGCCCCACCAGACCCTGATTGGTTCCCCACACGCGATCGCCGACCTTAAAGCGAGACGCGCGCGGGCCAACCGCCGCAACTTGGCCCGCCAAATCACAGCCAATAACAAACGGCATCGGTAAATCCCAATAAGGAGCTCCGTTGCGGATGTAGGTGTCCACCGGATTGACCGCGACCGCGCCGACCTTCACCAGCACTTCGCTTCCGACCGCGTCGGGCGTCGGCAGTTCGCCGTAAATGATGTTCTCGGGAGGGCCCGTTTGTTCGATGTAGGCGGCTTTCATGAAATCTTTTTTCAGTGGGTTAGTGCGGACGCTTCATCGGGTCGAAATTTGGATGAATCACGCGGGCGGCATTCCTAGCGAACGGGGTCTTTGCCGAGCAATCGCCGCAATAGGCCGATTTGTCCGGCATGCAGCATTTCATGATGGGCGCAGAATAGGAGCGACCCCAACTTGGTGGGGAAACCGGCGTAAGGCATATCGACGGGTTCGTTCAACTGTTCGTCGCTGTAACCGGGCAGTTCTTTCATCGCTTGCCGATGCACGCCGTGAAGCGTGTCAAGGATTTCGCTGGGCGGCGGATTGCTGTCCGGGTCTGGGTTGGGTGTACTTCCTTTGCTAAACTGTTTGCGGAATTTCGACGACATGAGTTGGCCGTCGATTTCGCCTCGCCCGCGCTGCCGAAACAGACACAATCCATACTCGGCCATCGCCAGATGGCCCACTTGCCAAGCGATGTGCGTGACGCCCCCGCCAGGCTGCTGAAACCAATCCGGATCGTCGATCCCCTCGAGCAAGGTGAGCGTATATTCGCGAGCCGATTGAATTTGCTGGCGGGCGATTTCGAGCCGCACATGGGCCGACATGGGAGTCTCCGCTTGTTGGGTTTGCGAGTTGGGTCCATGATAGACGATTACCAAGTTTCGACCACTAACCTAGGCGGCAGCCACACACCAGATTCGCCTGGCCACGGGTCGCGCGGTTAAACGAAGATTTACTAATTCCCGAGCCACCAAGAAGGCCCTCATGTCCGATTCGCTGCTGAAAATCTCGGGAGGCTACGTCTACGATCCGCTGCACCGTATCGACGGCCAAGTCAAAGACATTTGGGTCCAGGACGGCAAGATCGTCGACGCGCCCACCGATCCCGAAACTCGGCCCAGCCGAGTACTCGACGCGGCCGGGCTGGTCGTCATGCCCGGCGGCATCGACATGCATTGCCACATCGCCGGGCCGAAGGTCAACATGGCTCGCAAGATGCGGCCCGAGGAAAAGCGCCGCGCCGAACCGGTTCCGCGAACGGCTCTCACGCACAGCGGCACGATGGGCAGCGTCCCCAGTACGTTCGCCACCGGCTACAAGTACATCGGCCTCGGTTACACGACCGCGTTTGATGCCGCCGTCCCGCCGCTGTCCGCTCGCCACGCCCACGAGGAGTTCGAAGACACGCCCTGCATCGACAAGGGATTCTATGTCTTGATGGGCAACAATCACTATGTGATGAAGTCGATTCAGGACGGCGAACCCGAACGGCTGAAGGCGTTCGTGGCTTGGCTGTTGGGAGCGGCCAAGGGCTACGCGCCAAAGCTGGTCAACCCGGGCGGTGTCGAAGTGTGGAAACATCACGCATCGGGAAACGTCAACTCACTGGACCAGCAGGTCGATCATTTTGACGTGACGCCACGGCAGATTATCAGCTCGGTGGCGCGAGCAACCAACCAGTTGAAACTGCCCCACCCGGTCCATATTCACTGCAACAATCTGGGCATGCCCGGCAACTGGGAAACCACCTTGGAAACCATGAAGGCGCTAGAGGGTCAGCGGGGCCACATCACTCACATTCAATTTCACAGTTATGGTGGCGGCGAAGGCGACGAGAATACCTTCAATTCGAAAGTGGTGCCGCTGGCCGATTACGTCAACCAGCACGACAACATCACGGTCGACGTGGGCCAAGTGATGTTCGGGGAAACGACCAGCATGACCGGCGATGGTCCGCTCGGTTACTTTCTGGCCAACATCTACGGCACGAAATGGTTCAGTTCCGACACAGAACTCGAATCAGGCTGCGGTATCGCGCCGATCAAGTACCGCAACAAGAGTCTGGTCCACACCTTGCAGTGGGCGATCGGCCTGGAGTGGTACTTGTTGGTTAACGATCCCTGGCGCGTCGTGATGAGTACCGACCATCCCAACGGCGG
>JAJDEH010000287.1 GCA_029259935.1 Planctomycetota bacterium
GGCGACGACACGATTTTCGTCGGCGCGTCGCTTTCCGTCCCGGTCGAATTCCATGGCGGCCCCGGTAGCGATCGCCTCACCGGCGGTCGAGGCAACGACCTCTTGGACGGCGGTGCCGGCGATGACCAAATCAAGGGTGGAAAAGGCAAAGGCGCGGACGTGTTGATTGGCGGCGACGGCAACGACGATCTGCGAGGCGGCCGTGGCAGCGACCTACTGATTGGGGGCCGAAACCGCGACACGCTGAACGGCGGTAAGGGAGATGATCTGCTCATCAGCGGCTTCACCAGCTTCGATGACGAATACCGCGCCTTGGATGCCATCTTGCTGGAATGGACATCGGACCGCGACTTTTCCCACCGTGTGCAAAACCTGCAAACGGGCGGTGGAGAGCATTTGGATGGAATCTCGCTCGTGGACGGCACTACCGTTTTTGATGACGGCGAGCGCGACAAGCTGCAAGGCGGACGGGGGCGCGATTGGTTCTTGGTGGCCGCGGCCGATCAGGTCAGGGATAAAAACGGAACGCCATGGATCAGCCTCGTAAAGCGAAGGCACGATTCATGAATTGGTGTGACACACATCGAATCAATTGATCGGCGGGACAGCAACTTCTAGTTGGTGAAGAACCATCGCCTTTAAGAGAAGATGCGATCGCTGTCGCTTACTCTATCCGTGCTTGCCTTTCAAATGCCGGATAGCTCGATAGATCATCAGGAAAATACCGCTCGCAAAAAAACCGACAACCAAACCCGCGAATGCACCGATCAACGCCCCTCCATACCAGGGTAAGTTCTGTCCACCATAAACCGCGGCGAGAACAGCACCCAGGGCCGCCAACAAGAGTATCGCGGCCAGAATGAAAAGCGCCTGGAACAGGTTATCGCTTATGCGGACGTTCACCCCGGTAACGGTGTCTGAAACAACATTGTAAGCGTCGCGTCCAGAGAAAGTGTTTTCCGTCTGGGACGTCTCAGGGTCAGCGTCCATCGCCGATCCCGGTTGGTGCGGGTTTTCGTCCGTCATTGGTCTACCGTTGGATATAATTTTTGTGGCGTTGAGTCAATCTTGCACCTATTCATCTTGCCATTCCCTGTTCTCCACTCTCCCGGCATGTTTGGCGCGGTGTCAAGCTTAGATGTTCTTCGGCTCCCGAGCCGCCCCCGCCTTTCATTCGTAAAAGCGCAAGTTGAGCCGTAGCGTCAATTATCGGCCCTTCGAGTACTTAGTCAAATGCAATCGCGTGGCTGTCGTCTATGATGGACAATTCCTCTAAGCTGAACCGTTTCTCGCGACCTGGCACTCAAATTTGGGAGAAGCCGATGGGCCTCGTTCGATTTGTGATTCTGATCTACGTCCTGCTGCCGTGCTGTCACATCGTCTTCGCGGACGAAGGAGCGAACGACAAAACCACTCCGCTGCCGATTCTGAACCTGCCCGCTTCCGGAACGAATCCGAGTGAGATCGACTATGCGACGGTACCGACACTGCGGGGCAAGCACGCGATCGTCAACCGCGTGGCGCTCGGTCCACATGCCGGCGCGTCCGAAAAGGTGGACATGCATCACCTGCGGCTGAATCTTCACAACTACTTGGCCCACTTCGACGGCAGATTCTGGTGCATCTGGAGCGACGGGCCGAAAGTCGAAGACTGGCCCACTCAGGAAGTCAAGTACTCCACGAGTACCGACGGACTGACGTGGAGCCCCGCCGCCAGTGTGACGGGAACGCCAAAGAAGCCGTATGCGTTTATCGCTCGTGGGCTATGGGTGCGGGATGGAGAACTATTGGCGCTGGCGGCTCATTATCGCGAAAAGGGCGCGTTCGGCACCCAGGAACAGAAGCAGCTCGAACTACTGGCGTTTCGCTTTAATGCGGCGAAAGGCAAGTGGGAACATCACGGCAAGGTCTACGATAACGCCATTAACAACTTTCCACCACAAAAGCTGCCGTCGGGTGACTGGATATTGACTCGCCGCGACTCGCGATTCAACGTCAGCGTGCTAGTCGGTGGCCGTAAATCGATTGATGCCTGGCAAGCGTTTCCAGTCGTACGAGTCGGCGAAGTCAAGGGCTTTCGTCCCGACGAACCGATCTTCTGGCCGCTGACGGACGGAACGCTCTTCGCGCTGTTTCGCGACAACGGCGGATCGGGGCGGCTGTTTCATTCCGTCTCGCGTGACGAGGGCCGCGAGTGGAGCAAGCCCGAGCTGACGAACTTCCCTAACGCCAGCAGCAAGTTGTTCTCCATGCAAACCAGCCGCGGATACCGCATCCTGGTACTCAACGCCAATCCGTCGATCGGGCGTCGCGAACTGCACCTGGCCGTGAGCGCCGATGGCAAGACGTTTACCCGTCTCGCGCGGCTGGATGTTCCCTCGCCGGCATCCATTCCCGACGCGGTTTCACGAATCGAGAAGAAGTTCCGTTCGGGAATCGCGAGCCTTCAATACCCGCATGTGATGGAGCACGATGGAAACATCCTGATCGCCCTTTCGCGTGGCAAAGTGCAAATCGAAGTCTTCCGCGTACCACTCGACGAGATTGATTCACTACTTGAAAAGTGAGCCGGCTTTCGGCACGGTTGAACACTCGAGTTGCTCGGCTGGATTTCAGTGGTGACTTGGACGTTTGCATTCAGCTAAATGCCTTCACCGAAATTCTTAGGTTTATCTGTTGACAGCCACTCTCGAGACTTGTATACCTAAACTATTAGGTTAGGTTGTCGATCGGTCCAGCGAAGCTTACTCGCGGTCAAGTTGGCCCAGCCTACGCGTTTTCACCGCGTACAAGATTGTTGAACGATAGAAGGGAAGGATTGTCAATGGACACTGGTCCGACGGAACGGGAGATGGAGATCCTGAAAGTGCTTTGGGAGATCGAGGAGGGTTCGGTGCGCGACGTGCATGAGCGTCTCGCGCCGGAGTCGGGATTGCACTTCAATACGATCCAGACACAACTGCGAATCATGGATGACAAGGGATTCGTCACGCATCGACGCGACGGGCGTTCCTTCTTGTATCGGCCGCTCTGTACGCGCGAACAAGTGTCGTCGCGGTTTCTGCATAAGGTCTACAACGGCGCCGTGAACGAACTTGTCCTGAACATGCTTAGCACGGAGAAACTCAGCGAGCGCGAGTTGCGAGAACTCGAAACGCTGATCGTTGAAGCTCGTCATAAAAAATCACGCACTCGCAAGAGGGGGAAGTGACATGCTGTGGCTAAACGAGGTCGCCTTGTGGCTCGTACATTCGGCCGTTTTCGGCGCGATCATTCTGCTCGGGGGAACCTGCGCCGTCTGGTTCTGCCGAGAACCGGTCTATCGCATTCGCATCATTCATTGGACACTCGTCGCCAGCCTGTTGGTGCCGGTGCTTCAGCAAGTGGACTTGATTCCTAGTTACTCGTTGAACCTTTGGCACGCGGCGAGCAGCGATGAGGTGAGCAACAACGAGGCGAGCAGTCGTGAAACGGCGCTCTTGGATGCCGATGCCGACACCGTATCCACGCCCGCGGTCTCAGCGCCACACGATGCCGCAGCCATATCGCACGTGGAATCCGAACCAATGGGCTCGATGGCGAATCACGAGGCCGCCGTGCCGCCGGAAGCAATGGGTGCGACGGAAGCTTCCATGTCGCTAACGCCCGTCGCAACGCCTGCGTCCAACAGCTTCGCCTTGGTGCCGCTGGCCATTGCCGCCTTGCCAATCGCCTATCTGGTACTCGTGGCTTGCTTGTTGTCCGCTTGGATCGTTTGCTTCGTCCGACGCGGCCAGATCGCCAGGCACGCCAGCCCGGCCAGTGAAGCACTGCGTAGCGTCCTGGCTTCCATCGCTGGCCGTCGCGCGCGTCATGCCCGTTTGCTGGTAACCGATCGCGTCGACAGTCCCATCATGTGGGGGCTTTGGCGTCCAACAATCGTAATTCCCGCCAAACTGGCGACCGCGCCCAACCTGGCTCAACTTCGCTGGGGCCTGGCGCACGAGTGGTCGCATGTGCGACGACGTGACTTCAGCACACTGCTGTTGGCCAGTTTTGCTAATTTCGTTTGCTTCTACCAACCAGCCTATTGGTGGTTGCGCCGCCAGTTGACACTCAACCAGGACTACCTAGCGGACGCTTTCGCCGCCAAGCACGGTGATTCGGCCGAAGACTACGCCGCCTTCCTCGTGTCGCTGGCACGAGCGCGGACTCAACCCACATTTGGCGCGGCACTTGGCATCGGTGCCCGTCGCTCCAACCTGTTCCAGCGCGTCAAAATGCTCGTGAAGTCGTCGCGGCCGCCGCTGCAACATGACAATCGGTTGCCGGCGATTGTCATCACAATGATCGCGTTGCTCATGGTGGGCGGCTTGAGTGCCTTGCGACTTAGCGCCGAGCCCAAGGATGACCAGCCAGCGGCAACCGCGGAAAAGAAAGCCGGCAAGCAGTCGGCAGAAGCCGAAAACAAATCTCCGCCGAAGCAGAAGGCAAATGACGGGCAAGCGAAGAAACTGCCCAAGCCGCTGACTTACCATGGCAAGGTGGTCGACCGCGAGACCGGCAAGCCGATCGCTGGCGCGACCGTCGAAGTGTCGCATGAACTCAGCCGCGATCCAAAGACGAACAGTTGGATCTCACTGCAAACCACGACCCACAAAAGCGACGAGAAGGGAAATTACAGCTTTACGCTGCCACCCGAAGAAGTCGCCCAGCCGTCGCTGTACTTGGTCGTGAACGCGCATCACCCCCAGTACCAATCGAAAGGCCGAAGCGGCTATTCACACTCGATGATCCGCAAGAATCTTGCCAACGGCGAGCCACCTTTTTATGCCACGATCAAACTGTCTGGCGGTGAAGCGATCTCGGCAGTCGTGTTGCAGCCCGATGGAGCGCCGGCTGCTAACTTACAGGTTCTCGCCTATTCCAAGAGCCCTTCAAAAGACGCGAGACGTAGTTACGAGCGAGGCGCTTTTCAATACTCGCAAACTGACGAGAGCGGCCGCTTCCGGATCGTCGTCGCCACGCCCGGTGACGGAGTGTTGTGGGTCTTTCCTAACAACTTCAGTCCGATCGCGCATCGAATTGGCGACCGGCGCGGAGATATCGGAAAACTAAACCTGCGCGAGGGAACTCGGCTGAGCGGCCGAGTGCTGGATGCCAAGGGGATGCCGGTGGCCAACGTGGGCGTCAACCTGCGGCGGAATGGAGACGGCGATGAGGCCGACGAGTTCCTGGGCGCGAACGGGGTCTCCAACGCGATCCGAGCCGGAGCCAAGACCGACGCGGAAGGGCGTTTCCATTTGAATCCGCTCCCGCCGGGCACCTACCGGGGAGAAGTGAGAGGAAATCCTCGTGATCCCTCTGAAAGGAGCAAACGCCGCCCGGCAGAGGTGAACGTCGACCATGTCTTCACTCCCGTGCAAGTCACGATTGTCGAGGGCGAAACGAACGATCCGATTGAAATCCGCGCCGTGCCGCATGTGATTCTACGTGGCCGCGTTTTCAATAGCCAAGGCAAGCCGAGAGCGAGCCATCAACAGCACCTCTTTGGCAAAGTAAACGGTGAAAGTATCTTCGCCAAGAGTACACGTCCGGGCGACGATGGTTGGTTTGAATTCAAAGTGCCGCATGGTGTTGAAGAGGCGCGAATTAATCTCACCACCAATGAACACAGTGCATTGCGTTGGCGGCTGAAACCGGACGATCCGTTGACCTACGGACGTGAAGTTAAATTCGGAACACTGGAAGAAGATTTCACGACCTTGGAAGTGGTTCGCTACGTGGCCCCATTGTTGCTGCTAAAGGCGGTGGATGAGAACGGCAACCAAGTGACGGACTTCAAACCGAATAGCGCCTACAAGACGAGGCCGGAAGCCGAACGCCAAGGCCGGTTCATCAGTGGAGCTCTGGGAGATATCGGCTTTGAAGAGCAGCCGGATGGCCGTTGGCGGTCGAGCCAGTTGCTGCCCGACGAAGAAATCGCGATCTCTCTCGAGAAAGAAGGCTTCACGGCCGAGGCGCAGATCGTCACGCTGAAAGAAAAAGAGGAACGCGAACTGGTCTTCGTATTCAGGAAAGCGGATTAGCAACGTCCCACGCAGCGTACTTTCAATCCGGTTGGGTGCCGTGCCGCGACCGAAGGTAGCCGTCTTGCGTGTTACCAGGAGTTCCCATGAATCGCATCTTGATCGCACTCGTGGCCTTCGCGATCTCAACTAGTGGTGTGAAGGCCGATGAGCCGATCCGACTCCCTTCCGGTCAATTGATCGAAAGAGTCGACTTCGAGCGACATGTCGCCCCGCTGCTGAGCCGCCTTGGCTGCAACGCCGGTTCGTGCCACGGCGCCTCGAACGGCAAGGGCGATTTCCGGCTGAGCCTGTTCGGTTACGACAGCAAAGCGGACTACGAGGCAATCACGTCGGCGGGCAGCGGACGCGTCGATGTCGACGAGGCCGCCAGCAGCCTGATTTTGGAAAAGCCGACGCTGGCGGTGGATCATGGGGGCGGCCTGCGTCTGCCGCGCGACTCGTGGGAGTATCAGCTTGTTGCTCGCTGGATCAACGACGGTGCCCAACACGTGCCCGAAAGTGGAAAGCTGCTTCAAGTTGAAATCGAACCTCGGGAGAACGTGCTGACAATTTCAAGCCCACGGGCCGAGGTGCGAGTGATGGCGACCTTCGCCAATGGCGATCGGGTTGATGTTACCTCGTTGTCGCGATTGCGCGTCCAGGACGAAACCGTCGCCTCGGTCGATGACCGAGGGACGCTGCGGCGGGTTGGTTCCGGGGATACGGCGGTCATTGCGACCTACAGCGGCTGGCCGGCGAATGCTTATATTCTTGTGCCGAGGGACGGCGAGGCCGCGGGCGTCGCCAATACGGCCTATCCCAAGAGCCTCATAGACCGCCACGTGTCCGCTAAATTGAGGCGGCTTCACATCGAGCCGACCACACTCTCCTCTGACGAGACGTTCCTGCGCCGCGTTACGCTGGCCACAATCGGCCAACTGCCGTCCCCCGATACCATTCGCGAATTCATCGCCGACAAATCTTCCGACAAGCGGGACCGCAAGATCAACGAATTGCTGAGCGACTCGCTGCACGCCGCGACGTGGGCGACCCGGATGTGTGAAATCACCGGCAGCGGCAATTTCGGCGAGTCGCAAATGCCGCCTGCTGCCGGCCGCGAGGAAAAGTGGCATGCCTGGTTCCGTATTCGATTCGCGGACAACGTCCCCTACGACCGGATCGCCCGCGGCATGCTGTGCGGCACGACACGCGGCCGGCGCGACGCGATCGAATTTGTCCAATCCAACATACAGCGGGCGGCAAGAGACTCAAAAGAATCGACGAGCGAGTATGCCGAGCGCAAATCGCTGGACCTGTTCTGGCAGCGGCCAAAAGTCAACGAAGAGATCGACGTCGAAGGCATCGCCGCGCGCATCGCGGCCGCCTTTCTCGGCGTCCGCATGGAATGTGCCCGCTGTCACAAGCATCCATTCGATCGTTGGACACGGAACGACTACCGCTCATTCGCCAACCTGTTTACGCAAGTGCGCTTTGGCATGTCGCCGAGCCTAAGGTCGAGCCTCGTGGATGCGCTCGAAGAACAACGAACTCGGGCGCGGGAGGGCGCGCCGAAGAAACGCATTCCAAGCATGCGCGAGGTTTTCGTCTCGTCGACGCCGCGCGACTTCCGCGATGCGGCAACTCAACAACGTCTGCCCGTCAAGCCGATCGGCGGAGCCGTGATGGAAACCGGCGGCGATCGCCGCGACGCCTTCGTCGATTGGCTTACCAGTCGCGACAACCCCTACTTCGCGCGCAACTTCGTCAATCGCGTCTGGGCCAAGTATTTTGGCGTTGGTCTGGTGGGACCCGTGGACGCGTTCTCGGCCGGTAATCCGCCGTCGCACCCCGCACTGCTCGACGCCCTCGCGCGGGACTTCGTGGACCACGGCTTCAACATCCGACGACTGGAGCGACAAATCCTGCAATCACGCGCTTGGCAGCGAGCCGCGACGACAAACGACACTTGCCGCACCGATCGTCGCAATTTCGCGCGGGCCTATGTGCGAGTCTTGCCCGCTGACGTGCTGCTGGATGCGATCAGTTGCGCGATCGGCGATCAACAACCTCGCGCCGTCGAAATAGCGGGAAGACGCGCGGGCGACAAGCAGATGGACATGTATTTCGAGATCTTTAATCGTCCCGAGCGCAAATTGACGTGCGACTGCGAACAAAGCGACGAGCCCACGTTGCGGCAATCGATGTTGTTGCTGGCTGATCCCGCCTTGATGGAGCGGATCCAGAACGGGCACGTGGCGCGTCTGGCGGCTTCGGATGTCAGCGATGAGAAAGTCATTGAAGAGCTGTTTTTATTGACCTTGTCGAGGTCGCCCGATCGCGAAGAACTGAATGCGGCCCGCAAGCACGTTGCCTCCGCCCCCAACCGGAAAGCAGCGCTAGGCGACGTGGTGTGGAGTCTGATGAATACCCGTGAGTTCGTGACAAACCACTAGCCCGTGCAGGGGCGTCCTACCCAAGGAGCGAGATTATGTTTCGCAGTTTCGCAACGGCAGACCAGCATCGCCGTAGCTTTCTTCAGTTAGGCGCGGCAGGCCTGCTGGGACTGGCATTGCCCCGAGTGCTCCGCGCCGAGGCGACGGGCAAGCAACCCACACCGGATGCCGCAAACAACCTGATCTTAATTTGGCTGGGCGGTGGCCCGTCAACCATCGACATGTGGGACCCGAAGCCGGACGCTCCGGACAACATTCGCGGTGAATTCGCCACCATTTCAACCGCCATGCCCGAAGTCCGTATCAGCGAACATTTGCCTAAGATGGCGAAAACGCTCGACCGTTGCACGCTGATTCGTTCTCTTAAGCACAGCATCCCGGCTCATGGGCCAGGTTCGCAATATGTGCTTACGGGCCATTTGCCGTCGACGGCGACTGAGTACCCATCGCTCGGTTCGATCGCCGCGCGGATGCTGCCTTCACGGGCCGCCATCCCGCCCTTTGTAGCCTTCAATAACCCCAGCGCGGGCGGATCCGGCTACCTGGGGTCCGCCTGGGATCCGTTTGAGGTCAACGACGACAGCGGCCGATTGCCGAGCGGAGTGTCGTTGGGAGACAACGTCGACGAAGCCGCATTCTCCGCGCGTGTTCGGCTCCGTAACCAATTTGACAAACGCTTCGACAAGCTTAACCACGATCCGGTCGCCAGTAGCCTGGATGTCTTTCAGCAGCAAGCCGTCGACGTCTTGCGAAAGGACTCGATTCGTCGCGCGCTCGACGTTGAAAATGAGACCGAGGAAGTCCGCGGCGGCTATGGCTCTCGCTCGCCGCTTGGCCGCAACGCATTACGTGCATGCCGGCTGATCGAAGCGGGAGCGCGCTTTGTTACCGTTGGCACGACCGGTTGGGACACGCATGCTAACAACTTTGTACAACTGCAAAACAATTTGTTGCCACAACTGGATCAAGCTTTGTCAGCACTTGTGGCGGACCTCGAAGCCCGCAGCCTGCTCTCTTCAACGATTGTCTGCTGCTGTGGCGAGTTTGGTCGTACGCCCACTATTAACGACAATGCCGGCCGAGATCATTGGTCGCGTGCCATGAGCGTCTTGCTGGCGGGTGGAGGATTCAAGTCCGGCTATCTGCATGGCGCGACGGATAAACAAGGCGGCGAGCCGATTGAGGACGCCTGCACGCCGGCCGACCTGGCTGCCACGATTCTGCAACGCCTTGGCATTGCCCCCACATCCAAAGTGAAGACCCTCGCCGGCCGTGAAATGCCAATCTCGGCCGACGGCCACGTGATCGAGCAACTGGTGACATAGGGCGCGAGTACTCGGAATTAGCGCCGAAATCTCAACGTCTTTGCCCTGCGGCTTCGCGGCGTGCTATCGATCAGGGCTTGTTTGACGAAACCGGCGGGAACGCGAGCCCAACCGCCCTCGATCAGTTTTTCGAATTCGCCACTCGCTCCCTTGTTGATCAATGCCTCTTTGTAAGTTAGCCGCAGCAAGTAGCCGCGTTTCTGATCCAACAGGGTCACGCTATTGAAGTCACGAAACATCTCCGTCCAGTTCTGTTTCCAGCCGTTGTGATCGTATTCGCCCCAGCGATCGCCGCCCGATTTTTTCCAGGCCCGGTTATCTCCAGACTCACGATTGCCGACCCATGAATTGAGGGAAGAGCCTAACTTGGTACCAGGAGGCGACCAGGAAGTGAGATCGAAGACACCGTCGAGCTTTCGATAAACAACGGCGGCCACCGTCTTGCTTTGCCCCTGCTCGCTCACTTGCATCGTCAGCTTGAAGTTAACGCCCGCCACGATTTGCGTATGGGCACGTGTTATCTTCATCAATTGGCAGTCCTGGCCCGTCTGTTCGGCGTATGACTGGACCGCGAATCGAGCTGCTTCCACTACGGAGGGAGCGTCGACATTGGCCGCCGAATAGCCGCCCACTCGCACTGGCTGAGCACAGCCAACTTGGCAAAAGGAGACGGTCAAAAAACCCAGCATCGATAGTCTCAATAGCGTAAACATGTCTAGTTCCTGGTAGAATGGTGGCGAGCGAAAATAACCTGTTTCACCGACCTCATTGCCAACCGTTTCGCCATCGGACAATTTTTTCCGAGATCTTTCTCGCCCGTCGCGGAAAAACGCACCGATATCACGAATCCACGGAAAAGGACCTTCAAGACATGCACCCTCGACTCTCTTCCATGCTCGTTTTCACGGCTGTCGTGGCTATCGTTTCCGGCCGCCTCGACGCGGCGGACAGGGTGGACGAAACACGGCCAAATATCATTTACATCATGGTGGACGATTTGGGCTATGGAGACCTCGGCTGTTACGGGCAAAAGGTGATCCAGACGCCGAACATCGATCGGCTGGCGGCCGAGGGAATGAAGTTCACCGACCATTACGCGGGACACACCGTGTGTCGTCCGTCGCGGTTGGTGCTGTGGCTTGGCCAGCACGTGGGGCATACGGGGCTAATCGGAAATCGCCCGCGCAGTTTGACATCCAAGGAAAAAACCGTGGCCCGATTGCTCAAGGCCGCCGGCTACGCGACCGGTGGAGTTGGGAAATGGGCGTTGGGCAACGTGGACCAGCCATCGGAAATCGACAATCCGGGCCACCCCAACCGCAATGGCTTCGACTACTGGTACGGCTACATGAACCAAGGCAACGCCCACAATTACTATCCAGAGTTCTTGTGGGAAAACGACAAGCAAGTCACTTTGCCGGGCAACAAGCTGCACTCCAAGCCGGCAGCTCGCGGGCGCGTCTCCGAGAAACGAGTCAGCTACTCTCACGACTTCATGACCAACGCGGCGCTCGGTTTTGTTGAACGCAACAAGGACGAACCGTTCTTGCTGCACATCCACTGGACTATTCCCCATGCCAACAATGAAGGCGGCCGAGTGTATGGCGATGGCATGGAAGTGCCGGACTACGGAATTTACGCCGACAAGGACTGGCCCAACGCCGAGAAGGGGTTCGCCGCCATGATCAGCCACATGGATGCGGATGTCGGACGGCTGATGAAGCTGCTCAAGAAGTTGAACCTCGACGAAAAAACGCTCGTCATCTTCACCTCGGACAATGGTCCCCACCAAGAAGGCGGCCACAAGCACGAGTATTTCAATTCCAACGGCGACCTGACCGGTTTCAAACGCTCGATGCACGAAGGGGGCATCCGCGTGCCGATGATCGCCCGCTGGCCTGAGAAGGTCGCCGCCGGCACCGTGTCGAATCATCCCTCGGGCTTCTATGACTTTCTGCCAACCGCCTGCGAATTGGCCGGCGCGAAAGCTCCCACGGACATCGACGGCATCTCCTACCTGCCGGCACTTCTGGGTCGCCAGCAGAAACAGCACGAATATCTGTACTGCGCCAGCCAAGAGGGCGCGACGTCGGTCGGCGTGCGTTACGGGAATTGGAAGCTTGTAAAATATCGTGGAGGTAAACGGAAAGGGCAAAAGGTCGTCGACGGAGAATGGCGGCTGTACGATCTGGCGGAAGACATCGGCGAGAAGAACAATCTGGCCGACAAGCACCCCGAAGTCGTCCAAAAGATCCTCAAGCTCTTGAAGCGAGATGGGTTGCTGCCAACTTCGTAGCGTGTACTAACCACGGTACACGCCGGCTGGTGGCAGCCGTTTTTGATTCTGACAGACGATTAGTCTTTGTCGGCGCGAAGGACCGAGACGAAGGCTTTCTGGGGAATATTGACCTGACCGAACTGCTTCATTTTCGCCTTGCCCTTCTTTTGCTTATCGAGAAGCTTGTTCTTACGCGTCACATCGCCGCCATAAAGCTTGGCGGTCACATCTTTTCTGTAAGGCTGGATCGTCGATCGCGCGATGATGGTGCCTCCAATCACTCCCTGGATTGGAATCTTGAACTGATGACGAGGAATCGCTTCGGCAAGTTGTTCACAATAGTGAAGCGCCCGAATTCGCGCCTTGTCGCGATGGACCAAATAGGAAAGCGTGTCAACGGGCTCTTTATTAACTAGGATATCGACCTTCACGACGTCGGTCGGCCGATACTCGACCGGATCATAGTCAAACGATCCGTATCCGCGCGTGATCATCTTGAGTTTGCCGTAGAAATCGAAGAGTACTTCGCCGAGCGGCATCTCGCTCGTCACTTCAACTCGGCCGGCGGAGAGGTAGTTCATCGTCTGACTTTCCGATCGATGTTCCCGGCACAACTCCATGACGGGACCGACGTATTGATCAGGGGTCAGGATCGAGGCTTTGATGTAGGGCTCGGTGGCCGAATCGATCTTCATCGGATCGGGCCAGTAACTGGGGTTGTCGACATCGATCGTCGTACCGTCTTTCAACGCCAACTTGTACTTCACCGACGGCGCTGAAATGACAAGCCCGATATCAAACTCTCGTTGCAACCGTTCTTGGATCACGTCCAAGTGAAGCAGCCCGAGGAATCCACAACGAAATCCAAACCCGAGAGCTGCAGAACTATCTTTTTCGTAAGTGAGTGCCGCGTCGTTGATCGCCAGTTTGTCGAGAGCCTTCGTGAGATCGACGTAGTCGTCGGCATTCATGGGATAGATCGACGAAAATACGACTTGCCTGGCTTCCTGATAGCCGGGGATCGGCTCGGACGCCGGACGCTCAAGAAGCGTGATCGTATCGCCGATCTCAATGTCCCGAACACTCTTCACGCCCGCGACGATGTAACCGACTTCGCCGGCGCTAAGCTGTTCCTTGGGAACGAGCTTTAACTGGTTGTAGCCCAATTCTTCGACCGTGAAGTCGCGGTCCGCGTGCATGAAGTGGATGGTATCGCGAGATTTCAAGGTCCCCTCCATGACCCGACATTGAAGGATTACGCCGCGGTATTTATCGAAATGGGCGTCGAAGACGAGGGCCTTGAGCGGCGCGTCGGGGTCGCCTTGGGGACTCGGCAGCTTTTCGACAATACCCGCCAGCACATCTTCAATGCCGGTACCCGTCTTTGCCGAAACAGGAATCGCCTCAAACGGATCAAGTCCCAAATCCGCGTCAATCTCCTCGCGCGCCCGGTCGACGTCGGCGGACGGAAGATCGATCTTATTGATCACGGGGAGCAGTTCCAGATCGTGTTCCAGCGCCAGATAGAGGTTGGCAACCGTCTGCGCCTCGACCCCCTGGGAAGCATCAATGACAATCAACGCACCCTCACAGGCCATCAGCGAACGACGAACCTCGTGCGAAAAATCGACGTGGCCCGGCGTGTCGATGAGGTTCAGCAGGTAGTCTTGCCCGTCCGGGGCGCGGTAATTGAGCGTGATGGTGTTGCTCTTGATCGTGATGCCGCGTTCCCGCTCGATATCCATCGCGTCGAGCAACTGGTCGTGGAACTCGCGTTGCGTAACGCCGCCACACGCCTGGATCAGTCGATCGGCCAGAGTCGACTTGCCATGGTCAATATGGGCGATAATGCAAAAGTTCCGAATATGTTTCATACGAGTGGTTCTTGTCCAAATAGTGTTTGGTGCTTCGCCGACTCCTAGAATTTTAGTAACTGACGCCAACGACTGATAGGGATTTGAATTCCCGCCACCAGGACCGGGTTTCGCCGGGCGAGGAACGGGCTTGTGTTTTTGCGGCGATTGAGCGTACTCACCCTAGCATGGGGGAATGGATTCTCACCTTGGTTTGGACCGAAATCTCACAATTGTCGCGGGAATAGAGTGCCGCCCACACTTTCCGACTACTGCAGGTGGGCTGGGCGTGTGTTATCGTTTAAGTGGTAGTTCCGTCGGCGTTTTTCAATGCGGTATGCATCATGCTCAATCGTTGTTTTCTTCCATCGCTGTCCATAACGCTACTCGTGGTTCCTTTTTGCGCGGACGCGAGCGAGCTTTGGCCGGCCGCCAAGAAGGGCGATCTGGTCGCGATCGAACGATTGTTGGCGGCGGGCGCAGATGTCAACGCGGCGACTAAATATGGAGCTACTGCCTTGATCTTCGCCGCGGATCGCGGACACTTGGAAGTGGCCAAGAAGCTCATTGCCGCCGGGGCGAACGTAAACGTGAAGGACAAATTTTACCAAGCAACTCCGCTTGGTTGGGCCGCCGGTTCGGGGCATGGCGAAATTGTCCGCTTGTTGCTGAAGCACGGAGCCGAAGGTGCCAAGCTGGCGCTGCGAACTGCCAGTGGCGAGGGTTCGGTTTCTGTAGCGAAGGCCGTGCTTGAGCAGGCCAAGATCGACCAACAATACATCGCGGATTGTCGTAACTTGGCAGCCGATTTGGGGCATCGACAGGTTTCCGCACTTCTGGTCGATGCGTTGGCCGATACCGACCTTGAATCCCACGAGGTTGCTATCGAACTGCTTGAGTCGTACGTCGGCTCCTACCAAAGCGAACAGGGGCGAGAGTACGAAATTGAATGCAAAGGGGGAAAGCTCAAGATTCGCTCGCCTGGCCGCGAAGCAGTGAGCCTTCGGGCAGCGGACAATGCGACTTTCAAGTTTTTCGAGACGACGTACAAGTTTTCGACGAAAGACGAAGTCGTCCAGTTCACGCGACGGGCGGGTGCGCGTTCCGAGGTGTTTCGCCGCCAACCCGTCGACTCGCCGAGTACGAAGGAAGTCAAACCGTCAACTGATGCTCCACTCAGCGGCGACAGCGCGTCGTCAAGCGGCAACTGGCCCCAGTTTCGGGGAACCGGCGCGCGGGGGATTGCCGATGGGTCAGACGCGCCGACGGCTTGGGACGTTGAGAAGTCGGTTGGCGTGCGGTGGAAGGCTCCGATTGCCGGACTGGCGCATTCGTGTCCGATTGTTTGGGGCGATCGTGTCTTTGTGACCACGGCGGAGAGCGGTGAAGAAGCGACGCTGAGAACCGGCTTGTACGGCGATGTGGAATCGGTCGACGAAGAATCCTCACATCAGTGGCAGGTCTTTTGTTTGGATCTGAAAACAGGCAAGCAGCTTTGGAAGCAAGTCGCTCATGAAGGCGAGCCGACTGTCGGTCGACATCCGAAGTCAACGCACGCCAATCCGACTCCGGCGACCAACGGCAAGCAAGTGGTCGCGTCGTTCGGTTCCGAGGGGCTGTATTGCTACTCGATGGACGGTCGCTTGTTGTGGAAAAAGCTGTTGGGCGATCTCGACAGCGGCTGGTTTTACGACAAGGACCGCCAGTGGGGCTTTGCCAGTTCGCCGATCATTTTTGAGAATCGCGTGATCGTGCAATGCGACGTGCAGCAAGGTTCTTACGTGGCCGCCTTTGAAATTGAAACCGGCGAAGAGTTGTGGCGAACCGAACGGGACGAAATTCCAACCTGGTCGACACCCACCGTCGCGCAAACGCCCCGCGGCCCGCTGCTGATCACCAACGGAACACAAATGGCACGTGGATACGACGCGCGCGACGGCCAAGAACTCTGGCGGCTGACCGGCCACTCCGAAATCGCGGTACCCACGCCGTTCGTCGCTCATGATTTGATCTTTGTTGCCAGCGGCTATCGTCCGATTCAGCCGATCTATGCGATTCGGCTCGATGCCCGTGGGGATATTTCGCTCAAAGACGGTGAAACGACCAGTCAGCACATTGCTTGGAGCCAACAGCGCGGCGGTCCCTACTTGCCAACGCCGCTTGTGTATGGCGATTGGCTTTATGTGCTGGGCAACAGCGGAATCCTCACTTGTCACGACGCCAAGACGGGTGAGCGGAAGTACCAGAAACGCGTGCGCGGTGGTGGAGCGAAGAGTTTTTCCGCTTCGCTAGTGGCGGCTGACGGCGTAATTTACTGCACGAGCGAAGAAGGAGTTGTTTTGGTCGTCGCGGCGGGACCGGAATTCGAGTTGTTGTACGTCAATCCGGTTGATGATTACTGCCTGGCCACGCCCGCGATTACGTCGGGCTGCATTTTATTGCGAACTCAGAAGCATTTGATCGCGGTTGGACGGTAGGCTTGAATCACGTCAAAATCAAATCCTCGCCCCGTTTTGTAAGTTGCGATTCCAATTCTGGCATGAGGCCATACGCGAGCGCCAGAATCTTGATCGGATGAATGGTTGGCTTGGTCGTTCCTTGTTCCATCTGCGTTCGGCAAGAACTGCATTCGGTGGTCCCTAGTTGCACCTTCGGTTCGCGGATCGTCGAGATCAATCCCCAGCCAGCGCGCAAGCTGCTGCGGTAGTTGGCTCGCTTCATCCCGTACATGCCCGCCATGCCCGAGCAACCTTTTTCAATGCGATCGACCTGACATCCGGGGATCAATCGCAACAAATGCTCGCCCGGCGAACCAATCTCAAGAGCCTTGATGTGGCACGGCATGTGATAGCCAAGCGACATGTTGATGGGCTTGAGGTCCAGTTCCAACTCGCCGGTTTGATGACGTCGCCACAGATACTCACAGGCTTCGCTGGTATTGCTGGCCACCAGTCGCGCATCTTCGTCGTCCAGCAAATTCAGATATTCATGCTTCAAGCATAGAGCGGCCGACGGCTCGGAAGCGACGATGTGATACCCTTGCCGCACGGCGTCGGCCAACAGCGAAACATTATGCCTGGCCACGGCGCGGGCCGGATCCAGCACCCCGGGCGAGATCATCGCCATACCCGACTGCATCTGATCTGGATGCACATAGACGGCCACGCCGTTATGTTCCAACACGGCGACACACGCCTCGGCCAGTTGCACATCGTACCAGTTGGCGAACGTGTCGACGAAGTAAACGACTTTGCGTCCGCTACGGCGCGTGGGCCGCGTTAGTCGCCGGCGATGTGCCAGCCGCAAGAAGCTGCGCGGTGCAAACCGTGGCAGCTTACGGCCCTGGGCAATGCCGAGTATCTTTTCCAACAGCCAACGCATCGTGCGGTTGCCAAGAGCCCAATTGCTGACCGGACTGATCAAACTGCCAAACGCCGAGAGCATATCCAAGCGGGTCAAAAACCAATCGCCGGGCCGCAATCCGTTGGTCGCCACATATTGGGCTTTGCACTCCATCATCAGCTTGGGGATATCAACCGTGGCCGGGCATTCCAAGCGGCACTGATGACAATTGACGCACAAATCGGCCACCGACTTCAGTTCGTCGGTACCGAACTGTTGCCGATCGAGGCGCCCAGTGAGGATCGCTCGCATCAGATTGGCTTTGGCTCGCGGCGAGGCTTCTTCGGCCGGCGCGAATCGAAAGATAGGGCACATTCGTTCGGTCGGCGAAACCGTGCGGCAGCGCCCACAGCCGTTGCAAGCTCGCGCGGCGAATGTGATGTCCGCGTCGTTCCAATTCAGTTGCAGTTGAATGGGGTTGCCGCCCGCTGCTGGCTCGCCGCCCTCCAACAGCGGGTTATCATCCGTTCCGACTTCGGCAGCCACGACGGGCCGCAGGTTCTTGGTCAGTGGTTGTGGAGCGTCGGCCACGACCTTGCCTGGATTGAAAATGTTCTGCGGATCAAAAATCCGTTTCACCTCGCGAAACACATCATACAGCGGACCGTATTGACGGCGCACGAACCATGTCCGGCTCAGCCCGTCTCCGTGTTCGCCGCTGATGCTGCCGCCCACGTTGAGTACTTCTTCATAAAGTTCCGCGGCCAAATCTTGCATCTTGCGAACTGCGTTACCGTCGGCCAAATCCAAGAAAGGGCGAATGTGCAACTGGCCATGGCCCGCATGAGCGAACAACGATGCCGTGACCTGATGCTGCTTGAGCAGGTTTTGCAGCGTGACCAAAAACCGCGGCAGATTCGCGGGGGGAACCGCGACGTCCTCGATAAAGGGCAGCGCCCGCGTCGAACCTTTCAGCCGATAGAGGGTCGGAATCACGCGACGGGCCAGCCGCCAATAGAGATTGCGTTCGTCGATTTCCAGTGTCGTCCGCGTGTCGAAGGCCAGCCGTTTGCGGCGCTGCAAGCGAACCACCAGTTGGTCGAGTGCGTCGCGGACTTCATCTTCTTCGTCGCCATGCTGCTCGACCAGCAACATCGCCTCGGCCTGGCGGGGAATGATCATGTCGTAACGGACGTCGACATCGCGCGCGATGCTCAGCAGTCGCCGGTCCATCAAGTCGCAGGCGCTGACGTTGGTTTTCATGACCTCTAGCGCGCCGCGCGCCGCATGTTCCAGGCGATCGAAGAACAACAGCAGCACGCCGCGATGCTTGGGAACGGACTCCACCTTGACCCGCGCTTCGGTGATCAAGGCCAACGTCCCTTCGGAACCGACCAGTAACCGCGTCAGGTCCAGCTTTCCGTCGTTGAGAATATCCGTCACATGATAGCCCGAACGATTCACCAGGGATTTGGGCTGGCTATCGGTGAGTAGATGCTGGCGTCGTTCGAGCAGATCGGCGATGCGTCCGACAAGCCGTGACTTTCTGGTTCCGGTCGTGGCGGAGTGTCCGGCGACAAGTGACTCCTGCCCGATTTCGACGACTTCGCCATCGGCCAGCACTAGTTGCAGTTCGACGACCGTGCCACGTGCCGAACCATACCGCGGCCAGTGGCTTCCCGAGGCATCCAGCGCCAGCACACTGCCCATGGTCGTCACGCTGCGAGTGGCCGGATCAGGACCATATTGGCGATCGAAACTCTCCAAGTAGCTATTCAACTGCGCAAGAACGACGCCCGGCTGAACTCGCACCGTATCGCCATCGCACGAAATGATTCGGCGCATCGAGTGCGAAAAATCCAGCACCAAACCGGGCCCCAGCGACTCGCCGGCTAACCCCGTTCCCGCTCCCCGCGCGTGAATCGGCAGGTCGTTTTCCGCCGCGTATTTGACACACGCAACGACGTCTTTCAAGCCACGCGGCCGCACTACGCCAAGCGGCCGGATTTCATAGACGCTGGCGTCGCTGGCGTACATTTGAACGAACAAGTCGTCGCAGCGCACCTCGCCATCAACCAGACCCCGCAGGTCTTCCTGGATCCGCTCTCGTTCTTGATCCATACGCAGGGTTGATTAACTAAAGGCAGGGATGTTGACGTTTCGGCTCATTTCCCGCTAACCGACCGTCCCACGACCGCCGTTGGCGATGAGTTGACGGTGACGGCCGGTTGCTCGCCGGTCGCTCGCGATCGTGCCCGATCGGCCTCTTCTAGTCGAATCAATTCTTGCCGATAACGTTCGTGAACTTCCAAATCAAACGCACCATAGCTGTCCACTCCCGGCACCGCGCGATATTGGGCCTGACAGCGGTAGCATTGCAGCAGATTCCCCGTCACCCAGTATAGAAAGACATCGATCGCCGCCATGGCGAACAGGACGGCAAACGTTCCCAGCCAGCTATGGTAGAACCAGGTGATGCTGCTGAGTACCACACCGATGATCACAATCGTTACGCCTAATCGTTGCGGAAAGTCCTTGCGGACGTACAGTTCTTGGCTGGGACAGACCAGGCAGCGGTCGACTCGGTCTTCGATCACCGCCTCCGCGGGGATGGCCGTTTCGTGGCCGCAGTGATCGCACCGCAGGACGCTGGAGGATGCATCGATTTCCGATCGCGTGGTCGCATCGCATTTCGAGCAGGCGAAGGTAACATTCATCTTACTATCATAAGGGATACAGCTTGTCGACGGAAAGTAGCTTCGATGTCAATTCGCCCATGAAGGCCAAGATCACGCTGGCGTAAAGAATGCCGGTGGCACTTTGCGTATTGGGCACTTTCAAGGTGAGCCACGCCATCCAAGCCAGGGCCAACGTGCCGATGAACCCGGAGAGCCACCGCAGGGCCAGAAAAGCCCAAATGTTAAATTCGGGCGACCCTTCGGCCTGCAGGTGATAAACCAAACACATCCCACACAGAATTGTGCGGGCAATGATGGCCGCCGCCATCAGCATCACCAAACGCTTGAGCGGCAGCAGTTCCATGGTTGGGGTATTCAAATACCAGTGGCCGAGCAACATTGCGGACAGCGTTACGCCCAGCAGCAATCCGCCCGATATCAAATCGGCCATCATTAACATGATGTTCTGTTCGGGCGCGGATGCAGGAACATCAATTGCCAAGAAAGCGGCCGCCAGCGACATGAGTGCCACGAAATAGAGTGCCAGTCCGCCGAAAAAGCGGTTTTCATAGAGCCAAAGGACTGAACCGATAAAGCTGCCAACCGTCGCCCCGATGACGAGGACCATGACTTTCGTTTGGTTCGGATAGTCCGCGGCGGAATAGACCGCCAACGCCGCAAAGGTATTCAATCCCATGACGACCCATAAGTGAACGCGATAGAAGCCGCTGGTCACGAATCGTGAAGGCGTGACGGCCATCGCCACGGCGACGCCGAACGAAAGTCGAAATATGAATTGTGTTAGCAGCAAGCTCATCAGAACACTTGGCGGCGTTTGGGTGGGCGGACGGTTGAATCACGGAACTTCACACTCGCCGGTGCCACCTTCCTAGTAGTTTTCGTTAACGGCGTTCGCCGTAAATCAATTGCATGATTTCGGCGCGGCTGGAAACGTTCTCACGGAACTTTCCCTTCATCGCCGAGGTAACACAAACACTGCCCGGCTTTCGCACTCCGCGAATCGACATGCATGAATGGCTGGCCTCGATCACGACTGCCACACCTTTGGCGTCCAGTTCTTCCACCATAAGCGTAGCGATATCCTCGGTCATTCGCTCTTGTACCTGAGGACGACGGGCGATCGTTTCTACAACGCGGGCCAGTTTGCTCAGCCCCACTACTTTTCCTGAAGGCATGTAGCCGATATGCGCCTTACCAATGAACGGCAACAGATGATGTTCGCACATGCTGCAAAAGCTGATGTCGCGCACCAAGACAATTTCGTCGTACTGCTCGGTAAAGAACTTTTTTAGGTGTGGGCGTGGATCGGCATGCAGGCCGCTGAACATCTCGGCATACATTCGCGCGACACGGGCGGGCGTCTCTCGCAATCCTTCGCGATCGGGATTCTCACCCACTGCGGCCAGGATTTCACGAACCGCCCGTTCGATGCGCGGCAGATCAACAAGATCGTTTTGACCTTCCAATTTCTTCTCCGCTTGAGGAGGGCATAGCCCACCTTCATGGCTGATGTTGTGCCAGTTCGACCCACTTCTTCTAGATTAGACGAGTTCAGCAAGCCCGAGTGGTTGCTCGAATTAGACGGGACATGGTCTCGCTAGTTATCGCTAAATTCGGGCGGAAATCCTTGACTTGATTTCGAACCTTGGCTGTGCCGCAGCGCCGTCAAGGCATCCAGTAACATTACCGCGCGCCTGTCCACGTTACATTCCGACAACAACTGCTGTTTAAGCTGCAACTCCAAGTCTATCGTATACGCAACCACGTCGGTCAGCATCCCCAGTGAAATCCGATCGCCCAACAGTTCTTCGAATTGCTCGTTATCCGTCAACGAGGGGGGCACGAGTTCCCGAAAACCGTCCGCGATTCGCCGCCGCAGCTCCGCGCGTTCGGGAGCCGTCTCAAGACTGTACCGGTCTTCGAGCAACTCGACCGTTGCGGTACGGAACGGTCCCGTCGACGGTAATTCCTCGGAAATCGAGGCTCGGCTGATTCCCGCCAACAGGATGTTGTGTCGATCATCGTCTTTCGTCGTATGCGAAACGATCTTGCCCACGCAAACAATGGGAGCAATCGGAGGGCGTCCCTCGTAACCGGGTTCCCAACCCGGCTCGAGCAATGCCATGGCGATTAGACGATCATGGGCCAATGCATCTTTGAGCATTTCGCAGTATCGCGGTTCAAAAATGTGAAGCGGCTGCAGCACGCCTGGGAAGAGCACGACGTTGGGCAACGGAAACAACCGCACCTCGCCCGAAAAGTCGTCGGGCAGCCGAGTGTTTTGAGAATTATCGGCCATCAACCTTATGAACTTGGCTCTAGGTGAATCTCGGGAATTAGGTCTGGCACGATGTCGATCTTGGGGAACTCCTCCTCGCTGGCCAAGATCTCGCCACAGCAAGTTTCAAGTTCGCTCAGCAGCTTATCGACGTTCAGCCCAATGTGACGTGGGCGAAACTCTCCTAGATAGCCGGTCGAACTGCGGTAGAGTTTTCTGGCCCCGCGAATGTTGCCGTTGCCAAAGTGGTGCAGGCAGACGGCTACTTGAATGAGGCCTTTGTAGAACAAACGGGAAGGCCCGCTGTAGTCCTTCCACAAATCCTCCCACACTTCATGGGCCTCGAAGAACTCACATTCATTGAAGTACTTGATCCCTTCGAGATAACGCGGGTCGTAGGCGTCTTCTGCCATCAATGATTCCGTACCAACGCGATTGGGGACGTCGGCTCAATTCTAACGGCGAGAAAGCATCAGCAACTGAATCAAGTACCAGAACAACAAGGCGACCGAGGCGAAAAGTGCCAAGGCGGCGGCCACGTGCTGAGTGGTCCGATAGTGATGCATAACATTCGAAGTGTCATACAGGATGTAGCCGCTGGCCAAGACGATCAGTGCGACGGAGAACCAAATTCCCAAGCTAATGCCGCCGAGGAACATCGAGCAAACGATCAAGCCCATGGCGATCATGCCGCCCACGACCAAGAAGTTCCTCAGGAACGAGAAGTCCTTGCGCGAAATAAAGGCCACCGCCGTCAATCCGGCGAACATGGACAAGGTGAGGATCCCGGCCGAGGGGATGACGTTGGGGTCTTTGCAAAAGAACGCGGCCATGGTCAGCAGCGGGACGAAAAGAATCGACTGAGCGACTACATAGAGAAGCAGGCCCAAATACTGCATGCCGACCGAAGTGTCCGAAGCGGCCCACGAACGGGCGATCCAACTCACGACCATGAACCCACCCAGGAACAGCAGCCACGTCCAACCACCGACTGCTCTCATGGTGAACCACTTCAACGTGTCAGGCTCGACCGAGATAAAGATCAAAGCCTCAATACCGGCAAACAGCAGGACGGCGGCAGCCAGATGCAAGTAGGTGCGCCGAATGAACGTGGCCCGTTCCGACTCGGCGGCCAGCGCCGCGGTCGTGGCATAGGAATCGTTATACGGTGATTGGTAGGGGTTCTGCGAAAATTGGCTCATCAGATTGCCCAATGGTTATGGTTGAGTCGAACTGTCACCCGCGAGCGCCGCGGGCGAAGTATCAAACTGTACCTCTGGGGACGTACAAAGTCAACGAGAGAAAGACCTTGCGTCTGCGTGGTCGCGTCTCGATTGCATACTTGACACTCCCCGGAGATGCGCCAGAATTGAAACCTGCGACTTGCGTTTCGTTCGCCTATCCAACTCACCGTCAGGAAGAGATGCCTGCCACCGCCGACGCGAAACGCCATGCGGCGAAGGTTATTCGCACCCTGCGCAAGGATTATGCCGACGCGGAATGTGCCCTCCACCACGACGGCGACTTTCAACTGCTGATCGCGACCATACTTTCGGCCCAATGCACCGACCGGCGGGTCAATATCGTCACCAAGGATCTCTTTAAGAAATACCCCACCGTTGACGATCTCAACCGCGTTCCACTGAAAACGCTGGAAAAGGCAATTCAAAGTACTGGCTTTTTTCGCAACAAAGCCAAGAACATCAAGGGGTGCTGCAAGGCGCTGGTCGAGCGCTACGAGGGCCAGGTTCCGCGAGATCTCGACCAGTTGGTCGAGTTGTCCGGCGTGGGCCGAAAGACCGCCAATGTCGTGTTGGGAACCGCGCATCGACTGCCGACGGGCGTGGTGGTCGACACCCATGTGGGGCGATTGAGCCGCCGGCTTGGCTTAACCCAAGAGACCGACGCGGTGAAAGTCGAACGCGAGCTGATGGGGCAATTACCGAAAAAGGAGTGGATTGATTTCTCGCATCGAATGATTCACCATGGACGGGGCGTCTGCAAGGCACGCAAGCCATTGTGTGACGAATGTTCGATGAAACGGTTTTGCCCAAGAATTGGCGTGGATGGCGTGGAAGCTTGATCTAGCAACTGAGCTTCGTAAAGCAAGGAAACCTTGGCGATGATCCTTTCCGGCGACGAGATTCAAAAAAATCTGGGCGACGACATAATCATCGAGCCCTATGACAAGGTGAATCTGAATCCCAACAGCTACAACTTGACGTTGCACAACGAATTAATGACTTATGAAGAAGTTGTGCTGGACATGCGAAAAGCCAACCGCGTGCGGCGAGTGACGATTCCCGAACAAGGCATGGTCCTGCAGCCCAATCGGCTTTATTTGGGGCGCACGATGGAATACACGACCACTCACAATCTGGTGCCGATGGTTGAAGGCCGCTCGTCGGTAGGACGGCTTGGGTTGTTCGTGAACGTGACCGCCGGTTTGGGGGACGTCGGGTTCAGCGGCTATTGGACGCTGGAAATGTTCGCCGTCCAGCCCGTGCGGATCTATGCGGGCGTCCCCATTTGCCAGATCTGCTACCACAAGATCGTCGGCAAGATTCAAGAATACGCCAGCGACAAATACCAACACAATCACGACATCCAGCCGAGTTTGCTGTTCAAGGAGCTCAATCCTGAAGCCAGCAATGCCGATCCGCAAATGCAACTTGAATTCGGTTCCGAACGACCGATCAATTAGACGGTGGAGCCAATTAAGTGGAGTCAATTAAACGGTGGAGCAATGCCGTTTAGCTCAGCCATCGCTCGACCCGCACTCTCTTTCAACGACATTCGCAAGATCGCCGAATGCTGAGTGGCTTGATCTTTGTTCGCGGAGTTCCGTTTCTAGCTGCCGCAAATCGTCGATTTCATCAATGTCGTACCACGGGCGCAGCTCGGTGAACGGCGTTTTCTCTCGCTCGAGGCAGGCGATCGTTTGTTGCCAAACTCGCGGTGTTCCCCATTCGACATTCAAGAACATGTCGGGCATTGGGGCGGCTAGGCCGACCAAGTAGTAGCCCCCGTCGCGTGAAGGGCCCAGCACTACCGGATTTCGCCGGAGCGATTCAAAGGCTTGCTCAATGAATTCGATCGGCAGCGTGGGACTGTCCGAGCCGATGACGACAACCCGGTCGGCACCGTTCGCCAAGGCGCTAGAAAAGAACGAACGCATCCGCTGCCCCAAATCGCCGGCGGATTGGGGCTGCACCATCCATGAGCGACCTGCCGTCTCGATGAACTCCGCGCGGTTCTCCTCGGGAGTGAATACGATGACCCGCTCATCAGCTACATTCTTCAGTCGCTCGGCGAGGCACGCGACAAACGCTTGGTGAAGCTTGGCGGCGGCGTGGGCACCGATGCTGGCCGCCAGACGTGTCTTGACTCGGCCCGGCTGCCAATACTTCGCGAACAATCCCAGCCGATTCATGTGTCTTCCTGAGTGGTGCTTTGGCTGAGCAGGCGGCGTAGCAAGATTTCGTTGATCCGGCCTCGAAACCGCACTTTTCCGTCGATTTCGACGACGGGCACACAGGTGTCATACAATTCGACTAAGTCCGGGGAGTGGTCGATATCGACGAGTTGTGGGGCAATGTCGTGGCGGGCCAGTAATTCTGCCGCCTCGTCGCAAAGGTGGCATCTCTGACGGGTGTAAAGGACGACCTGAAAGCCGACGGACATTGCCTAACCCTTACTGCTTAGCGAAAGAGCGTTTCGGACCCCATTGCACCATCGCTCCGGCTTACCATGGATTGCGTGAATCATAGTCCGCTAGGGGTAGTCTTGGACCAAATAGAAGCGGGCGTTGCGTTCCTCAAGCAACTCGGTGACGGCCAGCATGACTCAGAAACATCTCAATCGCGAGACGGTCTTTTTTTGTTTTTTATGAACCCAGTGTACAATGTTAATTGAAAAGGTGGTTTACTCTAACCACGAAAGAGTGGTATCTTTCCCATGTTTCCACATGCGTCCGAAGGTGCCAACGATGGCCAACCGGCTAATGTTCAGCGATTTCGCGGTATTTCCAAGTCGCTGAATCGTGGCTTGTGCCTGATCCGAGGCGGAGAACGGGTTCTTGTCTCCCTAGTTTATTTGTACCGCCACAGTCCCAGCGATAACGACAATCGTTCCGACCGCGCATGGCCAGGGTTACAGAAGTAAAGAAACTCGTTGAGTTGATTCAACGAAGCGGCTTGGTCGAAGATGATCAGGTTAGAGAGACGCTGCGTACGTGCAAAAACGCGCATGGGGGCCGGCTGCCGGACGATCCAGCCGTCGTCATGGAACAGTTCGTGGAGGCCGGGCTGCTCACCCGCTGGCATTCGGCAAAAGTGCTGGACGGCAAATACAAGGGATTTCGACTAGGGAAGTACAAGTTGCTGTCGCTGCTCGGCTCGGGAGGCATGAGCAGCGTCTATCTGGCCGAACACACGCTGATGCGAACCCGGCGGGCGATCAAGGTCTTGCCGACGCGGCGCGTGAATGATTCATCCTACAAAGAGCGGTTCTACCAAGAAGCGGAAGCGACCGCCGCTCTGGATCACCCCAACATTGTGCGCGCCTATGACGTGGATAACGAGCGCGACACGCACTATATCGTGATGGAATTCGTCGATGGCCGCGATTTGCAGGACATCGTGAAAAAGGACGGGCCGCTCGAACTGAACTTGGCGGCGAATTACTTGGCCCAAGCCGCCGAAGGGCTCGACTATGCCCACTCCGTTGGCCTGATCCATCGCGACGTAAAGCCGGCGAATCTGCTGGTGGATAACAATAATGTCGTCAAGATCTTGGACCTGGGGCTGGCTTTGTATTCGGATCCAGATCGATGTTCTCTGACCGAGGCCCACAACGAAAACGTTTTGGGAACGGCGGATTATCTGGCACCCGAACAAGCCATCAACAGCCACGCCGTGGATCACCGAGTTGATATCTATAGTCTCGGCTGTGCCATGTACTTCTTGTTGACCGGGCACCCGCCATACGTCGACGGGTCGCTCGCGCAGCGAATTCTCAAGCATCAAACGGAAATGCCCGCTGACTTGCGGGTGGACCGGCCGGATTGCCCGGCGGAGCTGGTCGAGATTTGTTTCAAGATGCTGCAAAAAGACGCCAACGACCGCTACCAAAGCGCCCGCCAAGTCGCCGACATGTTGGAGGCGTGGCTGCTTGCTCGGGGCGAGGTAATTGAAATTCGCGGTACGGATTCGGCCGTCAAACTAGCCGCGATGGCTGCGGCGGATAAGGTCGCGGCCGCTCAGCCGGCTCCCCTGGTGGGGGCCAGCGCCGCTCGGCCCGTCGAGCCAACTCCTCGTGCCCTGCCCAATCAGCCGTTCATAGCCAACGAGAACGCGAACGACACGATGTCGGACAAGGGCCGCGTAACGGTCAAAGGTCCGAGCGCATCGGAGTCCCATGTCGCTGTAGCCATTCAAACCGAAAAAGTTGGCAACGCGTCGAGCAGTTCCGTCGAACTGGGATTCGAAGTCGTTGATCCGGCAACGATTGGTTCCGGCAAGAAGCCCACGCTGGCCCAGCAACGACGTGAAAAGGCGAAAACACCCGTTTGGGTGTGGGCCGCGTTGGGCGGCGGCGCGATCGTGCTGGCCGTGATTGTGGTGGTCGTCGCGCTGCTCGCTTCCGGCGATAGTCCACCACCGGACAAGCCCGACGATTCATCGCCCAAAAGCCGCTATCGGGAATCGACCGCCAGCCGGGTGATTGAACTGATCGATACGCCGTTCGCATCCGTCGCCGAGCGAATCTAGCCGGCGAAGGCCGCGCCCCGTCATCCGAGCATCCACGATTCTTACGTCGATCCCTCTAATTCCGCCAAACCGCGGAGGTGGCATCCGTGCCACTTGTGTCATTGCTTATGACCAAGTGAGAAGCAGCCCCGCAAGTACGACAGCACAGACGCCGGAGGCGATCCAGATTCCAATCGAAATAACTGGTGTTACTCGGCGTGGACGAGTATCAACCGGCGGCACCGCGACTTTTGCTCGGCTGCCCAAACGTGCCACATTCTGTCGGAGTCATGCGATCGCAATGCTAAGCTTTAGAGAACCAGTCCCAGGCGACAACGGCACTTGAAATCCGCGGCTTTTCATGTCATCTGGTCGGTTGATGGCGATTTTGAGAGAATCGGACGGCTCCGAAATTCCTGACTGCTGCTAGTTTGGAGAACAGAACTTGAAGCTGCTTCGCAATGCACTGCTCGACGGGTGTTTTCTGTTGGATCTCGACGAACGCGATTTGTCGTCGGTATTTCGTCAGGTCGTGAATTATTTGGTCGCCCGAGGGTCGGTGCTGGCGGCGCAGCGAGACGAGTTGGAGGCGTCGCTGATCGCGCGCGAAGAGCAGGCGGCGACGGCCATCGGAAACGCGGTCGCCGTGCCGCACACGTACCTGGATGCCGTTCGGGAACCGGTGATCGTGTTTGTCCGTCTGGCGCATCCAGCCAATCTGGGAGCACCCGATGGCATCCCCACGCAGTTCGTGATTATGCTTTTGGGTCCGGCCGGAGCCGCCGCGCAACACCTCGACTCGTTGGCCAACATCGCACGGCTCATGGCCGATGATGAATTCCGGTACGACGCCGGGCGTGCACGCACTCAGCTCGATCTGTTAACCGCCTTGGATCGCTTTGACGCACGAACGGTGCCCAAGGCCCAGCCGAAGGAAGAAACGTCGGACGGCCTGTCCTATACCGGGCGGCTGTTCGGCGGAATCATTCAGGATCTCCGTCGTCGGCTTCCGCATTACGCCAGCGACTTTCGCGACGGCGCGCATTCCAAGAGCGTGGCCTCGATCTTGTTCTTGTACTTTGCCTGTTTGGCTCCGGCTGTCACCTTCGGCGGCATCATGGCCGAACTGACAGACAATTACATCGGCGCGACCGAAATGCTGATCGGTTCAGCGATCTGTGGCGTACTCTACGCCCTGTTCTCGGGGCAGCCGCTCATCATTTTGGGAGGCACCGGCCCGCTGCTGGTGTTTACCTGGATGCTGTATTTACTTTGCGGCAAACTGGGACTGGGAGACCAATTCTTGGAAACGCGTGCTTGGATCGGCCTATGGACAGGGCTGTTTCTGATCATACTGGCCGTTACTGATGCGAGTTGCCTGGTGAAATATTTCACTCGGTTTACGGACGAGATATTCGCGGCGCTCATTTCGATAATATTTATTTATGCGGCGATCGAGGCCCTGGCGCATATCGTTTCGGAGGTGTATCAGGACGAGCGGGTCAGCCACGATCGGGCGCTCGTGCCGTTAATCCTGGCGATGGGAACCTTCTTTATCGCCTTCACGCTTTCGCGTTTTCGTCGCAGCCGATATTTGCATGCGCAAATCCGCGAGTTCCTTGCCGACTTCGGCCCCGCCATCGCGCTGCTGGCGATGACGGTGATCGCGGTGACCTGGTTTCATGATGTGCGGACGGCAACGCTGCCCGCGCCCGACTCATTCCAACCAACGATTCCCAGATCGTGGCTGGTCAACCTGTTCGCGGCACCCAAGTGGGTGTGGTTTGCCGCGATCGGACCGGCGATCTTGGCAACCGTGCTGGTCTATGTCGACCAGAACATCACGGCCCGCCTGGTGAACAACCGCGACAACAAGCTTCAAAAGGGTCCGGCTTATCATTACGACATGGCGGTGATGGGCGTGCTGATCGCGGTTTGCTCGCTGTTTGGTTTGCCGTGGCTGGTGGCGGCAACCGTGCGGTCGTTGAATCACCTGCACAGTCTGGCCACGGTTGAAAACGTCGTGACCCGAGATGGAGAATCGCGAGAACGAATACTGCACGTACGTGAAACGCGAGTGACCGCTCTTGCGATTCACCTGCTGATCGGACTCTCCGTCCTTGCGTTGCCGCTGTTGAAGATGATCCCCATGGCCGTGCTGTACGGGTTGTTTCTCTTCATGGGCGTGGTCTCGATGGCGGGGAACCAGTTTTTCGAACGGTTGCGGCTGTGGCTGATGGACTCATCGCTGTACCCCACGACGCACTACATTCGCCGCGTACCGATTTGGACCATCCATCGCTTCACGCTGCTGCAACTGGTTTGTTTGCTGTTTTTGGGGCTGATTGAAGTCACGGTGTTGGGAATCTTGTTTCCCTTGTTCATCGTGCTGTTGGTCCCGGTGCGACTGATCGCCGGCCGGTTCTTTACGTCCGAAGAACTTGCAGCTTTGGATTCCGAGGAAGAGCCGGAAGAGGAAGAAACGCAATGGGCGTAATGGACTTCCACCGCTGCATGCCGCGATTGGAAAGACGCTTCGCGGCAACGGCCGACCTCAATTTCAACAAACCAGAATACGGTTTGGCGAACCCTTAATGGCCAGCCGGTAGATTCTGTTGCGCAAACACTTGCGCGAAGTGGGGCGGATTGATCGGCGTCCGAGCGGGCGCTGCCTGTTGGCCTTGAGCCACTCGGCGCGAGACCGGTTGTTCACCTCGCGTCACGGCCGGTTCGCCCAGCGAAAGCCCAAGCGTACCGGTCCAAGTCTCAAACGGCCGGCCACCACGCTCGTCGCCCTGGAAGAACGTGAGATACGTCATGCTCTCGGTGGGGATGAATTCGTGCTCACTGGGGGCCAAGATCGTCGGACGATACGTCCGCCGCCAGGTTCCCGCATTGAAATACATTTGGTTCAGCACGTAAGCGTCGGCGTAACTGGCGTCCAACGGAATGGTCTCACAGGTGTGCGTGTGGCCATACACGATGTGCCGGGCGCGCCGATTGCGAAAGTCTTGTTCAGCCAACGCGTGTTGATAATAGGAATCGCCGGAAGCGCCTCGCAAACTGTGCAGCCATTTGGAAACTCGCGAAGCCCAGCCAATGGAAGGCCGTTGACTAAATTTCAGCGCCGATTCCAAGCCGTCGATCAGGTCGGCGGCATCGCATTCGCGGACCATGGGCAACTGCAGGAACTCGTCCGCCAGCCGATCCCAGATTTTTTTCAGTTGTTTGCGAATCGCGGGGCTGGGGCAACTGCGTTCCAGCATGCCATCGATCCAGGCGGGAATCAGCAGCAAAGGACGTATGTTGTCGATCTCGGCCAATCCCGCTGCCACGGCCGCCGGCAGATCGTCCGCCATTTCTCGGCTCACTTCCACGATAAACCGCCCCACCAATTCGATGACAATCGCATCGCCCAGGCTGCTGGAGTCCCGGTCTTCGTTGAAGTTCAGCGGATCAAAGATGTCGCCGTGACGTGCGAACACGCGATGTCTGCGCAATGTTTCCAGCAATTCTTCGCACTCGTGCGGATCGTGTGGAAAAGGGGCGGTGTGTGAATTGGCCAAGCCAAAATGATGCGCCACTTTTTGGCGCAGCAGGTCATAGCTGGCTCCACGCAGATGCAAATGCCAGTCGTGATTACCGACCATATAATGCGTGCGGACGGGAATCGAAATCGGCTGAGTGTGGTAGTCTGGCTGGCCCGACTGCGCGGCCATCGGCACCTTGATCGCGCCCTCGGCGGCCAACTGGCGCAAGGTGGAAAGTGATTCGCTGTTATGTGTCAGGATGTCGTCGGCCACTCGAGTGACCACATCGACCATCGCCGGAGAATGCACATCGTGCCACGGCCGTACATTGGAATGTAACCAGCGTGTCGAGCGAATCATGTCCAGCGTATCGCCGAGCAGCACCAGGTCGATACGATCTATGGGACGGTAGCCGCCATCGCCTCGCCAAGAAGCCCGTACGGCCACATCGCTGAGCCGATGCGCTAGAATCTCAAAGGCTCCAGGATTGACGGTGGCACCCGAAGTTCCGTCCGTCAAGTGGAGATCGCTAACGATAACGAGCATGGCATAACCCTTGTCGTGCTGTTGCAGAGTGTGCATCGGTCGAATTCGACACGATCTATATCGGTTTAAAATGGGGCGATCATAAGGATTATTCCGGAAATGCCGGATAACGAACGTCAAGCGGCGCGGTACAAGGAACAGAATCGGCGTCTCCGCTGCTAGTAGAATTCCTCCGCTCGCCAAGCGGCAAGTGTGAGTACAGGGGCGTTGATTTCGACCCTTGCCTGCGGGAATTGGGGGGAATCACGCGCGACGATTTCAGGCAGCTGCGGCACGAATTCGCCAAGCACAACCTATGCTTTTTAAGGTGCCACACCCGTGAATGGCCCGCTGCTAGCTTGTGACCCAAAAAATTTGAGTGACGTTGCTCATGTCCGTAATGACGACTCGAAGCCCTACCTGCCGGCGTGCATGCTGGCATCTGTTCCTGCTTGGTGCCGGCGTGCTGTTGTCAGGCTGCGGCCAAGACACGCCGCAAATGGACGAGCACGAATTGATTGAACAGTACAACGTCCAGGGGCGCCGGCACGACCCGGTGAAGTATGTGGAAATCGACCTGGGCGAGTATTTCGTCCCGCGCGATATTGAGAACAGCGCGGACGTACTATTCGTGAAGTGCCATCTCTATGCGGTGACCGACAAAAAGGACCGTGGCGAATTGGACTCGGCCCTCTACGGCCGTCGCACACGAATGCGCGACGTGGTCATGTCCGCGCTTCGGCAAACCGAACTCGAAGCCTTGTCCGAACCGAACATGAAGTGG
>JAJDEH010000288.1 GCA_029259935.1 Planctomycetota bacterium
GCGGGAAACACACGGACCGTGGCGGTCGACGCGATGAACCTGATCGAACGATCGAGCGAACAGATCACGGATATCATCCAAGTGATCAGCGAGATCGCCAGTCAAACCAATTTGTTGGCGCTGAATGCGGCTATCGAGGCAGCCCGCGCGGGCGAGCACGGGCTTGGTTTCGCGGTGGTGGCCGACGAAGTGCGCAAGCTGGCGGAACGTTCGAGTGAAGCGGCCAAGGAGATTACGCAACTGATCAAAGAATCGTCGCGGCGAGTTGCCGAAGGCGCCGAGTTGTCCGAAAAGGTAGGCGAATCGTTGAATGCAATTGTCGATGCCGTCGACAGTACGGCCGGCGCGATCGCGAAAATCGCCGATTCAACGGAAACCCAGGCCGCCAGCGCGTCGGAAGTGAAAGACGCCATCCAGTCCATTTCCGTGACCACCGAATCCAACGCGGCCGGCGCGGAACAACTGGCCGCGAGTGCCGAGGAATTGGGCGCGCAAGCTTCCAACCTGCAGGATCTGGTTGCGAACTTCAAGGCCTAGAGCCGAGCGAACAACGACATACACTACGGATTTTCGTGAAGCCTTATGGTCGAAATCAAGGAACTGACCTCAACGGAATTTCGAAACTTTCAAGAGTTCATTTACGAGATGAGCGGCATCCGTATCCCCGACGCGAAACGAACGCTGTTGAGCAACCGCGTGCGGCGTCGGCTCAAGGCGGGTGGATTCGACGACTTCCAATCCTACTTCCAACATCTGAAATCGGTTCCCGGACAAGGCGAGCTAACCGGTTTTCTGGACGCTGTCACAACGAATGAAACTTACTTCTTCCGGACGGAGAAGCACTTCGAGTGGTTTGGCCACGACTTTATCAGCGAACTGGCGTTGCAAGCCCGCGGCGAACAGCGCCCGCGACGATTGCGGGTGTGGTCGGCGGCGTGCAGCACGGGCGAAGAACCCTATTCGATCGCGATCTGCCTGGCCGAGAATCAACTTCGGCTGAGCGGCTGGCAGTTGGAGGTCATGGCCACCGACCTCAGCGAGGACGCGCTGCAATCCGCTCGCGAAGGAACTTACAAGGAACGAGCCCTGCAACAGCTCGATGCAAAGCGACGCCGGCGACATTTTACGCAGCAACGCGACGACCCTCTGTGGCGAATCAAGCCGAACCTCCGCGAGCTGGTGACCTTTCGGCGGCACAACCTCATGGAACCGCTGCCCGGTACCCCGTTCGATTGCATATTCGTCCGAAATGTCCTGATTTACTTTGATCGGCAGTCGAAACAAAAGGTGGTTGAGAACCTGATCAGCGTGCTGGCCGACGGCGGATACCTCGTGGTCGGGCCGTCGGAGGGCATCTATGACATGTTACAGGGTCTAACAAAGCACTCGACATTTCTTTATCAAAAATGAAATCGCAACGTGGAATGCTCGAATAGCCTACGAACTTCATGACGAACGAACCGGAACAAAACGATACGCAGTCGCAAGCCGATTGGGAGTTGTACCTGCAGGTATTTCTCGACGAGAGCGACGAGGATCTCGAGGCTCTGATGCAGGCGCTGTTGCGGCTGGAAGGCGACCCGCGTGATTCCGAGTCGCTCAACGAAGCGTTCCGTTTGCTTCACACCCACAAGGGTTCGGCCGGCCTGATGGGGTTTGACGGGATCAGCGAACTGGCTCACGAGTTGGAAAATCGTTTCGACCAGTTCCGCTCCGGCAAGGCAACCCTCGATCGCCAGCGGATCACCGTGCTGCTGCGGTGCGTCGACTTCTTGCGGACATTCAATACGGGGCTGCGGGCTGGCGAACAGCCGAACAAAGATGCGTCTCAAGTACTCCGCCAATTGGAACAGGTCGAGCAGCAGGGCGGCGATCAACAATCCGCTACTGGCCAACCGGCGGCGGCACCCGTTTCCCTTCCAAGCTTGCATGGTGGGTATCGCGTGCGGGTCGAGTTCGAACCGGGACTACAACTGGCCGACATGAAAGCGCGATTGATCGTGGCGCGCCTGTCCAATGTGGGCCAGATCATCGCCACCGATCCGCCCGTCGATGAGACTCACAGTTTTGAGGATCTTTCCCACTTCGTGTTGATTGTGTTGACGGACGGCGATCCCGAGGACGTGCGGAAAATCGCCAATGTTGACGGCGTCAAGTCGGTTCAAATTGAGGGCGGCCCCACGGCCGGAATCGCGCAGCCCGGGCAAGCCGAGTCCGAACCGCCTTCTTCAGTTGAAGAGTCTAAAGAACATCACCATGTGGAGGCTGCCGCCGACTCAACGGCAACGGCCGCAGAGGGCTTGGAGACTTCGACGACGCCCGTTCCAGCCAAGTCCGGTGAGCCGGAACGACTCCAGACCGAGCGGGCCGCGGTCGCGGAAACGGTCCGGGTAGGTATCGGCCGCCTCGATCAACTCATGAATCTAACCGGCGAACTGGTCGTCACCCGAGAACGCATTGTGCAGATCACGGGAGAAATGAACTCGGTGTTCAGCGGTCGCGGGATGTCGGACCGGGCCAACGATGTGAGCCAGCGGCTTCGCGCCGGCTTGGGCAAGATCAAAGCGGTGCTGGCCGCGCATGTTGGCGACGGAAACGGCTGGCACGAACTGCTTCACGACTTGGGCGGAGATCTCGACGTGGTCGAACAGCAGTTCGCCACCTTGGAAGAGGGCCGTCGTCATTTCGCCCGGATCGAGGAGTCGGTCGACCAGCTCAGCCGTGTGTCCGGCAATCTCCAGCAGAGCGTTTTGGACACTCGGATGGTTCCGGTTGCTCCGTTGTTTAACCGATTCAGACGGGTCTTGCGCGATCTGGCGGGCGAACGAAACAAACAAGTCCAACTGGAGATACGCGGCGAAAAGACCGAGTTGGACAAGCGCATGATCGACGAGCTTGGAGATCCGCTGCTGCATTTAGTTCGCAACTCGCTCGATCACGGGCTTGAATTGCCGGACGAGCGACGGCGGCTGGGAAAACCGGAAACCGGGACAATCATCCTGGAGGCTGCCCATCGCGGAAACAACGTCTTCATTACGGTCAGCGACGATGGCGCGGGGCTGAATCTCGATCGCATCCGGCAACGGGCCCTCGATCGCGGCCTGGCCACCGAGGCTGCCCTGTCGGAAATGAGCGAACAACAAATCATCGACCACATCTGGCACCCCGGATTTAGCACCGCGGAACAAGTCACGGATATTTCAGGCCGCGGCGTGGGAATGGATGTCGTAAGAAATCGCATCTTCGAACTGAACGGCGCCATCGAAGTCGAGACCAAGGCGAACGAGGGCACCAGCTTTAAACTACGTTTACCGCTCACCCTGGCAATTATTCGCTGCCTGGTAGTTCAATTCCGCCGGGGCTTCTTCTCCATACCGATTGACGACGTGCGTGAGATCGTCGCCGTTCAGCATGATCAAATTCACTCTGTCCACGGTCGCGAAACGATTGATGTACGGGGCGAGTTCATTCCGTTGATTCGCATGGACCAAGTCTTCTACTGGCATGGTATCGACTATCATGCCTCGGTCAGCGAACCGGCTGGCGACAGCCAAGAGGCCCCCGGCGATGCGAATGTCGTGATCCTGCACACCGCAGGGCGCAAGATGGGCTTGTGTGTTGACGACCTGCTCGGCAGCACGGACATCGTTATCAAGTCGTTATCGGATAACTTCGTGAATATCCGGGGCCTTTCCGGAGCAAGCATCATGGGCGATGGTACGGTATGCTTGATGCTTGACTCGGGCGAGGTTATCAAGATGGCCGCCGAACGATCAAGTGGCGAAAAGCCATCCCTAGCGGTATAGGCAGGGCAACATGGAAGCTCCACTTTCTGACAAGCAGCTAGAACATTTGGCTGCGGCCTTGCACGTTGGTGCCCAACAGGCCTCGCAATCGATGGCGGCATGGTTGGCGGTGCCATCGCTGATCGAAATCGACTCGGTCGACCAATTGCCAATTTGTGACGCGGCGGATGTGCTGGGCCCGGCGGACCAGGCACTCTGCTTTTGCTCGCTGGAAATGACAGGCTCGTTAACCGGACAAATCATTTTGGCGTTCGACGACGAGTGCGGGCTGTCGCTGACCGATCTGTTGCTGGATCATCCCATAGGTTCAGCGACCGAATGGAGCGAGTTGGAACGGTCGGCGGCACTAGAAACGACCAACATCATTGGAAGTGCTTATCTGAACTCACTGGCGAAACATTTGAGCCGCCCCAATGCGGACGCGGTGGAAATCCTGCCGTCGCCACCGACGTTTCGCCGAGAATTTGCCGGCAGCCTGTTGCAAACGGCATTCATGGGACAGGCGATGGCCAGCGATTTCGTTTTTTCCGCCCGCTCGATTTTTGAGATTCGCGGTGAATCGCTCAACTGGACGATGCTCTTCGTCCCCGATGGCCCGTCGATGGAGCGGCTGGCTGAATTGATGGATCACGTTGTTTGAAGCCCGAGCGTTCACGCATGTCGACAAAGCCGTCAAGTTCCGAAACAGCCCAGCTCCCTCCGTCGATCCGGATGGGTGAACTAAGGATCGGCAACGGCGAGCAGCCATTAAAAACGCTGCTCGGCTCGTGCATTGGGCTGGCTTTGTATCACCGTCGAACCGTGATCGGCGGATTGGCTCACATCGTCCTGCCGAATTCGCAGGGGCGAAGCGGCCCTCCCGGAAAATACGTGGACACCGCGATTCCCGCCTTGATCCGGGACATTGAAGTGGCGGGCGGCATCACGCAAGGCTTGAACGCCAAGGTCGCCGGCGGTGCGAATATGCTGGCGTCGCAGGCCGCCTTGACGATTGGCGACCAAAATCTGGATACAATTCGGCGAATGTTAGGAGAATTGAGCATCCCCATTGTCGCCGAGCACTGCGGCGGCACTCAGGGGCGACGAATGACTTTTTACCCAAACACTGGAAGAGTCACCATCGACATCGTCGGCGGTGCGAGTACTGATATATAGCCACCGCCAACCTCGGAATTCAATGCCCATGAACCGCCTAATGATCGTCGACGACGCCATGATCATGAGGATGAAGATCAAGGATATCGCCCGCGCGGCCGGATGGAACGTCGTGGCCGAAGCGCAAAACGGCGAAGAGGCTGTTGAACTTTATCAGCAGCACGAGCCCGACATGGTGACCCTCGACATGGTCATGCCGAAGCTTGACGGGCTAGCGGCACTGCGGGCGATCCGCGACTTAAATCCGAGCGCACAAGTTGTCATGGTGAGCGCCATCAATCAAAAAGAAAAGTTAAGCGATTGCATCACCAGCGGCGCGATGGACTTTATCGTCAAGCCATTCGACTCCAATCGGCTGCGAGCTTTCTTTGAGAAGTATCTCCAGGGAGAATGACCACTCGGAAGGACGTATTTTGGTAGCAGATCCGATTCGTATCTTGATCGTCGATGATTCGGCTCTGTACCGGCTGCTGATTCGTGACTTGCTGGGGAGCATTCCTGGCTGCTCAGTCGTGGGCAACGCCGAAAACGGAACCCGCGCGCTGGAAAAGATCGATGAACTCGATCCGGATTTAGTCACGCTGGATGTCGAAATGCCGGACATGAGCGGCATTGACGTGCTGCGCGCGATGAATGGTCGTCGCTGCCGCGCTAAGGCAGTGATGGTCAGTCGTTTGACCGACGCCGGCGCTCAAACCACAACAGACGCCTTGCTCGAAGGGGCCTTCGACTTCATCCAAAAACCCTCCAGCAATGATGCGTCCGCGAACCGGGAATATCTGCGAAGCGAGTTGGAAAACAAGATTGCGGCATTTCGCGAGGGCTGCCGCGGACCAACCTCCACGGCGATCCAGCCCGGCATCAAGGTGGCGGCACCGGCTGCCTCTTGGAACTGCGCGGCGGTGATTATCGGCGCTTCGACCGGGGGTCCCGAAGCGTTAAGGCAAGTTCTGCCCAAACTGCCGGGCGATCTAGCCGTGCCGGTGGTTGTCGTTCAACATATTCCGCGACAGTTCACACGGCCTTTGGCCGAACGCCTTGACGGGCTGTGCGCCCTGGAAGTGATCGAGGCCCAGGACGGAATGCCCCTGGAAGCTCGCAAGGTTTTCGTGGCCCCCGGTGGCCGACATCTCAAACTGATGGATCTCGACGGCTGCATCACGATTCGGATAACGGACGATCCGCCTGAACATAATTGCCGCCCGGCAGTCGACTACACATTACGTTCGGCGTGCGATTCGCTTGATGGAAAGGCGTTGGCCGTTATCCTCACCGGCATGGGAAGGGACGGAACGCAAGGGAGCTGTGAATTGAAACAAAGGGGTGGTCGTGTCGTGGCGCAGCACGCCAAAGGGTGTACGGTATTCGGAATGCCCAAGGCAGTAATAGAAGCCGAGCTTGCGGATCGCGTTGTAACTCTGCCAAATTTGCCCAGTGTCTTGTGCGACGAAGTGAAACGGGGATTCCGTCGCAGCGACTAATCGAGACCCGTGAATGCCGCCACGGCCCGTTACAGATTCTTGGCGATCCCACAACCAATTTGTTCTCATCGGCGCTTCGGTCGCGCGGTTGTTTTCGCACGAGCCCCAACATAGATTGACCTTCATGGATGCAGTCGCGGCGCGCTTCGATCGATTTCTTCAACAATTCCGTGCGACGAATGCCGGAGTTTGCTTTAGAAGAGGGTAGCCGAGAATCCATCAGGAGATCCCTCTCATGACCAACGAGCAAATTTGTCCCGATTGCGGAGCCCAACTTCCCCCGCATGCCCCGCAAGGGATTTGCCCTAAGTGCCTACTGAAGGCCGGCTTAGGAAGCGAATCGCTGAATGCGGTCTCGGCAACTGGGCCAAGCGTGGCCGGTTTCAAACTGCCGGAACCGAGCGAGTTAGCTGAGAAATTTCCTCAACTGGAGGTCATCCATCTGCTGGGCCAGGGCGGCATGGGTGTCGTTTACAAGGCGCGGCAAAAGGGGCTCGACCGGTTCGTCGCGCTCAAAATCTTGCCCCCCGAAGTGGCCACCGATCCCAGTTTCGCGGAGCGGTTTAATCGGGAAGCGCGCGCCTTGGCCAGTTTGAACCACCCTAATATCGTCACCGTGTACGACTCGGGCGAGGTCGATGGGCTGTATTACTTTTTGATGGAATTCATCGACGGACTGAACTTGCGACAGGCGATTCAAACTGCGGAGTTGTCTTCGGGTGAAGCACTGGCCATCGTGCCGCAGATTTGCGATGCCTTGCAATATGCCCACGAAGAAGGCGTAGTGCATCGCGACATCAAGCCGGAAAACGTGTTGCTGGACCGGCGTGGTCGCGTCAAGGTAGCCGATTTTGGGCTGGCCAAGCTGTTGGGTCGCGCGCCGTCCGACGTCACACTGACGGGCAGCCACCAAGTGATGGGCTCGCCGCACTACATGGCGCCCGAACAATGGGAAAAACCGCTGGACGTCGATCATCGGGCCGACATCTATTCTCTGGGTGTCGTGTTTTATGAAATGCTCACCGGCGAATTGCCGCTGGGCCACTTCGCGCTGCCGTCCCAGAAAGTTCATGTCAAGGTCGAGCTGGATCAAGTCGTCCTGCGGGCTTTAGCAAAAGAGCCCGAACGTCGTTATCAACACGCTGGCGATGTAAAGACTGATCTCGAGGCAGTTGCGGCCGCTCCGATCCGGCAACCAGCTTCGTTGGCGTATGAGCCGACCCAAGCCCCGGCGGCACCTCCCAGTCGGCAAACCGCCCAGCAACCGGCCGACAACGACGTGGATTTGGATGCCGCCCTGTCCGCCGTCCAAGGCCCGGCTATTGGTCTGATCGTCGTCGGTATGATGAACCTCCTTCCCATTCTTGGTTTGCTCTGCCTTGCCGCATTCGCCTTCAGTTGGGATCGGATTGAGGTCCAGTCAGCGATGTTGCCACAGCCGGGTGCGACGATGGGGCCGCTGATGGCAACGATTCAACCGGGTCCGACGGTTCCTTTGGGAGCTGGCGGAGTCACGTATTCCTGGCTGGCTTTGTTGCCGATCATACTGCTTCATGTTCCGGTGGCGTTATTGCAGATCCTTGGCGGGATCAAAATGCGGCGGCTTGAATCGCACGGTCTTGCCACGTTGGCGTCGATCGTTGCGATGATGCCATGTCAGTTCGGGTTTCTCGTTGGATTGCCCGTCGGCATCTGGTCGTTGATTGTCCTTTCGCGAAGCGAAGTGAAAGCAGCTTTTGCCGCTGGCGGGACTCGGCGCACGTCACGCCTGCGAGACGCCGCCGCACCATCCGATCCTTCAGCCGCCACTTCCATCCATCATCCAGTCGATGACCCAGAGCTGATTCGCGATAAGCTCAGGATTCCCGCCATCGGTTTGATCGCCTCGGGCGTGCTGAACTGTGCGTTCTTCGTGGTCTTGATTGTCTTGTTATCCAGCACGGGAGGGATGATTCAAGTCTTTGCCCTCCTACTGATGTTGCTTTTCCCGCTGCTTGGTCTGGTACTCATCCTGGGTGGATTGCGCGCGCTGGCCCTCCAATCGTACTCGTTGGTCATGGTCGCCGCGGTGTTGGCATTGTTACCCGCTTCGATCGTGGCCCTGATAAGTTTGCCATTTGGCATTTGGATGCTTGTCGTACTATCACGAAGTGAAGTTCGAGCCGCCTTCGGACGTGGACGTGGAGAGCCGGAGTATTCCGGGCCTCTCCCGCCGGGCAAGCCACTGCCGGAGGAAGAGCCGCCAACACGAAGTCACGGTCGTTACTTCCTGGTTGGTGTTTTGGTTGTTGCCTTGCTGGCAGTGTTTGGCGTGGTGACTCTCATTTGGTTATGGAACGCCAAAAGCCAGGTGGCGATCCATCAGCGAGTGACGTTCGCCAAGGCGACATTGCTTTACGAGGTCGAACCCGCGCCGATGGCTGCCGAAGTCGGCGAGCACGCCCATGTGAAACCAATGAACCGTCACGCGCTGGCGAAAATGCTGGACAAGCGGATCAACTTGTACGGCAGCAAACTCGGACAAGTGCGCGTTATGCCGGACCAGAAACTACAAGTTGAATTGACGACGTCCGACGCCCGGCAAATCGAACGCGTCCAGCGACGGCTCGAGATGCAAGGAACGGCCGAGTTTCTGGTGCTGGCCCATTCGGTCGTTGACGAAGCAGTGTGCATGGCCGCACTTCAGGCGGACGATGACGAAATTCACTTAGAAGGAAAGCTGCGAGCCAAGTGGGTTACAATCCCCGAGGATCTCGCCCCGCGCTTAGTCGAAGACACCCAATTCGCCACTCGTGACAAACCTGACTCACCACCGCAAGCCCTGGTACTGCTGGACCGCTTGAATCTGAACCACCACGACGTATCCAACGTGTTCACGACGTCCGGCTTCAACGGCGAACAAGGTGTCGAGTTTGATTTTACCAATTCGGGTGACGAACGGCTCCAAATATTGCTGCGGACTCACGAGCATACGAGGAGCAAGCCGGAACGATTCATGGCCATTTTGGTTGACGACAAGATACGGGGAGTCGCCACCATGAAATCTCGGATCATGTTTCGAGCCAAAATAATGGGGGCCCACACGGAGGATGAAATGGAAGATCTTGCCGCGGCGCTCAACAACGGGCCGATTCGCGTGAAACTGAAACTGGTGGGCCAAGGCATGACCGAGTCGTACTGAAGGACAACGAGGCCATCAGGAGGTAGCGGGGCTTTCGCGCGTGACCAGTCTCAGCAACAGTGGCAGCACCACCAGATTGCCGAACAGGCCGCCCAGCATGGAAAGGCCTACCAAAACGCCGAAGTAGATGGTCGGCACAAAACTGCTGGTACACAGCACTGAAAACCCGACCACTAGAGCAAGTGTCGAAAAAACCGCCGCCCGCCCGACACTCTGCTGCACCAGTGTCAACGCATCGTGGACACTCAGCCCATCTTCGCGCGCTCGCCGAAAGCTGATGATGTAATGAATGGAACTGTCCACCGACAAGCCCATGGAAACGGCCGCGATCATCGCCGCTCCCATATTCAGTTTGATCTCTTCGGAGTAAGCGCCCAACCAACCCATCAAGCCGAAGACCATCAGGATCGGTAGGGCATTGGGGATCAGTGCCACGATTGCCAGAATGGGACTGCGAAAAGCGACGGTCATCATCACCGCGATCGCCACCGTGGCGATGCCAAAGCAGACCCATTGGTCGCGGATAATGCTGCTAATCAGGTTCGTCAGCAGCACAAAGAAGCCGGTCGTCTCGGCTTCGGGCAATTCTTGTGAATCGAGAAACGTACCGAACCGAGCTTCGCCCAGGTGTTCGCCGGAAAGCTCTTTCGCCTGCGTTAGGAGTGCCAGGTTGTCTGCGTCTGCTTCGATTGCATCCGCGATTGTCTTCCACTGCTCGTCGTCAAGCTGGGGCTCCAAAAACTCCGTGACACTCTCCCGCAACTGTTTGGTTTCAAGCAGCGAAGCACGCAAGATCCGCCATTCTTCACTTTCGAGTTCGCGCTCGACGACTTGTTTCACGCGTTCGATCAACTCCAGTTTTTGCGAGGCTGGCTGCCGTTCCGGGGCTCGTAGCATCACACGCAAGTACCCGACATCCCCTTCGACTGTCTTGGTGTTGAGCATCGATCGATAGAACGTCGTCAACCATGTTTGCATGCCAGTGAGCCGAGCTCGGGGCCCTGCATAGGTGAGCAAGAGAGTGACTTTCGTGGCCTCGTCGGCATCCGCGACGCTGACTACCTTGGTGAGTGCTGGCGTCACGAATCGAATCGAATCCACGAATTGCTGGTAGCGCGTCGAGTCCGCATCGGCTTTTGGGCGCGACACGGCTATGCGGTACAATCGGGATTCCAACACGAAGATCATGTTGTCCGAAATCCAGAGATCCGATTTGTGCTTGAATTCACGGGTGAACGCTCGCCCCGCATGACCGGCGCTCGTGATCTCCCGCGATTCGACATCTTCTCCTGCATATTTTTTCACGCTGTTAATAAGAATCGCGGACTGATCTTGGGACATCTGTTCCGCGGACAGCTCGTGGACGAACACTTGGTAAACGACGCTAGACTCGCTGGTCGCCTGGTAACGAAAACTCCGCAGCCCCTGCTTGTCGCGAATCTGTTTTTCTTCGGGCTCGGCGGGAAACGCGGCGGAAAATCCAACGGGAAGCCGATGATGACGTTGCCAGCCTGCGGGCAGTTCTTCGTCTTCCGAGATCGGAGTGGTGGGGATATTGCGGAGCTTCGTTTCCAGGTCGCGGACCAGCGTTAAGTACTCGTTCGTCAATTCCGCATTGTCCGCCGTTTTGGGCGCGGGGAGAATCACATCCCACACTCCGGCCCCACCCAAGTTGTTCTCGACAAACTGATACGACTGCACGATCGGCGTGTGCGAGCGAAAATTCTTCGTGAAATCGGTTTCCACTTCCAGCCAGCGGGTTCCGCTGATCGTTATGGCGACAATCACCAGGCTGACAGTGCCTATGGCCCAAGGAGCTTTTTCAACGGCGGCGATCAGCTTTTGAAGTCCGCCGTGCAACAGATCCTCGCCCCAAGCCAATCGCGGATCGGAATCAAACCGCCCCAACAACGTTAATCCCGGCACGACCAAGGTGACGCACACTAGAACAAACAGCGATCCGATCGCCATCATGACTCCGAAGTCTTGAATCGGCTCGACCTTCGCGAACAGCAGCGATCCGAATCCGACCGCCGTTGTCATGCAGGTCCAAAAAACCGGCGCCGCCAACAGCGAAGCGGTTCTTTCGAATGCCTTGTAGGGCGTCAAGCCGTCCTCGCGCGCTTCACGAAACCGCATCGTAATGTGCACCACCGTCGCGATTCCGGTGACGGTCACGATGGCGGTCAGCATCGAACTCACCATGCTCAAGTCCAGCCCCGAGACCACCAAAGTCGCCTTGGTAAGCAGTACCGCCAATTGCACGACGGCCAGTGGTATCACGACCCAGCGAATGCTGCGAAAGAAAACCAGTATCGTTAGCCCCAGCAACAAGGTGGTCCAAATGCCGAGCCGTCTCCCGTCTTCCTCGACATACCTAAATCCGTCGACCACCATCGCTGGCTCGCCGACGACCCACGCCGTTTCGAGATTGTCAGGTAGATCGGCCGCGACTTGACGTAACAGTTCGATCGTCGTTTCTCGCGGCACCCCAGCGCCCAGTTCTTGAAGCTGCTGCTTGATACGGGGAATCTCTTTTTGCAAAAGGCTTCGCTCGTCGGTGATCTCTTTCCTCTTTTCCTTATCTTGCTTGTTGGTATCGTTGAAGCGATAGCGAAGTTCTTCGTCTCGCGCTTTCTTGCTGGCCAGATCACGCCGCATATCGGCGATCTGGGTCTGAAGCGTTTTCTCGTCCGCGTGCGAATCGGTTTTGACACCGGCTTGATCCCGGCCTTGCGGGTATAACATGCAAACCGCCGCCACGGTCTTGCGATCGCTGCCATGTGTGTACTTCTCGAACAGATCGCGATAGTTGCCCCCGAGATTGCTGGGAGGGTCGACGATGCATAGTTTTTCGTACGGCCTGGGATCTTTCGATCGAATAAAGTCCAGCACTTCATTGATTTCCGCCAGGCTGAGCACATCCTGGACGCCGGGAACTTCTTTCAATCGGGTTGTGATCTTTTCCAACCGTTTGATCCCGCTGCCGTCCACCTTCAGCAGGTCTTCATCGGTGTAAACGACCAGCACCACTTCGTTGCCGCCGAAAGTCTCTTTCAACTTGTAATAGGGCGGCAGCAGCGGATCGTCGTCGGCAAACATCTTTTCGATCGACCGATCGAAATCGAGTTGTCCGGCCGGAACGTAGGCCAGGGCAGCTAGAACCACGGCAATCAGCAGCAGCGGCCAACGAATCCGGATCAGGAGTTGGGCGACGCTCTGGCTCAGCTTCCGCATGGGAAATCATTAATAGACGGTGTTTTTCGGACGATCAGCCTTTCGGGCGATCAGTATGAGAGTCGCGACGCCGGGGAGTGCGAAAATAGCACCGCGAAGCCAATAACAGTATAGGTCAATGCTTAAAAGTGCGTAGCCCAGTCCGCGCACGTGTGGGGCCAGAATTCATGGCGAGCTTAACAATCGCCATGATGAAGACTTAGGTCGCGACTTAACCGCAACCATCGGTCCGCCCGGTTGGGCCTCAAAAAATTCTTGTCTCGAAGCTCGATTTTCTAGCGGTCGGGCGGCGAAAACGCGTTGGTGGAAGTGATTCGTGCAGTTCGGTAAAATTAAGGTAAGGAAGCGAGCGGGGGGGAATAGCGTGAGCAGTCGTATGTTACAAAGGCATGACTGCCCCGCTTTCAAGCCCGGAAATCGATGGCCACGCAAGTGAGCCGTTGGGTGCTGCGCGATCTTGGCGTTTTTTTCGTTCTGTTCGCAACGACTTAACCTAATAAAGACGCATGGCGAAACTCAAAGTTACCAATCCGTTTTATGCCCTGCTGGTGCTGGTCAGTATCAGCTTTGGAATCACGGCGCTGGCCTATGCGACGTCGTCAGGCATCGCCCAGCGCGATCCGGGGGCGGCGCTCGACGCCATCGAAAAGGGCGAAGGCCTGGTGGCGGTCATGGATCGCTATGGAGTTACGCTGCTGATGGCCGAAGTGAGCCTGTTGGCCGTGACCACCGTGTTGGCGATCGGGACGGATGGCTACTGGACGAAACGAAAACAAAATCAAAGTGAACAAGAACAAATTCAACGTGACAAAAAACAAAAGAACAGTGACCAAAAGTGTCAAGAGGCGTCGTCATAATCCGTCAAAGCGGCGGACACTCCCTGAATTTCTCTTGCACCACAACGGAGGGTTGAAATGAAAGTGCAACATTGCGAAAAGGTCGATTCAAAACCGGTGGAAATGGAAGGGGCCAGCGGCTGCACGGTCCGGTGGCTGGTCGACGAAAGCGACGGGGCTCCCACCTTCGCCATGCGGCAGTTCGAGGTCGCGCCCGCCGGCCACACACCGAAACACAGCCACCCCTACGAGCATGAAGTCTTTGTGCTGGAAGGCAGCGGCATCGTGTTGGAAGGCGATCAAGAACATCCGCTGACGGCGGGCGATGTTGTGTATGTTTCGCCGGATGACGTCCATCAATTCAGGAACACGGGCGATACGCCTCTTAAGTTCCTCTGCATGGTCCCCAACAGCGCGACCAAGCAGTCGGTTTCGGTCGTTCCTGAATGCGGTGCGGAGTCAAGCTGATGGCGAACAAGGATGCTCGGCGGATCGACGAACTGCGCGACGAAATCCGCAAACATGATCAAAAGTACTACGTGGAAGCCGCGCCGATCATTAGCGACACGCAGTACGACAAGATGATGAATGAACTGAAGGCGCTGGAGGCGGCGAATCCTGATCTTGTCACGCCCGATAGTCCGACGCAACGCGTGGGCGAACAACCGGTCGATCACTTGCCGGAACACGATCACCGTTTGCCGATGCTGTCGATCGACAACACCTACAGCATCGAGGAAGTAAAAAAGTGGGATGAGCGGACCGTGAAACTGCTGGATGGCGAGCCGATCGAATATGTGGTCGAACTGAAAATCGACGGGGCCGCCGCTTCGCTGATTTACGAAAACGGTGTGCTTGTGCAAGGGCTGACCCGAGGCGACGGCAAGACCGGCAGCGATATCACGCACAACGTCCGCACCATCGGCGACGTGCCGCTGCGGCTGGTGGGCGACAAAGTGCCACCGGTACTCGAAGTGCGCGGCGAGATTTACATGACCAATTCGACACTGGTCAAGCTGAACGAAAGGCAGAAGGAACAGGGCAATCCGCTGTTTGCCAACCCACGCAATGTCACCTCGGGCTCGATCACAATGCTGGATCCGCGAGTTTGCTCCGCACGCAATCTGCGGATGTTTTGTCACGGCACGGGCTATTGCGAGGGCATGAAGGCGACCAACCACATCGACTTTCTCGCTGAGATTGGTGAGTACGGCTTGCCGCCAACGCCGATGGTCGAGTCGTTTCCCAACATCGATGCAGCGATCGAGCATTGCGAAGAACTGATCGAGCAATTGCACGAACTGGATTTTGAAGTCGACGGCCTGGTGATCAAGGTGAATCGTTTCGATCAGCGAGACGAGCTAGGTATTCGCTCCAAAAGTCCGCGGTGGTTGATTGCTTACAAGTGGGAAAAGTGGGAAGCCACCACGACGTTGAATGAAATCAAAGTGCAGATCGGCAAGACCGGCGCGATCACGCCCGTCGCCGAGTTGGAACCGGTCGAACTGGACCGCACGATCGTCAGCCGCGCCAGCTTGCACAACGCCGATGAGATTCAGCGCAAGGATGTCCGCGTGGGCGATGTGGTGGTCGTCGAAAAGGCGGGCCGCATTATTCCTCACATTGTGCGAGTGGAAAAGCACGAACGAAAGACGCGGCTAAGGAAGTTCAAGTTTCCAACGGTCTGCCCGCAATGCAAAACCGACTTGGTCAAGGACGAAGGGGGAGTTTACATTCGTTGTCCCAACTTGAGCTGCCCCGCGCAGGTCAAGGAACGCATTCGCTATTTCGCCAGCCGCCAAGCGATGGATATCGAAGGTTTGGGCGACAAGCTGGTGGATCAAGTCGTGTCCGCCAATCTGGTCAGTTCCTATGGCGATTTATACCGCCTGGCGGAGAAGAAAGACCCATTGCTGAAGCTGGAACGGATGGGGAAAAAGTCGGCCGAGAATCTTCTGGCGGGGATCGACGCCAGCCGTGAGCGAGGTTTATCGAGACTGCTCAACGCGTTGTCGATTCGCCACGTGGGTACGACGGTGTCCGCGGTCTTGGCCAATCATTTCGGTTCGATGGAGGCGCTGCAAAAAGCGACCGTCGAAGAGCTTGGCGAAATCAACGAGATCGGCGACATCATCGCGGAAAGTATCTACAACTTTTTGCAAAGCGAATACGGCAAGCAAACCGTGGAAGATTTGCGCGAACTGGGCGTGAAAATGGAGGCCGACAAACCGCAAGTGGCCAGTAACAAGTTAGCCGGCAAATCTCTCGTCGTGACCGGCACGCTGACCAAGTACACACGCGACGAGATTAAGGACTTGATCAAACAGCACGGCGGCAAAGCTTCGTCCAGCGTCTCCAAGAAAACCGACTACCTGGTGGCGGGCGAGAATGCCGGCAGCAAGCTGGACAAAGCCAACAGCCTCGGCGTGCAAGTCATCAGCGAGGATAAGTTCAACGAATTGATTACAACGTAAGCGGCTGTGACGCATCCCTTACCATCATTCCGGATTGCGGCCGAAGGTCATGATGGTGATGTCGTCGTTTTGGGGCCGGCCATTGGCGTGGCGACGGACATCGGCGAGCAGCGCCTGGCCGAGTTCCCTCGCGGTGGCGGGTCCGTTCTTTATGAATTCGATCACCCGCTCGGTGCCGTATAGTTCGCTCTCGGGGTTCATGGCCTCGTCCACGCCGTCGGTGACGATGACGACGATGTCGCCCGGATCGAGTGTGCGCGTTTCTATTTCATAAGGATAATCGTCGACGACTCCAATCGGCGGGCCGACCAGATCATCGTCAAGCTGCGACACGGTGCCGTCGAGCTTTCGAATGAGCGGCGACATGTGGCCCGCGTTGGACAGGATCAATTGGTGAGTCTTTGTATCGACAATGGCCAGGATGTAAGTGACGAAACGGCCTTCGACCGCGCTATCGCACATATGGTCGTTGATCGCGCACATCGCCGGCTCGACCTCGCGCACATGGCGCAACGTGCTTTGCACGCAGCTATGCATTCGCGACATGATCAGCGCGCCGGGCACGCCCTTGCCGGCCACGTCGCCAAAAGACAGGGCGATCCGGTTGTCGGGCAACACAAAGCAGTCGTAGTAGTCGCCCCCCACGGCTTGCGCCGAATCGTAGGAAGCAAAGAATTCGTAGCCGTCGGCGACGGGCAATTCCTCGGGCAACAGAGCCCGCTGTACGTCTTGGGCGATCTCCATTTCGTTGTCTTGTTTTTGCTTTTCCATGTACGTGTGCAGCAGCCTGGCATTTTCATACGACAGCGCGGCTTGGCCTGCCACCGTCATCAGAATGTCCAAGTCGTCGTTGGTGAATTGGCCCAGCGGGTTCTGCGAATCGATGCTGATGATACCGATCACGTCTTCCTCCAAACCCAACAGCGGCGCGCAGATCATCGAATGAATTCGGAGATCCGAGATCGACTCACTGCCACTGAACTTTGCGTCGGTCGCCGCATCGGCCGACAACACGGCGGCTTTGTCGGCCAGCACCTTGTTCACGATCGTCCGGCTGAGCCGCACGGTTGCATCGGCGTGCGCCTGGCGGTGCTTGAACGCGCGCGGCACCATTTGCCCCGTGGCCTCGTCTTTCAGCAATACACAACCGCGGTCGGCGTACTTGAAGATGCGGAACAGCGAGTCGAGTACTTTGGGCAGCAGCGAATTCAAATCCAACGTGCCGGCCAGGCTGCTGCTGATCTCCAAGACCGCTTTCAGCTTGACTTCGGGGTTGACCTCCAGCACTCCGTAACGTCCCGTTCCGCTGATGGTGCTGGTGATGGTCGCTGGGTCGTCGGTTTGTTCAACGTTCTTCGAGGTCGCCAGCAGACCAGTATCCATGGTCATGCCGCCGCCAAGTGTGTCTGCGGAAGCGGAACGTGGCGCGGCAATCGCGGGGACGGGCGCGGCGTCCGGGTGATCGAAGCGGGCCGGTGTCTGCCCAAAATGAACGACGTCGTTGTGAATCAACTTGACGCGGTTGCTGATTCGCTCCTGATTATGAAAGGTGCCATTGCGGCTGCCCACGTCCAGCAGAAAGACGTCATCTTCTTCCACCGTGATTTGAGCGTGTTTGCCGGACACTGTCGGACCCAGCACTTGGACCATGTTGTCCGGCAGGCGGCCAATCGTGTTGGGTCCCGGGTGGAGTTGATAGACGTTTCGTTGTCCGTCCTGTTCAACAATGAGTGAAGGCATGATCTGGCTCGACTGATAGTAATCCGCGAAGAATTCCCAATGTTCTTGATTTTGCGCCCGCGGCCATGATGTTCCAAGGACCCATTGAATCGCTTTGTGAACCGGCCGGGGATTTTAGTGAAAACCGCCGGTTTCTCCGCCTACTTCTCCGCTCGAACTGATCAATTTAGCACAAATTCCCGGCCCGTGACCAAACGTGTCCGCCCGTCCGCGAAAAATAACTCCAGACAAGGACAGTTGCTCAAACCCGAGCGGCACTTGCCCACCAAAAGGAGTTGTCATGCGAAGACCATCATCAACAAGCAGAAAGAATCGGAGACGCAGGGGACCAGAACACATCAGCGTCCTCATGCAGGTCATTCTGGCTCGCTACAACATCGACATCGACTTGGAAGCCGATGAGGAGCAACCTCTTCAGATGACACTTTTTGACGACGAACCGCAAGATGCCTCCCGCGAGTTGGTAGCTCATTACTAGAAAGCCGCTTTTCAGCAGTCCATGCCCGTTTCCCATTTCACTTATTCAAGGAAGAATCGCCATGTTAGTTTTGACACGCAAGAGAAACGACGAAATCGTCGTGGATAACCAGATCACGATCCGAGTTCTGCAAATCACCGGAAATCGAATTCGGCTCGGCATCGACGCCCCCAGCGCGACCACGATCCGACGCGGCGAATTGCAACCGCTTGATGACCTCGAACGACCATCCAGCTCGATGCACGAATGCAATCCGGACGTGCAATGATGATCGTGCAAACACTACGCTTCAAAGATTCGGTTTTGAAGGCAACGAGAAGATGCAGTGGCGCGGGGGCGTCCCCTAGGCTCGCGACGTCCCCGTGCGCCAACACGAAGTGTGGAATCGTTTGGCGATTAGTGTGCCGGTTACTATCCCGAACAGCATCTGCATTAAGCCAATTCGCCCTTGAATCCTCAATTCTCAGATCCTCGACTTCTTTCGCTTGCCTTGCTTGGCGCGGTAGGGGGCATCTCGCCATACTGCGCGCGGAACATCGCTTGTGCCTTGGTTTGATGGTCCGAGGGACGACTGCAAACAAATGTCAAATGCGTTTTCGCGGCGCTCACTAACTTGGCAAGCTGCTGTTTTTCGTTGGCTGTTGGTTCGGTCTTTGATTGGATGGGCTTGGCGCTGGCCAGATACGCACGCGCCAACGACAATCGCAAGCCGAGCCAATCGGGCATCCGGGATTCGTGATCCTTGAGGGCCGCGATGTCGGACCCCACTTCCTTGATGACGCGTTCATACTGCCTGACCTCATCGTGCAACCAGCATTCGGCCGCCACGACGAGCGTCCGGCGGCGAACTGCCTTTAAAACGTTCGCGTCCTTCGATTGTGCCAACAGATCATCAAAACACTCCGTCGCGTTTGAAAATTCCTCGAGTTTTACCCAGCAGCGACCTTCGTAAATTCGCGCAAACAACCCGGCCACTTGCCGGCGGTAGGTAGAGTGGAATTCTCCGTATTCTTTGGCGGCTGCCTGCAGAGCTTCACGGCGTTTCGCATGCTTTTCGATGTAGGAATCCCCAAGCTCCTCTTGGATCGTGGGAAGCAGCAGTCGGGCTTGAAGATAGACGGAACGATATTTATCTCGCAGTTGAATCAGACTCTTGTGGTCGGGATCGGCGTGATCCAGATTCATCGCAATTTCTTCCAACTTACGCTTCAATTGTTCGCGAACGCCGGCAAGGATTTGAGCGGCCTCACGGTAATGATCGCGAGCTTCTTTTAACAGCCGATCCGTTTCGTCTTTCGTCAACTTTGGGTGATTCGAACCGCCTAACTTCCTCCGAGCTCCTTCCACGAGGACGTTTGCCAAACGAGATTGTGCATTGGGAACGGACGAGTGAGTTCTTTGTGTTTCGCAAAAACGCTTTAGGAAGTCAGCGGCCCGCAGGAGTTGATTTTCCCTCCTGGCAGGGTCTCGTTCCGCCCGCGACATTTGAATGAGGGTGATGCCTCGTTCGTAGTCGATGACGGAAAGGACTTCCTTCGGCGCGTTCATTTCCTCGGCGATGCGGTCCAAGTACTCGAGGGCCTCGGCGTACAGGCCACGGCGGCGCAATCCCTCTAAGAATTCAAGCTCCTGCTCTTCCGCGCTTCCCATCACCAGCGGACCCAGGAATATGAGCAAAACCAGTGCCAGGAGGCATCGTTCCCGCCCGTTCGCTGACAATTCGTGTCGTAGCAATCCGGTCATTCGTGTATCTCCGGGAGGCACAAATCGGATACTCAGAATGCAGGTTGTTCGATGTTCAGCCTGCTAATTATTCCGGACCACGACGAAGTGCGGGTTGATCCGAGGCATGCTAAACCGCATCACCACTCGGGCTGACAAGGTGAGACTGGCCGAATCCCTAGGGCTTTGGGACTTTGGCCTTGGGAATCAGCTCCACGAGTTCTCGAATGGGGTCCTCTTGGCCTCGGCCATAAAACGTCCACAACCGATCATTGTGAACTAGCATTGGACCCATTCTGGGATCTTTGTCGTCGCGGCCCTTCAGGTCGGTGGTTTCGGTCACCGCGCCGGTCGCTGGGTCGATCCAAGCTAGGCGTGGGCTGAAGATCTTTGGATCGGCTTCGGTGGCGACGCGCGTGGCGTAAAGAATCGTTCCATCCGGACCGCACACATGAGCGTCCAAGATGGGCGTGGCTTCGTGCCGCCAGAGAAACGCTCCGTCGTCGGTCGACAGCGCTACGAATCCGCCGTCGGTTTGGAGCAGAACACGATCTGGCGACGAACCCACGATCCGCCGAATATCGGGCAAGGTGCGCCGCCACAGCAGGTCGCCGGTATCGGCGTCGAGACAATCGACGGAGCGCACGCAAGGCTGCGACACATATAACCGACCGCCTACTGAAATCGGAGCTTGGAAATACTGCGTCACCCAGTTTGTCTCTTGTTGCGGCGGCAGGACGATGTGCCGCCGAATCCAACGCACTTCTCCCGAATGATCGCAGCAAACCGTAATCCCGCCCAACGAGGCGACGATTGAATTCTCCAAGCGTGTCGCGGCGCAAAACCGGCGCACCCACCAGGCTGGATTGAGGTCCAACAACTGGCGGCTGCTCACCACTTCACCCGTGTCGGCCGAGAACTTGGTGAGCTTTAGTTTGCTGCGTTGCTCATTTTCCTTGACCACCACCAGCGCGACTAACTGATTTTGGATGATCATCGGATCGCTGACGACAAACTCATTCGGCAGCCGTTCGGCGTTCCAAATGATCGCGCCCGTTTTTTGATCATGGCAGACGAGCTTGGGGCCATGTCCGAACAGTTGCCGCACGTAGACCCGCCCGTCGGCGATCAGTGGAAACATCGGCGTCAGCGCCCAGTCTTGAGACCGCAACATCTTGCCGGCCGGCTGAACGCTCTGCCAGCGGCGGTTTCCGTTGGCGATATCGTAGGCCGCGACTTGAAACCGATTGCTGACGTACAGCGCGTCGCCGGCAATCACGGGCCCGATTTGCCGATCGACCCAAGGTACTTGATGCTGCCGCACATAGGTAGTCACTTCGGTTGCCGGATCGCTGCCAACTCGGCCATCCAATCGACCCCGTACATGCGCGTCGAAGTCGCTTGGTGAAGGCGCACTTGGAGGGGGCGTTACATGCTTCGTCGATGCCGGCGCTGGCCGAGCGAGCATTTCCGTGATTAACGACTCGAACTCCGCGGCCGTCAATTGTAGGTCGTTCAATTGGATCGATTTCGTAATCGGCTGGCCGAGTTCCTGTCCCAGCATGGCTCCCGTCAAACGACGCCGCGCCGCCAAATCATTTCGCAAAGATGCCGTCGCGCCCGTCTGGGCCTGCTCATATTCCCACAAAGCGCGCGAAAACCAGCCGCTGGATAAAGCTCGGTCACCGAGCCAACGATGCGTTTGGGCGGCCGCTGCGGTGCCTTCAAACTGGACCGACGCCAACCGGACCGCCCGTTCATCTCCCGCCGCGATGGCGCGACGGACGCGCAGTTGTGCCAACGAACTAAATTGCTGACTGAGGGCTTCACGCAGCTCGGCGTTGTGACGTAGCGCCAATTTGACAGCCACCGGCAGCGACACGAACAGCAGTTCATCATGGCTGTGCGGCGCGACACCCGAGTGCGCGTGGGCGTCCAATGCCGCGATCATGCGAGCCCCTTCATCGAAGGCTTCACTTTCGAGGATCGCCTTGAGTTCCGCCACGACATTGTAGGCATCCTTACTCAATTCCTCGTTCAGCGGATGACGCCACTGCGGGTTGCGCGCGTTGGCGGTGTTCACCGTCGCGTACCCGCTGATTTCATCCGTCGCCGCGTGCTCGGCCCATTCGACCAGCGGCAGTTGCTGATGTTGATGAAAAAATCGCAAACGCTGGCAGAACTGGAAGGCTTCGTCCCATTTCTGCTCGTACAACAAATGCAACAATTCGTGGCGGATCGTCGCTTTGCGTTCGGCGGGCAACACTTGTCGATAGCCGAAAGGCACTCGGATCAGATCGCGGCGAATCCAGGAATAAGGGCGGTGGCCTTGCGTTCGTTGAGCTTCGATGGCGATGTCGTTGAATCGATTGATGGTCGCCTTTTGGAAGACTTGATTGCGACCATCGACAAGCAGAGTCGCCTCGTGCAACAGTTTGCGCCGCTCGTCGAGCGACAAAACCTCGACACTCGGATCGTCAAGCAAACTCTGCAGGACGTCCCAGTTCAACTGCGAACTGGTGCCAGCCCCAAGGGTGCGAATCGCACAGGCCCGTCGCCATGCTGCCGGATCCTGACCTTCCGGACAAGTTTCATCCACCGCTGTCTGCCAGGCAGGCATGGCGGTCAACAGATGAAATGACCTCGCATTCTTGATTAGCGTCGAGTCGGCCAAAGACTCAAGTGCTCGTAGCGGACGCAACTCGACCCGGCGAAGCTTGATTCGCAGGTCTGGTTGATTGGCGACGTGGAATAGTCCCAGATTCCAGCCCGCGCCGGCTGCCAGCGGGTAGACCTCGGCCGTCTCGGCCCAATGCTGGCCATCATGACTCGTCCACCAACGCAAATGCCCACCGCCCACCAGCAGACGCAGCCAAACTCGCGGCCGGCAATATGGAACGGGACGCTCGACGATCGTCGCATGATCGCCTTCGATATAATCATCCTGCGCGCGGGGAAACAAGCACAAGCCGCCGTCGCGCGTGTTGCGGACGAATCGTAAAATGACTTGCGGGATGTTGTTTTCCTGGCAAAGGAATAGTCCCGTGCCCGGCGTCGCATGCTCGATTTCAAAGATCACTTCGCTCAGCCCCGTATAGGGCACCGGCGTCACCACCCAGCCTCGTTTGTCCGACTTGTTGGCCGCAAGCTGAACGCTGCCATCTTCGAAACGTTCCAAGCGAGCATGGGCGTGGATTTGTTCAACCCAGGGCAAGTCAGCGGGAGCGGCCACGGCAACTCGCTCTTCGGCGACCGGAGCGGCTGCCGGGAAATCTTTGCAGCGGGTCATGGTGATACCATGAAACGCCGTCTTGCCCTCAAAGTAGATTTGCTCGGGCGGCTCGGCCATTGGCACCCGCATCAGAATCACGTCGCCCCGGCTCATCACCAGTTGACCTTGGTGATGGCGAAGTTCAAACGGTCCGCCATGACGAATCTCCGTGCGGCTGTGGCGATTTTCGTCGCCCGCGACCAGCGCGAAAGTTTCGGGCGTTATCCCGTCCGGCTTGCGCGTGGTGGCATAAGCTTCCCAGCGAAAGTTGAAATCCTGGTAATAAACCAGCGTGACCCCTTCGGTGCCCTTAAAGCAATGAATTCGCAGCCGATTGTACGAATCCAACCAGAGGCGCAAGCCGGCATCGCCGCGAAGCGGCGCTTTTAGGCGGACCAAGCCCTCGATCCAACCCGCCTCGCCAACGGCGGTTGCTTGCTTGAAGAATTTGGAAGGCTGACCTGCGACGGGCTCGAACCACTTCTGCAAAGTCTCTACCTGCGGAAGCGATTTGGCGGTATCGAAGGACTCGAAACAGATGTCCGCGAATGACCGTGACTCGGCGGGATCGGCCAAGATGGCTTGCCACGGCTTGTTCGGATCGGCGGCCACCACGGCAGGTTTGTCAGCAGCAGGAATTTTTTCCTTGGGAGGTTCTTGCGCGGGCTTGGCGACTTCCGGCTTTTTGTCGTCGGTCGTCGCGGGCGTTTTGTCCGTTCCTTCGGAACCGGCGGGATCGGCATCTTTCGCCGCCACCAGCGGTTCTTCCGGTTCGACGATCTGGAATCGGTCTATGTGAGGAAAAACTGTCGGCGTATCCAAGCGGATCGAATTCTGTCCCTCGATAAACGCAAACTTGCCTAGCGAGACCCACTCCATATGTTGGACCCCGTTGCCGCCTGTTTGGTCGCCGAGTACGAAACCGGCGGCTGTCTTACCATTGATGGTTAGATTGAGCGGGCGGCTATCCATCGATGCGTAGCGGGCCTTCAGTTCGAATTCACCCGCCGTGGGCAACGCCACTTGAAACTCAGCAAACGCCGGCGACGCCGGGCTGTGGATGACTTTTGTTTTGGCACTTCCCCACTTTTCGTTATCCACGACAACATTGCCGTCGGAAAACGCTTCCGCTTCGAAGCGGATTGACAGTTTGATCTCTGTTGGATTCGCATCGGCATCTTTAGCGACACCTGCCCCCGGTTTGACCTTGGTATCGCCATTCGCCGAAGAGCTTGGAGATCCTTGCGCCGGCTCTTCGGCGCGCTGCTCGGGCTTGTTCGAATTAGTACTCCCGAAACGATTGCTGGTAAGCAACAACACCAGGACAGCGCAAAATGTCAGGCACAGGAAGAGGGCGATCGCCGATACGAAACCGCTACCGCGGCTGTCGGGCGGCGCATCACGATGGTTCACAATCAACTCGACCGATACATTGACGCTGCCAAGTTGTTGGTGCAGGCACTCTTCCAGATTGAGTTGGCCCAGTACTTCCCCACGAACCTCCTCGGACTTCGGCAGCCGGCGACGCAGCAGGCCGATCTCGGCGGGGGTCAGATCCTCCAGTGCTTTACGCTGAAGGAGTTCCATCAACTCTTGGTCAGTCATCAGGTCAATTGTGCATCTTGCGGTTGAGGCAATTCTTCAGCGCTTGGCGCGCGCGGTACATCAGCAGTTTCACGGCCCCTTCGGTGCGATCGGTCCGCTTGCCGATTTCCGCCAGCCGCAGTTGGTCGGCGTAATACATGTCGATCGCTTGGCGGGATGTTTGGCCTAACGAGTCCAAACAGCCGGGCAAGTACTCCATCGCTTCGCTCGAATGCCGCGCGTCGCGCTGGGCGTCTTGGGCGGCCGCGAGTTCGTCAAGCTCAAGGCAAAGCTCGGTCCAGGCCGTTTCTCGCCGGCGGCTCGACTTCCGCACATGTTCGCGAAGCACATTTCGGGCGATGCCGATCAGCCACGCGCGAAGTTCCACCGCGCGGGCGAATTGCTCGCGACCGCGATAGCTTCGCAAAAACACTTCCTGGCATAAGTCCTCGGCATCGGCGGCGGCAAGCAGCCGAGAACGCAAATAGGCGAATACCGCGAGTTGATGTTCCTTGACAATCGCGGCAAAGGCCTCGCGGTCCCCTTCCATGGCCGCTTGCAAGATTCGGTCGGCCGAAAAGGCAGCCTCATCCTGGAGCGTCGAACTGCCGACGGATTCCTCAGTGGGGGAAATGGGGGTCGGGCGTGGTTTGTTATCAGGTGGGAGTGCTGTATCCATATCAGCCGTTAATTCGGGGTGGGGATGTCGATTGCTTCCCTGGCTAATTTACCATTTTAGTTGAAGCGTCGCTTGGAAAGCAATTTTGGTCCGAGTTGGGTGGGCGGCAAACTCCCCGCTCTAACACTCTTGGCAAGGGGGAGAACTGGTTTCTCCTTTATAATGAGGGGTTAGGGGAGGTTCCTTGTTCCCTCCTCCTTCCGGTTTTTCGATCCCCTTGACCTTGCAATCACCGCTTCCGAGAATCGGGATTAGACCAACCCGCACCGCAAACCACCGCGAAACATGAATTCCTCCAGCCAACCCGCGACGTCCCAGGTCCCTAACGAACAAGGTCGGTTCGGCGATTTTGGCGGGCGTTACGTCCCGGAAACTCTGACCCGAGCACTGGATGAGTTGGCGGCGGAATACGAAAAGGCTCGCGTCGATCCGGCCTTTCAGGACGAGCTTAACGAACTCCTGAAGAACTACGTCGGCCGGGCATCGCCACTATATTTCGCCCAGCGATTGACGGAGCATTGCGGCGGGGCGCAGATTTGGCTCAAGCGCGAGGATCTCAATCACACCGGCGCTCACAAGATCAATAACACGTTGGGCCAGGCACTGCTGACGATTCGTATGGGAAAAAATCGCGTCATCGCCGAAACTGGAGCCGGCCAACATGGCGTGGCCACGGCAACAGCCTGTGCGAGATTTGGACGACCCTGCGTCGTCTATATGGGCGAGGAAGACGTCAGACGGCAATCGCCAAACGTTTTTAGCATGAAGCTGCTGGGGGCCGAAGTGCGGCCCGTTTCCAGCGGATCGCGCACGCTACGTGACGCCATCAACGAGGCCATGCGCGATTGGATGTCCAGCGTCGAGACGACGCATTACATCATCGGATCGGTGGTCGGCCCGCATCCGTTTCCACGCATTGTTCGCGACTTTCAATCGGTGATTGGATGCGAAGCAAGACAACAGTCGCTCGACCAAGTGGGCCGTCTGCCCGACTTGGTGGTGGCTTGTGTCGGCGGTGGCAGTAACGCCGCCGGAATGTTCTATCCTTTCATCGAAGACACCGATGTGGAACTGGTTGGCGTCGAGGCGGGTGGCACAAGTGATCAGGCTGGCGAACATGCCTCGCCGTTAAGCTATGGCCGGCCCGGCATCCTGCACGGCAGCTTTAGCTATGTAATGCAAGATGAAGACGGACAAACCTGCGACGTCCATTCCGCGTCGGCCGGTTTGGATTACCCGGGTGTCGGTCCCGAGCATAGTTATTGGAAGGACACCGAGCGGGTCCGCTATGTCAGTTGCCGAGATGGCGACGCCCTAAAGGCCTTTGATATCCTGGCCAGAACCGAGGGAATTCTGCCGGCCCTGGAAAGCTCGCACGCCGTGGCAACGGCGATGCAGTTGGCGGCCGAGCGGCCGGCGGAAGATGTCGTTGTCATTTGCCTATCGGGCCGCGGCGACAAGGACGCCGCGGAAATCGCCCGCCTGCGGGAACAATAGGCAGAGCCGCAAAGAAATTCAAAATCCGAATCTCGAAACCCCAAACAAACTCGAACTTCCGATGCTTGAATTTGTTTAGGGTTTCGAGAATTGGATTTCGAGTTTCCCCCTTTTCACCGAGACTCTAATCGCCGAGACTCTAAAACTCCATGTCTGCCATCGATCAACTATTTGAGCGTATGCGAGCGTCCGGCAAGAAGGCGTTCATGCCGTTTATCACCGCCGCCGATCCTGACTTGAAGTTCACGGCCGACGTGTTGCGTGAACTGGATCGACGCGGCTGCAGCATGTGCGAAGTGGGAATTCCGTACAGTGATCCGATCGCCGACGGACCGGTCATCCAGGCGTCTTACACCCGGGCCCTGGACGGCGGAGTCAAGCTGGCGGACATCTTCGCCACATTGCGGGAAACTGCCGGCGACTTGACGATGCCTCTGGTGACCATGGTTAGCTACGCCATCATCTATCGGCATGGACTGGAGCAATATGTGGCCGACGCCAAAGCGGCCGGAGTCGCCGGCGCGATTGTTCCCGACTTGCTGGTGGAAGAATCCGGGCCGCTGGCCGAAATATGTCGTCGTGAGGATTTCAACCTGATTCAGCTAGTGACACCAACGACTCCCAAGGAACGGGCGGTTCGAATTGCGAAATCGTCGACCGGATTTTTGTACTACGTTTCGGTAACGGGAATCACCGGCGAACGCACCTCGTTGCCCCCCGAATTGCTCGAAAGTGTATCCTGGTTGCGAGAACAAACCGAATTGCCGATCTGCATCGGATTCGGGATCAGCCAGGCTCAGCACATCGACTTGCTGGCACCGGTCGCCGACGGGCTAATCGTGGGTTCCGCCATTGTCCGCCGGATCGCGGAGGCGGCGTCCAAGCCGCGAGAACAAGTACTGGCCGACGTGGGACAATACGCCGCGGATTTGCTCGCGGCTTGCCACAAAAAGTAGACCTATCCGACCGGGGCGGCCGATATCCAATTCTTGGATAATGGGTAATCGGCTGCGAGTTCGAATTGGCTGGAGTCGACCTAGATCGCCTTTTTCGACCCCATTCCTTTGAGGCAAATTAAGCCAATGACCACGGCGATGCCGAGCACGACCATCCACTGGCCGCGATCAAGATGGCCAATTCGCTTGGATACTTGCCCAAAAACGTCAAAAATATTTTCCAACATGACTTGCTTTCTGAACAATGCCGCTCTGTGCCCGCACGCGTATAACAACTCTACGTCACAATTTGGACGGGTGGCGGCCAGGGCGGTCTTGCAGCCCCCCGGACCATCGATATAATCCTATATCTCCCAGATAAAAACTGGGGCCGTAGCTCAATTGGTTAGAGTACCGGACTGTCGATCCGGTGGTTGGGGGTTCGAGTCCCCTCGGCCTCGCTTGTGACGCTGGATGCGCATTCGTGACATTCAGCGTCAATTCTTTTGGTGGGCACAGTTTCACCCGCCGGGTGTTCGTGTGCTTGCCACGGCGGTGCCCCGATACCCGCGCTGATCATTGCGACTGGGTAGCGTGACGAACGAATCGAACGGCTTGCCCAACTCGGATTGACCCCGAAAGAATCAAATCCGTTCCGCCTTCGCGGTGCCTTTCGCCATTTCCGCGCAGGCGGGAATCCAGGAACGGCGTGAGGGCCGCTTCGCGTCTCAGTCAGCCGATTGCAAAATTCCGAATTGTCAAAGATCGAGCAGACGGGGCAAAGCGGGGCACTCGCGCTTCTGTAACATACGGCCCCAACTCATTTCCTTGGTTTTCTAGCAGTCTGTTGAAAAATCGCGTTCGAAATGCTTGCGAAGAAAATCGAGTCGCCGACTCTTCCAAGAAAATCGTCACGCGCTGACGCTTCGAATGACGAATCGCAGCTTCTTTCAACGCACTACCAGGCCCGGCACGAAGTGCCCAGCCCCATCCAACTTTCATTTTACGCAATACGGGCCAATCGTTCCACGTAAACGCCCAGCGGCGTGCGGCCAGAATTCATGGCGACCTCGACAATGGCCATCATGAAGACTTACGTCGCGACCTAACTGCGTCCATTTGTCCGCCGTTCTGAAAGCCGTGAAAACGGCGGCAGCATGTAGCCGAGGGCCAGTCCGCGGGTCGAGGGAAAATCTCTCGTCGAGCCGCGAGAGCGGCGACAGCAGTTGAGGCTTGTTGGACAATTCTTTGTCCTGTCGCCGCTTTCGCAACCCCGCCGCGATTCGGCAAAAAAACTTTTCACGAACATAAGCAGGCGCTGGGGCAGCGCTATTATTAACTATTGACTAGTCGAACGAAAATTCCCACCAAGGAGGTACGGCCATGTCGCAGTTCTTGCAATAACTCTTGAAGCGGCTAGTCATATCACGAAAGCCCAGTACGACCGAGAATTTGATATCTACAGAGATCTGTGGGACAAAATGCTCACGGCGACTGGAGCCGCTTTCACGGCTCCAGGGATCCGCGATAGACAACAGCAGGATGAACTCTTGCAAAAGGCGTTCGGAGAATTCGCCGCGACCGTGCAGCGTAACCGACCTTTCTACGCAGATGAGGTTTTTAAGGCAACTGCGCCAATCTCGCAGTTCACCACCGAAGCGTTGATCAAGGCGGGAGTCGGACCAAAGGAGTACGCTAAATGGGCGGCGAGTCAGCTTCAAGTTATTATCGATCACCAAATCGATGTAGAGAAGGCGATTCGCAAGCGGATGCAAGTCATCGGTATTTCGTAGGGAACATCGCGTGGAGCGGTCGTGAAACACGCAAGAGTTAAATGGAACGCCAATCGAGTAAGTATAATGAATGTGCAACCCCGCGTTACCTAGTGATCCAGAAGGAGCAATTGAATGGCTCGCCGCAAACAAAAAGAAACAGCAGATGACTCGGTTGCCCAACAACCAAAAAAAACAGCAGATGATCCAATTGCCCTACAGCCTGCGCCGCGACCAAAGCGACCGAACTGGCTGATGGACGTCAGGAACTTCATGGTGATCCTCGGCGCTACCCTGTTGGGCGCAGCAATTTTCTCGCTCTTTAATCTGTACAATACTGTCACCACACTTGAAGCCCGCATCGATTCTCTAGAGGAAGACGTGACTACTCTGACAGCAGGACGAGTATCCCTCCCGGCAGTGCAGAACGCGATAAACGGAAACACCACTGAAATCTCAAACCTGCGACTACAAGTTGGCCAATCGAGTACTACAGTTGCAAAGCTTGAGGCGATCGACACTGAACGAAGGGGCGGATCCCTACTCATCGAAGCACAGCGACTTCAGAACCTTGGCGACAGACTCAGCGCGATTGAAGGATTCTTGGATGCGCGCGAGGGAACTCGAGACCTAAAACTCGGTCCAAAGGCAGACGGAAGTTAGGCTGCGAGGTTCCGCCCCTTTGCATCGGAGCAAACGCCATGCTGTTTCGCAACTTCTTTCAAGCCGTTCAACACTCAAGTCCTCGCCGGCTTACCGCTGCTCGAAGGGTAAGGTAGGGTTGAAGTGACCCAACGCTGAGGAATCAAGCATGGCCAAAAAGACTAAGAAGAAAACCTCGGCCAAGGCGGCGGAAACGACGAAACGCTGCTTTGTAATCGCCCCAATTGGTTCGGGGAGTTCAGAAACGCGGCGTCGTACGGATGGGCTCGTGGAGGCAGTGATCGAGCCACTTCTTGAGGACAGAGAATTCGAGACAAAGATCGCTCACAAGATCAGCGCCACCGGGTCGATTATTGGACAGGTGGTCGAATGCTTGCTCAATGATGACTTGGTCATCGCCGACGCGACGAAGTTAAACGCGAACGTCATGTATGAGCTGGGGGTACGACACGCGACTGGCAAGGCAACCATCATTATCGCGGAGAATGGCACGGATCTTCCGTTCGATATACTTCCCGAGCGAACCATCTTCTATGAGGACGACATGAAGGGAGTTCTCGACTTGCGGGAGCAACTAGAGCGTGCGCTCGATGCGACTTCGCTGGAAGAGCTAAATGACAACCCAGTGACGAGGGTTAGCGAAATGTCAGTGCTGCGGGAAGCAGCTCACGGCAATGACCTGGCAAAACTGATTGTCGACCAATTCGATCGGTTTCAAAGCTTCATGGTCGATCATCAATCCGTGAAGCGAACCGAGCGTCTACCTCGCGGTGCGGACCTTACCTCTCGACTCACTGACGAGGAACACGTGGAACTGAAAATCAGGCTCATGTCGTCGCGGTTCAGAGACATTATCCGTAGCTTCTCTCGTTCTGACGGTGCCTCGCGTATCAGCACTTCACCTATCACGGATGACCAATATGCCCGTCTGATGGAATACGTGCGCCAAGAGACTAGAAACGTGAGAGTACCCTGATCACGCCGCGTGTTTCTTCTTCGTCGGCTTGAACTCGTAGCTCACATCGAAACGATGCTGATCGCAATCCTTGCAGCTCGTCCGGCGGCGAACTATTTGTGTGAACGGGATCGCGAACGTACCGCCGCAGTCGCAGTCCTTTCCCTCGTCGCCGTGCAGTGGTTGGCACTGTCCGCAAAGGAACGCCGTATGCTCGCTCGCGATCGGCTGGCCGATGTACCGCGTGCGGTTGGTGGATCCACAGTTCGGACAACGTGACGGGGCGGCCGTGGCGAGCGTTCGCCGCTTTTGCCGGGATCCCTTCGGCCGGCCGCCTTTAGACGCCTTGGATTGACGACGTGAGTTGTTGCCTTTGCTCGGTCGCTTCTTGGTCATAACGGAGTTGCCTTTCGTTGCTTGCGGCGTTTACGTTTTGGACGGGGATCGGTGGCCAGGCGGCAACCCTCGTAGGGCAAACGGGGCCACCCAGATTCTACGGTTGAACTAGAGAAATAGCGCCGGCCAAACCTAGCACCTCCCGTCAATAAAGTAGAATTGCCCGGTTCAAGACTTTTTTCATGACCGGCTATCCGGTGGCTCACGCCGGCGGCGACATGCTTTCACAGTTCCACGGCTTGTTTCTAGCATCACTCACGGTATTCTGAGGTGCGACTTCCGCCACTTTCAGTGTGGTGCGGCGAAGCCTGAACAGAAATCTACTAACGTGAATCCTGCTTACCGCGGGATTTGCAACACAATCAGCGAGGTGATTGATGATCCGTTTCTCGAAAAAAATTGTCTGTTGGCTGCTCGTGGCGATGATGGTTGCGTCGCCGACTTGGGGCTACGCACAAGAGCCCGCCGCGGTGGCACCGACCAAGAAGCTTGACCTTTCCTTTGTCACGCCCGAGGCCGTGGCGGCCGTCGTCCTGCATCCTCGTCGCGTATTGACCGCGCCGGAGATGGCCATGTTGCCGATCGAGATCATCTCGGCCGCCGGTATTCAGGAATTCGGCATCGACCCGGCCGACATTGAACAGGTCATTGGCATAGTTGAACCTCCCGCCGCGGGACCGCCCGGTTATGGCGTGGTGTTTCGTCTGGCCAAGCCATATCGGCTGGACGCCCTCAAAGTGCCGGCGGAGTTGCCGCTTGTTGAAGCCGAACTGGACGGCCGCCCTTATCGGCAGTCGCCGAATCCGATGACGCCGGGGCTGTACATGCCGGACGAAAAGACACTGCTGGTGGCGACCGACGCGGTGCTCAAGAAGATGCTGACGAATCAAAAGGAACCGACCGAAGGTCCGCTCAGCCGTCTCATGAGCCAAACCGACACGTCGGCCGACGTGCTTGTATTAGCCGTTGTCGAGCCCGTGCGCCCGATGCTTACCGCCGGGCTGGGCGAAGTGCCGCTGCCCGTCGAAGGCCTGGACCGAGTTCCCGGACTGATCGATGCCGCCAAGGTCGAAGTGGTCGTCACGGGCGGGACCAGCGCTTCCTTGGTGCTGCTGTCGCCCGATGATGCGGCGGCGGAGGAATTGGAAGGAACCCTCAATCGCTTGTTGGACATGGGCCAGCAAGCCACGTTGGCTCAGGTCAATTCGACGGTGCCGGAGAGCGACGATCCGATTGAGCGGGCGGCCTCGCAGTACAGCCAGAGAATCACGCGGCACATGTTTGACATGCTGCGTCCCGTCCGTACAGGTAGAAAGCTTCGCGTCGACCAAGGCGGCGTCGCCAGCCAAAGTGCCACCATCGGAGTTCTCGTCGCGTTGCTGTTGCCGGCAGTAGAAGCCGCCCGCGAAGCGGCCCGACGGTCGCAGGCAACCAACAACCTTCGGCAAATCGCCGTGGCGATGCACAATCGTCACGACGTGTTTAGAAAGTTTCCCGCCCGCGCCAACTTTGACGCGGACGGCAAACCACTGCTGAGCTGGCGAGTGCATCTGCTGCCCTATCTTGATCAGCAGGCGCTGTACGACCAGTTCCGCCTGGATGAGCCGTGGGATAGTGAGCACAACAAGAAGCTGGCCGAGCGAGTGCCGCAGGTCTATCGCAATCCCTCCAGCCCCTCGAAGCCGGGCCACGCCAGTTTCGTCGTGCCGACCGGCAAAGGCACGATCTTCGAGTCCAAGGAAGGCACTCCGATAAGCAAGATCACCGACGGTACATCCAATACGATCCTGGTCTTGGAAGTCAATCCGGACAGCGAAGTCATTTGGACCAAGCCGGACGACTTCAAACACGATCCCGACCAGCCGCTGACGGGCCTAGGCAAAGCCCATCCCGGCGGCTTCAACGCGGCGATCGCCGACGGCGGCGTCCGATTCATTTCCGCCAACGTCGACCCGCAGACATTCCTGCGCCTGTTGATGATGAACGACGGCCAACCGGTCGAACTACCCTAGTGCTTCGCGACGGCCAGGAATTAGGGTTGTGTGCCACTGGCTCTGCCAGTGCAGGTAACGAGAACAAGGTCCAACTGGCACCCGAAATCTGAGCCGTCACAAAGCACTAGCAGCAGGTTGAAAAAAAGTAGGCCGGACCAAGGAGTGAAGCGACGATGTTCCGGCATCCACGATTTCAGGGAAAACTAAGGACTGCCGGAGCGGCGCTTCGCTTGATCCGTCCTACACAATGGGTCTTTCAACAGGCGGCTATCCCGGCCCTAATCCTTATTCAAGGCGTTTGGCCTTTTGTCGCCGGCCGTTCTGCAACAACTCCAGCGAGGTGCATTTGCCGTCGTCATCGACTTCAAATATCAGCGTCGCTTTAACGACCTTGTACGACCATTCGGTTTCTGACCGTGCATGGACTTGGAAGGTCGGCTGGCCCGTGAGCCCGACCATTAGCTTGTCGTCCTTGATGGTAACCGTAAATACGACACCCGGGGCGAGTTTGTACTTGCCCACATATTTGCGCATGACTTTGGGTGGCACTTCGACCGTTTTCTCGAACTTCCGTGGTTCGACCTTTACGCCCGCGATCATTCGCAAGATGTCTTGGGCCAATTGATCCACCTCGCCCGTCGCCGTGTTGGTTAGCAACACAACGCTTGTCTGGGTTTCTGGATTCACGAGCAACATGGAGTGGTATCCGCCTGTCTGCCCGTTGTGCCAACGCGTGCTACCATCATGTGCCACGTGCCAGCCGAGCCCTTTAGCAAACTCCCCTTTGGCGAGAGGTTTCTGATGCACTTTCCAAGCCAACTCAAGGGCCTGGCCAAGCTCATTCGCCGGCGGATTCAAGTTTGCTTTCGCGAATCGCAGCATGTCGTTGGCCGTACTGCGAATCGCGCCGGCGCCTGCCAACGTTGGAAGATCCCAATTGCCGTCCGGATGGCCGTCAGCTCGATGGGGCGGCGCCAACCGTGCCTGCTGCAACTCGTTGAGCGTGATGGTGGTACTGGTCATGTTTAGCGGCATGGCGATTCGCTCGCGCAGCAACTTTTCGTAGGTTGCCTTCCGTTGGCGCGCCAGCAGGTGACCCAGCAGCCCCTGTCCTAGATTCGAGTACTCGCTGGCTTCACCCGGAGCCCGTTTGAGTTTGTGGCTCTTCAAGAACGCGTAGAGGTCCTCGACGGAGTAGTCCGCATACGGATTGTCAGGCTGCAATATTTTCAGATTGTCCGGTAGTCGTGGCAGGCCGGACACGTGGGTTGAAAGGTCTCGCAGCGTAATGGCCCGTTTGCCGCGGGTTGGCATCTTCGTACCCGATGGCAAGAGATCGCCGGCTGGTTGATCGAGTTTCACCTGACCCTGCATCACGGCATCGGCCAGCAACACGCCTGTAAAAACCTTGGAAGCCGAGCCAATCTCGAATACCGATTCGCCGTCGGGCACGCGGGCGTCGGCTTTGCTCATGCGTCCGTACCCGAAGGTAGTTTCCCGGCCCTCGTGCAGCACCCCGATCGTCATGCCCACGATCACCTCGTTGTCGACATACGGCTGCACGAGCCGATCGACGCGTTCATGCAGCGATTCTTCCGCGTGCAGGATCGGACACAAGGCACCAAGTTGCGCGATCGTCAACAACGTTGACAAAGCGAGAAATAGAATTCGTCGATCGGACATAAGATCATCTCCTTCGAGTTGAACAAAGAGCAATTGTGTAGGCCGGAACAAGCGAAGCGCTGCTCCGGCAGTCCGCAGTTTTCATTGAAATCGTGGATGCCGGAACATCGTCGCTGCGCTCCTTGGTCCGGCCTACCCGTTTTCAACATGGTGCCGGGTCATGAATTGTAAAATTGTTTTTCTTCGGGGCACTTCCTCACTTGGTATCTCCTAATTCGCGAAACAATTCCGACAATTCGTCGCGTACCGGGAGCAGCGACTTGGCCACCGCCTTTTGGTTCAGCGAGTAGATCCACCATCCTAACAGCAACGTAAAGACACAGTACGCCACGGAGCCAACCGTGACGCCATTGATGCCGAAGTACAAAAGATTGACCCCAATCAAGATGGGACTGATGTACCACCAGCCCACGGACCGCGACAACTGGATCTGCCGATCCAGCCGCTCGATTTCCGTCATGCAAAATTCGCGAACCGAAGCGTCCAGACGCGAAGGAGCCCGGTCCATTCTTGTTCGATGCATTTTATAAACGACGTAACCAGCGCCCATCACCACGATCGCCGCGCCGAGCTTGGCGAGAGGTTCTTCAATTTTCAATAGCGCCCGGGTGAAGAAAATGATGACGACAACCGCGGCGACCGTTTCGATGACATCCCGGCGAACGATTGAGGCACCCAATCGTTCGACCCGCCGGCCGACGCGCACCACCAGTTCTTCCCGTTTTTGGGGTGACAGTAGTCCGCCATTGGCTTTTTGCCACGGTGAGCGTAGGTCGTCAAACGTCATGGTCCGGTTTCCCATCGCAGTAGGCTTCTTCGAAGCGCTGTCTTATTCGGTGCAGTCGCACGCGCAAAGTGCCTTCGGTCATTCCCGATATCTCGGCCGCCTTGGGATACGGCACGTCATCCAGGAATAGCAACATCACGGCGCGATCGGTCTTCGACAGCGATGCCAGGAACTCGTCGAGGACCCGCGTTTCAAACGCGTCGCTTTCCGACTCGCCTGGCAGATGCCCGACGTCGGTCGGACTGGTCTTGATGTTCGCGCGTTTACGAGCGGTCCGATCCCACGCCAGGGCGGTATTCAAAGCGATACGATAAGCCCATGTGTCGAGGCTTGAGCGGCCTTCGAATCCGTCCATGCTCTTCCAAACTTGCATCATGATTTCCTGCAGCAAATCCTCGCGTTCCCCGCTGTCCGCGTATGCGCGCGCGATCCCCGTCCAACGCCCCTGATTACGCTCGAACAGTTCGCGGAAGCTGCTTTCTCGTTCTTTCGAGGTCATCTCCCGCCTTGTTTTCCGTGCGTCAACCTGGCAACTGTTACCAAGCACTGCTTGGCTGCTTCGGCCTTTCTATACACATTGGTTGCGCCGTGAAGTGGTTTGTTACACGCCGTTGAGAAAGAATAGAGCCGTGCAAGAATTACCGCGCGCCTAGCAGCCTGTTGAAAAACTCGAACTTAATGAGGGTGGCTGGGGTTGAGCGGTAGCGAACCCCCAGTAAATTGCGATCTGGGGGCTCACGTTCGTTCGACCCCAGCCACCCAACTCCATATCCAACGGGCTGCTAGTCGAACCGAAGAGCCTTGTATTCACCGGCCAGCCAGCGCGATACATCGCTGTTGTAGTAGCGGGAAAATCGATTTTCACTAGGCCCGCCGGGCAGGTTCGTCCATGCTTCGTCGGTGCCCAGATCAGCGACGAAATGATAGGACGGAGCGAAGGTCGATTCTCGATTGGCCGTGACCAGCGTGTGGCCTTGAAACGGCGTGGCGTGGCAGCCGGGCATGGCATAGCGGCGACTAGCAAAGCCCAGCAAACGCCCAACCTGATGGCCGCCGAAAAAGCGGTCGGTAAAGTGAAAGTAATTCACCTGCGACCAGGCCGGCATGGTTTTGTCCGCCAGTCGCTCGGCCGCGCGGCGGATCAGTTCCCCCTTGTCGCGATGCTGCCACCAGAGCGATTCGTCGCGCGCCAACAAGCGATCGGCCGCCGTGAGCACCATGATGGAAAAACCCGAACGGGAACAGAGGTACAATGCCCGCCGCCAGCCGATCCCCTCTTCATGCCCAAAAATTTCGACGATGACATTGCGATACAGCCGCTGAAACAAGGTCGCGTCGTCGCTCGTGGTGTCGTAACGATAATCCCACTGCTGGAGCCGTTGGTTGATCTCTCCATCCGGCAAATGCGGCAGCATGATCTCCAGCAACTGCTGGGCCTGCACGCTGACCACGTCGTATTGCAAAGCCTGCATATCGGCGATCGTCGCAGATTCTATCTCGCGCAATCGCTCTTCAATGCGGCGTTTGCGATAGTCCGGCAAGGGCTGTGTGATCAGCGCCGGGCCGTTGGCCGGATTGATGTCTTCGTTGGCCGTGGCGATGAAACCGGCCGGCGGATCGTACAAGCGGGGCGAAAGATCGAACGGCAGCCAGCCTTGCCAGTGGTTCGCTTCATCCCAGGCCGGAATCGGCGTCAAGCCGTCATAGCCTCCGCCACGCTTTGGGAACCGGCCGCACGACTGCATGCCAATGTGCCCGTCGCGATCGGCGAACATCCAGACCAGAGTCGGCTGTGGACATTCCCGAACCGCGTCCATCGCCGCGGCCGCGTCGCCGGCGGCCACCACTTCCAACCAAGTACCGATTCCCCGTCCCGCCCCCGGATAACTGCCCGACCAGGCGATCGCCAAATGGTATCCGGGGCCCATTTCATCCAGATCGCCTTCGATGATTCCCTGCGGATTCTCGAAAACTTTCATCGTTTCGGCCGCGGCCCCTTTGCGGCCCATCGGTTCCTCGCGCAATTCAAAGTCGCGCCAGCGATCGCCGCGACGATATTGCCAACCGGTCTCTCCGCCAGGCTGGCACTCTTCGATAAAGTAGTCGATCGTGTCGCCTTTCATATACGTGACGCCCCAGGCCAATCGCTTGGTGCGCGCCACGGCGAACAACGGACAGCCCGGCAACGTGGCCCCCATCACGTAATCATCGTCCCACCGCAGCACCGCTTCGTACCAGATCGCCGGCAGCCGGTTCACTTCCAAATGCGGATCGCTGCACAACAAGGCCGCGCCCGTGGCGCTGCGTTTTGGACTGACGACCCAGGCGTTGCTGCCGGCAAGCCGCGGCAAATCGGTGAGCAATTCCAGCGCCTTGTCGGAAAGCTTGTTGGCGATTTTCACTTGTCTAAGTAAGTCGAAGTCGACGCTGTCCAAACGCGGGCTGAACAGTTCTCGCATTCCGTCGGCGTGGGCCCCGGCGTGAATCAGTTCCATCAACAGCCGTTCATTTTGAAGCTGGCTGACCGCCAGCCCGCCGAATCCCAACAGTTGGCCGACCAGCAAGATCGCGCCATGATCCCAAGGCTGATGCTGAAAGCCGGTCGCCCACATGGCGAGCGAGCGGCCGGTGTCGTCCAAGCCGTCGTTCACGCCTTGGGCATAGTGCGCCATTTGCTCATGAATCTCGGACGGCAAGCCTTGCACTTCCGCTTCAAGATTTCGGTAGAGCCCCATCTTCCGCAAGAACCGATCCGTCTCCAACAGTTCGTCGCTGGCCGAGATTTCCTCGGCCGCCCGGCCGCTGGCGATGCTGCGCGCGAACAGCAATTGCGTGGGCCGGTCGAGCGCGTGGACGTAGCCGAGCCCATACAGTGCATCCAACTTAGAGGCGGCATCCACGTGCGGCACGCCGGCACCATCACGAGCCGCGGTAATATTTCGTTGAGCGTTTCGTAAACGTAAGGGCTTCATCATGGACGGCAATTTTACTCATTTCGTTGCCAGTTCAAACGGCGGTGAGTGCGAATCTAGCTGTTGTTCGCTCGCCAGTTGGGTGCCGTGAGAAGGCCGCGTACTGGTTCTTTGTCCCCCTTGCCAAGGGGGACCACAGGGGGTTCTTTTCCAAAAATACGCCCACTTCGCGAAATCCCCGCATTTACCCATCATGCTCCGCCCGCAAAACCAGCCGCCCCAAGTAATTTTCGTCGCCGCAACCCAGGCTAACGACGCTCGCGCCTCGCGGAAATGTTTGCACAACTGCAAACATTTCGGCCGCGCCTGCATTTCCGTCTATATGACATCGCTCTCAGGATTCTCGGAAAATAGCCAGAAATGTTATTGACTGAACGGTCCACATGTCCGATAATAGCAATATGACGATTGGAAGACCCACTGAATTTGACCGGCAAGAGGCTCTCGAAAAGGCGATGGGTCTGTTCTGGCGTAATGGATACGAAGCGACGGGTCTCACCGACTTGACCACCGAGATGGGGATTGGCCGACAAAGCCTTTACAACGCTTTTGGTGACAAGCACTCGTTGTTCGTCGAGGCGATGAAGCACTACGGCAGTCGAAATAGCCAGCCGCTGATCGAGATTCTGCGGGCTCCAGGTTCCGGCGTGAATAATATTCGCCAGGTGTTGGAGGCGGTTGTGTCGTTCATGACCAGCGGCGATTGTTGTGGTTGTCTGGTGACAAACTCGATTGTCGAGTTGGCACCGCATGACGAAGAGGTCGCCGAAGTTGTTCGGTCCGCCCTCGCTCGCGTGGAAAAAGCGTTTAAGGACGCGGTGGATCGCGCGGTGGAGTCCGGTGAGATTTCGGCCGACACGGATACAAGAGCCATGGCGAGGTTTCTCAACAATACACTTCATGGAATGGTCGTGATGGGAAAAGCCTCGGCAAGTAAGACGGCATTAAGAGACGTCGTCAAAATAGCACTTTCGAAGTTGTTGTAAGGTAACTGTTTTTATTTCGTCATTTATGGACCGACCAGTCAATAATTGCCGATGGATTGAGGAAAACCGATGTCGACCACACTTGAATCAAAACGTTCAGAGAATGCGGCTCTAGAATCACTTTCGGCCTCGGCCTTGATGGAGTGGGCTGCCGACCGATTCGGCCAGACGCTGGCGGTAAGTACCAGTTTTGGTATTCAGTCCGCGGTCACACTCCAGTTGGCGACACGCGTGTTGCCGGAAGTACGCGTTATTTGGATCGACACCGGTTACCTTCCACCGGAGACGTATCGCTACGCGGATGAATTGGCGTCGCGACTGAAACTGAATCTGCACGTCTATCAATCGGCCATCAGTCCGGCGCGAATGGAAGCATTGCATGGCCGGTTATGGGAGACCGGCGATGTTTCTGACTTTCAACGTTATGACGACATTCGCAAAGTCGAACCGATGGGGCGTGCGTTGGAGGAGCTGCAGCCGGAAGCCTGGGTTTCAGGCTTGCGGGCACGGCAAACGGACTATCGCAAGACACTCTCACGAGTTTCATCGGATGGAACTCGTCATAAGGTGCTGCCGATCCTCCGTTGGACCAACCGTGACGTGTACCAGTTCATGCAGGAAAACGACCTGCCACAACACCCTCTCTTCGAGCAGGGCTATTCGACGGTTGGCGATTGGCACTCCAGTCGGCCGCCGTCAGCGACGGATGCCGACGATCGTGACACGCGGTTCAATGGTTTGAAACAGGAATGTGGAATTCACCTGCCGGATGCGGCGTGAGTCCGCAGTCCAGATTCGGTTGCGGTAACGCGTCCGTCAGAGAGGAGACAAAGATGATTGCCTGTAATACTTGTGTCGATTCGTATGGGTGTGCATTGGAAATGTCGCACGAACGATTGGATGCCATGCACGGACGGGATGTGACGCGGTACTTCGCCGACCCGCTGTGGAACTCGATTCAAGCGGAAGGACTTGTCGAGGCGGACCGCGAACCGCTCTTGCGGCCTCTGATCGAGCAAGCCGTCCTCCATCGCTGCTCTTTCGGTGACGGACTTGCGATGGTGCTGAGCCAAAAACTGTGCGAACGAACATCGGATTCGACGAAGTTCCATGAAGAGCTTGGCGAAGTCATTGTCAACGACGTGACGATCACGGAGTCAGCAAGAAATGACCTGCTTGCGATTCGGGCGAAGGACCCAGCTACCAAGAGCTTGTTGCATCCATTGTTGAACTTCAAAGGCTTCCAAGCAATGCAGGCCTACCGAATCGCTCACTCGCTGTGGTGCCGCGGCCGTCGAGCGCTGGCCTACCACGTTCAAAGTCGCGTCAGTGAAGTCTTTGGCGTCGACATTCACCCGGCGGCGACGATCGGATCGGGTGTCTTTATCGACCATGCCACGGGTGTCGTGATCGGCGAGACGGCGGTCGTCGGTGACGACGTGATGATGTTGCACGGAGTCACGCTTGGAGGTACCGGGAAAGAAAGTGGCGATCGTCATCCGAAAGTCGGCCGAGGCGTCTATATCGGTGCAAACGCTCAGTTGCTCGGAAACATTGCCATCGGCCAGGGTTCGCGCATTGGTGCAAGCAGTGTAGTACTCAAGAGCGTCGAGGCCTACAGCACGGTGGCCGGCGTACCCGCCCAAGTAGTCCGCCATGAACGTCGTCCAACAAACTCTGGTAGAGGCGCGGCGGAACTAACGGTGGCATCGACCAACACCTAACGAGCGAGAATTGGTCCATCTCTTAAATTTTGACTTCAAAGGAATTCCAAATGGATAATCAACCTACATCAAAGCAATTGCTTCGGTCATTTCGTATGCACGACCTCCCGCTGCCCAATCGCGTAGCGATGGCACCGATGACCCGCTCCCGAGCGGGTGAGAGTCGGGTTCCCAACGCACTGATGGCCGAGTATTACTCGCAACGTGCGACGGCAGGACTGATCATTACCGAAGCGACAACTATCTCGCCGCAGGCAAATGGCTGGAACCAGTCACCGGGCATTTACACGGATAAAATGGTCGAGGGTTGGAAATTGGTGACCGAGGCAGTTCACGCGCAAGGAGGTCGTGTCTTTCTCCAACTTTGGCATATGGGTCGCGCGTCACACAGCGATTTCCATGATGGTGATCTGCCAGTGGCGCCCTCGGCGATCGCGATCAGCGGCGATGGAATTCACACGCCCGACGGTGAGAAAAAGCAGTATGAGATTCCACGAGTTCTGGAAACCGTCGAGATTCCAAAAATCGTCGAAGACTATCGCCAAGCGGCGGAGCGCGCGCTTGCGGCAGGATTCGACGGCGTCGAAATCAATTCGGCCAACGGCTATTTGCTTGACCAGTTTTTGCAATCCAAAACCAACCACCGAACGGACGTCTACGGTGGCAGCATTGAAAACCGCTACCGCTTTCTTGGAGAAGTGGTCGACGCGGTGACAAGCGTCTTCCCGGTGAATCGAGTTGCCGTGCGAATCGCTCCGAACGGCGGCTTCAACGATATGGGATCGCCTGATTACCACGAACAATTCACGTACGTTGCCGGTCAACTTGACACCTACGGATTGGCCTACCTGCATGTGATGGACGGCACCGGATTTGGATTCCACCAACTGGGCGAGCCAATGACACTGCGTGACTTCAGAAGTCGTTTTCATGGGCCTTTGATGGGCAACGTCGGCTATACGGAAGCGACGGCCGAAGCCGCAATCGCAAGTGAAAATGCCGATCTAATCGCGTTTGGTCGCCCCTTCATCAGCAATCCCGATCTCGTTCGGCGGTTTGCGAACAACTGGCCGCTAGCCGAACCGGCTGACATGTCGACTTGGTACTCGTTCGACGAGAAAGGGTACGCGGACTATCCAAAATACGATGTCGAACAAAGGGCGTGACTGCGCCCGCGTTTATCGCAATCACTCGCGCAACGACAAAACGTTCAGTCGGTTTTCACTACGAGCAGTCATTCAAAGAACTCAACTCCTATTTCAGTAGATCTCGGAATATAGCAAAGGAAATAGAGGACATGTCAAAGCTCAACAACAAAATCGCAGTCGTCACAGGCGGAAACAGCGGCATTGGTCTCGCGACGGCGAAACGTTTTACCGCCGAAGGAGCCAAGGTGATCATTACGGGTCGCCGTAAAGAAGCCGTCGACGAAGCCGTAGCCAGTATTGGCGGGGGTGCTTCAGGAATCGTTGCCGATGCAGCCGATTTAGCTGACACGGATCGGATGATCGAACAGATCCGGGAAGAGCACGGTCGAATCGATGTGTTGTTCGTTAACGCGGGTGTAGCGCCGATGGCGCCACTCGCGGAAACGGACGAAGCCAGCTTTGATCAAATTTTTGGCATCAACGTCAAGGGACTCTATTTCACCTTGCAAAAAGCCTTGCCACTTTTGAATCCTGGTGCATCGGTGATCTTGAACGCGTCGGTCGTCCAAAAGGTCGGCTTTCCAGGGGCAAGCGCTTACGCGGCATCGAAAGCGGCTGTTCGATCGATTGGGCAAACAGCCGCGGCGGAACTCGCTCATCAAGGAATCCGCGTGAACCTGCTCAGTCCCGGTCCGATCGAAACTCCGATCTACGGAAAGACAGGGTTGCCGCAAGAAGCAGTCGACGGAATGGGAGAAAAGTTCGCCGCCAGCATACCGCTTGGACGTTTCGGCACGCCCGACGAAATGGCCAACGTCGCGCTCTTCCTTGCATCCGACGAAAGCAGTTACATCACCGGTACCGACATTCAGGCCGACGGCGGCATGACCCAGGCATTCTCATGATCAGAGGCAACTCAATTACGAGCGACTCGAGACCAATTAAGTTGTCGGACGATCGCGGCACGTAGGAGGGTTTGGCCATGGGGAAAAAAGTGACGCGCTGCAAGTGGGCTGACGGAGTCAGTCCCAACTATATCGAATACCACGACGACGAGTGGGGCGTACCCGTCTACGACGATAAGGTGCAATTCGAGTTTCTAATTCTTGAAGGCGCACAGGCGGGGTTAAGCTGGTCAACCATACTCAACAAACGCGACGGATATCGAGACGCATTTGCTGAATTTGACGTGCGGAACGTCGCGAGGTTTACAAAAAATCGCGTCGAAAAATTGCTGCGGAATCCAGCGATCGTCAGAAACCGCCTAAAGGTCGAGTCCACCATCACGAATGCAAAGGCTTTTCTTACAGTGCAGAAGGAATTTGGCAGCTTTAGCGACTACATCTGGGACTTCGTCGACGGCAAGCCGTTGCAGAACCGTTTCAAACAAGTCGCCGATATTCCTGACACGTCGCGCGAATCGGATGCGCTTAGTAAAGACTTGAAAAAGCGTGGCTTCAGATTTGTTGGCAGCACGATTATGTACGCACACATGCAAGCGACAGGCCTCGTCAACGATCACGTTGTTGGCTGCTTTCGCCACAAGCACTGCGCGACGCTGGCCAAAACACTGCGAATGTCTTGACGAAAGGAATCGACAATGAAAAACCGAGCTACTGCGTACTGGATCGGACAGATGCAGTTATTGGCAAGCGGAGTCGGTTGCGATAAGCGGAGTGGATGCCTGTAGCAGCACGCATATCGCCCGGCGGTGTTCGCGATCCCGAAATGAGCTGGTGCGACCTTTGCACCGAGATCAGGCGGCGAGTGCCCACTTACAGCACGTATTTTAACGCTGCGAAGACTTTTCCCAATATTACCTATTCGACCATCTCGCTCATGGGTCACTCCGGTCTAAAAAAAGATGGAGGCACTCCCGTGGATTCCAAGAAGAAGTGAATTCCGCCATTGCATTCAATGATCGTAAACAAAAACGGGGCAGGTTAACCGGAGACGGTTACGATAAACGGGGTCGATACGTAGGACAGTACGAATAGCGGCTGCCTGAATTGGTCTGTCACGTGGTTCTTCGTGCCGTGGAGAGCCAAGCAATTACGACTGGCCCGGCTGCCCCTGGACGATCCGGTGAATAACGAAACCACCTGGGTCCATGACGGCCTGATTCGCTTCATCAATTCGGTCGCGTCAGCCGCCCGGCGCGAACTGAATGTCTGGCGCGTGGAGAGATTCCCGTTGGCTGGCCGTCGAGATTGTCGTTGTTCGCTCCGCGAACATGACGCATGAACAAGACGAAAACGTTTTGATCGTGGAGCGATCAACGACTTTCGATCAGTTCTCGGTATAGATCCGCGTGTCGATTGATCATTTTTTCGACCGAGAAATCTTGCAGCATTCGTTGGCGTCCGGCTTCTCCCATTTTGCGGGCTAGTTCCTGATCCTCCAGCAGCAACTTGGTTTGGCGTGCGAACTCGGCGCGGTCGCCAACCGGTACAAGAAATCCAGTCTGATTCTCGACGACCAAGTCGCGATTGCCGGCGATGTTGGTCGCCACGATGGGCAGGCCCGCCGACATGGCTTCCATAATGGCATTCGACTGGCCTTCATATCCGCTGCCCAGCCACAGGCAATCGAAGTGAGGGAGCAGTCGCGGAATGTCGTCTCGCGATCCAAGAAAGTGAACGCGGTCCTGAAGTTCGCACTGGTCTCGATAGCGTTCGAGCCGCCAGCGCTGCGGGCCGTCGCCAATAATCAACAAATGGACGTCATCTCGAATGCACTTGAGCAGGTCGGTGGCCCATATTAAATCCTTGAGGCGTTTTTGCGGCCATAATCGGCCCACGGCCCCCACCAGACGCGCGTCGGCTGGCAGGCCCAGTTCGGAAAGCAGTTGTTCTCGTAAAAGTTCGTCTGCGGGTTCGAAGGGAGGAATCCCATTAGGGATCACCGCGAATTTCTCCTTGGACAGCCCGCGCTCGACATAGAAGTCAACCACGCCACTGCTGTTGGTGCAGATGCGATCGGTTCGGCGGGCCAGCCAGCGGTCGATCGCCAGTTCATGCCACACTTTCCATGGATCGACACACCGCTCGCCACCGACAATGTGCTTCACCCCCGTGCGTATTGCGGCATAGCGGCCATAAGCGTTGGCAGCGAAGATCCAAGTGTGTACCAGGTCGGGCCCCAAGTGGCGGATGTGCCGCTTCAGCCGCCACAATGCGCCCGGATCGATTTTCCAAGTCTTTCCAATAATCGAGGTCGGAACCTCCGCGTCCTCCAAGTTCTGCAGCAAAGGGCCACCGCGAGTCAAAGCGCACACATGTACCTCGAACTCGTCGCGCGGCAGTCCGGCGGCGAGCAGCGAGAGTTGCTTTTCCGCGCCGCTGCGATCCAAGGTCGGAATAATTTGAAGGATGCGTTTCACTCAGCTCGGCTCGATTTTTGCTGGACTAATTTCTCGAACAGTTGCATCAGTTGTTGAGTGGTTTGTTCGAGGGGAAATTTTTGGCGGACGAATTGCTGAGTATGAGCAGCCCGCCGATCAGCCAGTTCCTGATTGGCAAAGATACCGGCAATCGCGTCGCCCAGCGCTTTAGAATCGCCCGGCGGTACGAAGGATGCAAGTTGCTCGTCAATCAGTTCGCGGCTATCGGCCGTTTCCGTCGCCACAATTGGCAGCCCGGCAGTCGCGGCCGCCAGCAGGGCCGTGGATTGCCCTTCGTCACGGGCCGGTTGGACAAACACATCGGCGGCGTACAGCACTTCTCCCAAATCGTCGAACATTCCCGGCATGATGACGTGGTTGGCCAGTTCCATGCGACGGATCTTTCGCCAAATATCTTGACCATGAATGCCCTCGCCCAACAGCCACAGGCGGGCGTGAGGCCACCGCCGAACGACGGCCGCATAGGCATCCACCAACTCATGCAATCCCATCGCTTCGTGAAACGTACCGGCATAGACCGCCAGCGGTGCATTTTCCGCAAGTGCGAACAGATCGTGCAGCTTCGCCAAACTGTATCGGGCCTCTTTTCGCCGGAGGGCCGTGCGGGGCTCGAGAGCCGCATGACCTGGATGGGATGAATGCGTGCGGTCGCTCGCGTAGCCGGACGATCCCAGCTCTTCGGCGATCGTGGCGGAAGGCGCAAGCAGCGCGTCCGCGTCTTGGCAGCGACGTTGAATGCGCCGGCCAAATCGAGCGGTTTGCTGCCAATTGCAATCGCCGGCGACGCCGCCCGCCGCGGGTCGCAGCACCACGGGCACTTGCGACCTACCCAGCGCCCCGACCACGGAATAGGCTTCGTGCTTGAGCTCCGAAACAAGGGCCACGTCAATTTCATCCTGATGCGCTCGCAGCCACTTTCCGACGCCGCCCATATAGCGCAGCGTTCCCCAGCCGCTTGACGAATAGGGAACGCGCACGATGCGCGCATCGCGAAACACCAGCGACTTGGGCCAATGCTTTTCCCATTGGGCCGTGATAATGGTCACCCGCGCGCCCAGGCGGGACATTTCCGAAGCCAAGTCAGCCAACATCATTTCCGTTACGCCCGCAATCGGCCAAAAGGTTCGCGTTACCAGCGCCACTCGTAACGGGTTCATGCCGAAGATTCCGCGAGGTCTTGCGGTTCCATGGCGGCTAGATAAGGAAGGTTTCGAAACGCGTCTTGATAGTCCAGGCCATAGCCAACCACGAACTCGTCCGGAATTTCAAAGGCCACATAATCCGGCTTCAAATCGACTTCTTGACGGCCCTCCTTCCGCAGTAGCACCGCCGAGCGAATCGAGCGGGGATTCATGTCGCCCATCAAACTGATCACTTCCCGTAGCGTATGCCCCGTATCAAAAATATCGTCCACCAGTAGAACTTCGCGGTCTTCGATATCGAGCAGCAGTTCCGAGTTAATCGTCAACGTTCCACGCTCGGTGCCTTGCCGATAGCTGCTGGCCTGAATCACACCCACGCGCAGCGGCATGGCCAGCAGGCGAATCAAGTCCGCCAGCAGCACGACGCTGCCGGTCAGCACGGCGACGATCGTCAGCGGGCGGTCGCCATAGGAGGCCGCAATCTCGTCCGCCATCCGCCGCACGCCGTCACGCAGTTGTTGTTCGGTTAGTACTGTTTTCAATGGGCTGTTTCCGCCAAAGAGAAGGGTGGCGTTATTTTACGGACTCAACGCGCGACCGTGTAGGGCGCGGCTACCGAACCTGGCGGCAAATCGCTAGACTGGGCATGCATCTGGTCGATTCATCGGTAATCCACTTCCCCATATCCAATGTCGCACGAAAATGGAAAATGGAGCGAGGTCGTCATCGCGGGACACCCGTGTGACGTCTACGAGCCGCCTCAACTGAACGAACATGGCTGGACCGTCATGTATTTGCACGGCGTGCACGTGAACCGCCTCATGGACAAGGCCAAGTTCGTCGAACAGTTCGACCGCCATGGCCTGCGGGTCATCGCGCCGATCACGCAAAGAAGTTGGTGGAGCGACAAGATTTGTCCGGAGTTTGATCCGCGCATCACGGCCGAGCGCTATGTATTGGACGAGGTTTTGCCATTCGTCGAGCGGGAGTGGTCGGCGGGGCCACCGGCGGTGGGCCTGCTGGGGACGAGCATGGGCGGCCAAGGAGCTTTGCGGTTTTCTTTCAAATACCCGAACACCTTTCCTGTGGTGGCCGCCATTTCTCCGGCGATCGACTATCAACATCGCCTGGACGAGGGCGACGAAATTCTGATGCAGATGTATCCGGACCCGGAGTCGATCCGGCAAGACACCGCAACACTGCACATTCATCCGTTGAATTGGCCGCGTCACCAGTTCTTTTGTTGCTGTCCGGAAGACTACCGCTGGTGGGAAAGCGCCGACCGTCTACGAATGAAACTCTATTCGCTGGGTATCCCCCACGAATGCGACATGGAAACCAAGGGCGGCGGACACGGCTTTGGTTACTACAACCTCATGGCCGAACGGGCCGTTGGATTTATCGCCGAACGGCTCGAGCGCGAACGTCTGCGTGTAGTATGACACTCGCCAAGTTGAATTTCGTTTAGTTGCGAAGATACCAATACTTGTCGCCCTTTTCGAAAACGATTTCCGGTTGTGGGAAGTCCTTCCCGCTGATACGGAAAGTCGCTTTCGTTTTGTCGGCGTTAATAGTTGGCTTTTGTGTTTTGATCTTCTTGAACGCGGCCAAAGTCGTTTTCGAGTTGCCTTCGGCGAACTTGGCGACTAGGTCGTCCAGGCTGCGCGTCTCTCGAATTTTTTTCAAATCGTCGGGATGAGCTATGTCGAGGACGAATTCCCGATACGAACCGGCCTCGAGCAGTTCGATTCCATAGAGGACCAAAGTGTCGACGTCCTGTCGTTTTTCCTCGTCGGTGAGTTCGGCACAGGTCAAGGCGGACAGAACCATCAGGCAACAAGTTGTCATTTTCGCGCTCCGAAAAATCAATGCTGGGTTTACCTAGGGAATTGTAGCAAAACTACGATTGGTTCGTCGCAATTCGCTGACCGTTTTCACGTGGATCGGCGGACAAAACACTGCCGGAATTGTAAGGAAGAAGATCAGGACGCGGCTGTTATACTGGAGTCGCCCGCAACACCCTGGAACGACGTTGAAGGTGGGGCCGTCGATGCGTGCGGGTGACTGGAAGCGGATCGCATTCTATAACTAGGAATCGGCCGTCTCCATTCGGCGGAAGCGCCGCCCGCGCCGCAAGTTATGCCCATTCATGCACTTAAACAAGTGACCCCAACGATCAATGAATCTAGCCAAACTTTCTAGGCCCGTTCGTTCGTCCGCACCAGCGATTTGGATGCTGCTCGTGCTTTTACTAAACGCCCCCGTCGCCGCAACCGAAGACGGCTCTTGGTTCGAGCGGCAGACGAAGTGGCACGGCTATGATCAGTTCCACTTCAAGGTCGCCGAGCGATCGGCGTATTTGGTCGCTCCGAAGCAACCGGCGGCGGGCAATCCGTGGATCTGGCGAGCCCGGTTTCCTGGCTATCACGCCGAAATGGACATTACCCTGTTGGGCAAAGGATTTCATATTGGCTACGTCGACGTGGGCGGACTGTTCGGCAGCGATCAGGCGGTGGCCGTCGGCGACAAGTTTTATCAGTACCTAACCGAGCAACGCGGCCTCGCTAAAAAACCCGCATTGGAAGGCGTCAGCCGCGGAGGATTGTTCGTTTACAACTGGGCGGCGAAGAATTCCGACAAGGTTGCTTGCATCTACTGCGACACTCCGGTCTGCGACATCAAGAGTTGGCCCGGCGGGAAAGGTGCCGGTTTGGGCGCGGCGTCTGCTTGGCAACAATGCTTGAAAGCGTATGGGCTGAGCGAAAGCGAGGCGCTTAAGCACCAGCGCAATCCACTGGACCATGCCCAAGTCATCGCCACCGCCAAGATACCAATACTGCACATTGTTTCCGAAAGCGACCAAGTTGTCCCGCCCCGCGAGAACACGTATTTGCTGAAGACGCAACTTGAACGGCACGGACACAAGATGGATGTGATTTCCGTGGCCGAGGGTACCGCGAAATCCAATGGCCATCACTTCACGCATCCCCAGCCGGATCGCGTCGTCCAATTCATCGCTCGGCACGCGGGCCCGTCGCCTTCAAGCCGGCAAGAACTTTTGCGCGATGCTCCACGCATCGTCTTCCTTGGAGACAGCATCACCTTCGCGGGAGAGTACGTCGCTCTCTTCGAAGCCTGGCTACTGACCCAAAACCTAGACCCGCTGCCCACGGTGATCGACATGGGATTGCCGAGCGAAACCGTATCGGGCCTCAGCGAAGATGGACACGCCGGCGGGAGATTCCCACGCCCTGATCTCGCCGAGCGGTTGGATCGTGTGCTGCGGGTGGCCAAGCCGGACTTGGTCTTCGCCTGTTACGGAATCAACTGCGGCATCTATCAGCCGTTCGACGAATCGCGATTCAAGCGTTACCAAACAGGCATCCGACAATTGAAAGAAAAGGTCGAAGCCGCCGGAGCGAAGTTGGTTTTAATTACGCCGCCGTTCTACGACGACAAGCGGGCGAAAAAATCGTTCTCCTACAACGGCGTACTCGACCGCTATTCCGAATGGCTGCTGGCGCGGCGCGCGGAAGGTTGGCTAGTCATCGATTTGCACAAACCGATGGCGGCCGAGGTGGAGAAAAAAAGGAACAGTGAGCCGGAATTCACGTTCCAACCTGACGCGGTACATCCAAATTCAGCGGGCCACAGGTTCATAGCCAGCCAACTCGTCCGTTGGTTTGGCGACGACCAAGCGGCGGCCGCGCCGACTCCCCAAGAGATGCTCGCCGGACGAAAGATTCCCGGTGACATATTGAAGCTGGTTCGCCAGCGGATGGCGGTCACGCGGAATGCCCATGTGTCCGCGGCGGGCCACAAACGGCCCGGTGTCAGAGCGGGCTTGCCACTTGCCGACGCCGAGCGAAAGGCTCAAGGGCTGACCAAACAAATTCAAGTCTTGATGAAAGAGGCCCAATGACTTCCGCACGGTAGGCCGCAATACGATGAAAAATGGTCGTCTTCCTCGGCGCCGAGTTTTTCTTTGGCTCCAAATTGGAACCGCGGTTTTTCTCGCCGCAGCTTGGTTCGCTGTTTGTCAGCGCCGTGCCGTTCTTCAAGAGCAAGCGGTATTCCAGCTTGTTCAATCGGGCGTAACGGTCAAGTATAAATCCAGCTCGCAACCGCCGGAATGGCTCGCGAGCATTTTTGGTGAACATCTTTTCTTGTCAATCGAAGAGGTCGACTTTCCAATCGGCGGGTCGGAAGCGGACATCGTCCATCTCGCGCGACTACCCGGCCTGTCCATTCTCGATCTAAGCGGTGTACTGCTATCGGAAGACGCCTTGTCGCAGGTTGGCCAGCTACAAAGTGTTGAAATACTAAAGCTTCGAGCTACGGGAATCTCCGACGACGGCCTTAAGGTGTTGGCGAGAATGGAAAACTTGATATATGTCGACCTTGACCATAATCCGGTTTCGGACGAAGCGGTAGGCGAACTGCTAAAGGCGAGAAGTATCGAGGTGATGTACCTTGGCGACACGTTTGTGACCCAGCGGCCCTCACTCGTGAATCCGGTGACACGGCATATTGAAGGCTACACGGCACCCACGGCACGTCATTTGGAATTCGCCGCGCGCCTGGAACGTCTCGGAGCCTCGGTACATGAATCCAGCGATGGACCGTCCTTTCTACATAAAAAAACGACCGTGTTCCTTCCCCTTAACTTTGCGGGTTCCACGGGGGACTATGAGCTATTGTTGGGATTGGAGAACGTCGAGACCTTGAGAATCATGGCGTTGCCCGGGTCTGGACCGATCGGTTACATCGGAGCAATGAAAGACCTCAAATGGCTCGATATAGAGGGCAGCTTGTCGGATGGGGATCTTAAGAGATTGAGTGGGTTGTCGGGTCTTGAGGAGCTTGATATTAAATGCACCCAGGTAACGGACGAGGGCATTTCCGCATTGGCATCGTTCAAAAGTCTTAAGTCATTGGACGTGTCCGACACCAGGGTCACGGACAGGTCAGTTGAACAACTCACGAGGATGGAATCACTTTCATTTTTGCGTATCCAAGGCACCTTGATCACCGAGAGCGGCGCGGACCGACTGCGTTTTGCCCTACCTGATTGCAAGATAATCTGGGAAGAAAATCGGTAAATAGATAAGGCAACTCATCGCGCGTCGAGACTTTTGATTTGCCTATCTCGACTGGCTCGTCGTACTGGATGAACCTATTCTCCGTCCGCTTCGATGCTCTTCACTACGGGGGCAGCTTGGACGAGACCATCACCGCGCGGTGGCGGTTGTCGTCGAACGCGAAGTGCAGAAAACCGCCGTCGTCGCTGATGAACCCGTCGGGATAGTTCAAGCGTCCCTGCCAAGTAACAAGGTCGCGGCGATAGGGCCATGTTTGCATGCCATCGAAACTAACCCACACCGACAGCGGATTGCGCTGCTTGGGATTTGGATTGTGCAGGATGGCGACCGTGTCGCCGCCCAGGCCGTAGAGTGTTGCTTTCGAACCGGGATTGGGAATGTCGGTCTTGTACGCCTTCGACCAGGTCTTGCCGCCGTCAGTCGAATCGGCGCGGTACAGGACTCCGCCCAGGCGGTCCGCTCGGATGATCATCGCGACGGTGCCGCCAGCTAGTTCCACGATGTTGGGTTCGGCCCAGCCGCGATAGTTGTCGTTGTCGGTCAGTCGAATCGAGCCATGAACCGACCAGGTCTGGCCGCCGTCTTGGCTGATCATCACTCCGTTGCGAGGATTGCGCGGGCCGGGGGCGTCGACGTAATGCTGAAAAGGCAGCATCAATCGGCCGTCAAGAGAGACCACGGTGTTGCGGATGAACGTCCGGTCGGCGAGTTTTCCAGGGGCGGCGATCAGCGGTCCCCAGGTGCGGCACGAATCGTCGCTGTGGCTCATCCACGTCTTCCAGTCGCCGAAGCGGCCGTCGTGCGTGGCGAAGAAAATCGTGCAGCGAGCTTTGTGGACCATCAGTTCAGTCGGTACGAGCGCGCGATTGGCGTCCTTTGCTTTGACGCCGAAATCGAGGGGCTTCATTTTTGACCACGTCTTGCCTTGGTCTTGGCTGCGGGTGAGGTAGATGCGATTGGCGGGCAGCGGTTCGCGATCTCCGCCGCCCAGCATGATCATCACCCACGAACCATCGGGCATTTTTCTTAGCGTCGTATCGCAAGCCAGTTTGTTCGGCGTCTCGCCGGTCCATATCACGTGAACGACGTCGGACTTTCCGTCGCGCTCGGATTGCAACTTCGCCAGCGTGGCCACCAAGCGGGCCGGATTGTCGCTCGACATGGAACTGGGCCGCTGCATCAACAAGGCGGTCACTTCTTCCGCGTGGCCGGTGGTTCCATTGAGGTGCAACCCGGCGCCGGCCTTGCGTACACGGCCGACGAGACTTTTGTCGGTCAGCCAACGCGGCCACAGCCGAATCGTCTTCACACCGGCGCTGGCGAAGGCTTCAATGTCGTTGGGAGTTGGGATCAGGCCCAGTTGCCGAGCCTTGGGTAGCAGCTTGCGAAACAGGCGGGCCTGCTGGACGCTGCGAACACCGACGACCGTGCGACGCGGGTCGCCGTGAGCTTTCACCAAGGCCGCCACTTGTTTGGCAAACGGCTCGCCCTGTTCTTTCAAATCCAGCAGAATGTCGATTCGCCGCCGGCAAGCTACGAGCGATTCTTGCAGCGTCGGCACGCGCTGGTCTTTGTATTTCGGATCGAACCAACTGCCGGCATCGAGCCGCCGTACTTCGGCCAGCGTCTTTTCCTTGAGCGGACCGCTGCCGTTGGTGGTTCGGTCGAGCGTGGTGTCGTGCAGAATCACCAGGTGACCGTCCTTGGTCAATCGCACGTCGACTTCGACCGCGGTCGCCCCCGCGACAATTGCTTGCTCGACACTGGCCAGCGTGCATTCCGGCCGATCCGAACTGGAACCTCGATGAGCGATGATTTGCTGAACGCCCATTAGTGGCGGCGTCTCGGCAACCGCCATGGGTGCTGCAACAAAAGCAGCTACCGCCCAACAGGCGGCGACCAGCCACGACACTCGCACCTTGGCAGGTTTTAGACGTAGTGCAATCACGGAGCGTAGCGCCGTTTGAAAGTGTGCGAGGTAAAAACTTGTGGTGCGGGCGTCCCGCCTGCCCGTGCAGCCGAGACGGCCGCACCACAATCGGGCCAGCAACACCTTGCGAGTTCTAGACGAACAAGGAACTGATTGCTTGCGCCTTCACCAGCTCGCGCGGCTGGTTCAGATGGTTGTAAACAATCGTTTCCGGGTCGATGCCGAACGAATGGTAGATGCCCGCCAGCAATTGGCCGGGATGCACGGGATTTTCTAGCGGAGCGGAAGCAGTTTTGTCCGACTTGCCGTACACTTCGCCCCGTTTTACACCGGCACCGGCGACGACCGACGTGTAGCAATAAGGCCAGTGGTCGCGACCGTCGGCACTGTTGCCATTGCCCGAAGTGCTGACGCCCTTTTGCGGGCTGCGGCCGAATTCGCCAACCGCCACGACCAGAGTTTCGTCGAGCAACCCGCGCTCGTCCAAGTCCGAAATGAGCCCGGACAGGCCGCCGTCGAGCATCGGGCCGGATTGGTTTTTCATGCGCTGAGTCAAACCGGTATGGTGATCCCACGAGTGATTGTCAGAATTGGCGACCTTCGGCCAAATCACTTCCACGACTCGCGTTCCCCGCTCGACCAACCGCCGCGCCAACAGGCACGAATCGCCAAACGTGTTTCGACCGTACTGTTCGCGAGTGGCGTGAGATTCGGCACCCAGGTCAAAGGCCTCGCGGGCGCGGCCCGAGACGATTAGGTTCAATGCCTGATCGTAGTAGTTGTTCAATTTGTAATCTTCGACCGCCTCTTCGATTGTGGGCATCTTCTTGTTGAGCACATCACGCAACTTGGCTCGCCGCTGTAGGCGGACCGAGAAGACTTCCGGACGCAGCTTCAAATCATCGATCTTGATGCGCGTCATCTTCTTCATGTCCATGTCGTCGCCAGTGGGGAACAGTGTGTAAGGGTCGTACGCCTTCCCCAGGAATCCTGCCGTTCCGCCCTTGCCAACCACGTTGCTTTCCTGCAGCGGCCGCGGCAACATAACGAACGGCAGCATGGGAACGTCCAGCGGACGCAGCCGAATGAGGTTCGAGCCAAAGTTCGGAAAGTCTTTCGGGCTGGGCGGTTCCAACTGGCCCGACGGGCTGACCTTGTCGGTCGTGTAACCGGTCATCATTTGATAGATCGCCGCCGTATGGTTAAACAGCCCGTTCGGCGTGTAGCTCATCGAGCGGATCATCGTGAACTTGTCGTTGATTTGCGCCAGCTTCGGCAAGTTCTCGGTGTACTTCACGCCGGGCAACTTCGTGGAAATGTTGCCGAACGCGCTCTTTACCTTGTCGGGAACGTTTTCCTTTGGATCCCAGAGGTCAAGATGGCTGGGCCCGCCTTGCAGATAGACCATGATGATGCTTTTCGCTTTTGCCCAACCGGGGCCGCCCACATGCGACGTTTCCTTGGCGCTGGCTTGCAGTTGCAGCAGCGAGCCAAGCGACAACCCAAGCACGCCCGAACCGCCGACTCGCAAGACATCGCGCCGGGTCATCGGCAGACCCTTGTCGCAAAGATCGTTTCCTGGCTGGCCTTTGAAAGTGAGCATGTTTTATTCTCCGTTTGGGGTCAAACGTTCTTTTGGACTATTAGTTGAAAGTATGGAACTAGTTCAAAACAGGCTGCCATAAATAAAGGGGGGTGGTGGGAACAACATTCGGTAGACCATCGGTGCCACGAATGCGGCGACCGCAGACACCGTCATCAGGATGAACAACGCTTGCAGGCTGAATTGCCGATATGGCTTGTGTCGAGTCATTCTTATCGCCACCTCAAAAATGAATCGTTGAAATAGCACCATAGGATACCAGATCGGCCTAGTGATTAAACAGGAAAGCCGGATTATTGATCAACGCCCAGGCCAAATCCTGCGCGGCGGTCAATCGCTTGTTTTCCTGCTGTTTTTGGCTGTATTTGATGTCTTCTCGCAGTTGCACCAGCTTGCCGTCGTCGGCCACTGGCTGGCTTACAATCGCGATCGTTTCCTTGCGTTTGGTCACGCCCGGATCTTGCGGCAGCGGCTGGCGGGCTAAGTTGAGCGTCTTTTGCTTGGCCAGCAGAGTTTTATCGGATTTGCGGAACCAGGCCATGAGCGTTTCCTTTTGGCCGGCGGATCGCTGCTCCTTCTTGACGTGCGCGATGGCCTGCAGAGATTCGGGCAAGCTAAGCCCAATCGGTGCCTTGGCCGTCGTTGCCGAAATCCGGAAGCGGGCCAACAAGTGTTTCTTCGCCACATGATTGTGATGAATCTTGAATTGCAGCACGGTCCCCTCGTCGTGGCCGAGCGGCTGTTTAGTTTCAAACGTGGCCCAGTGAACGACCCCCAAAGAAGGCGAAATGGCCCAGGCGTTTTGATTACCAGGATTTCCGTCAATGGCAAGATTGATATTGAATCCCTCTTGCAGCATGTCGGCCAGGCCCTTTTGCAACGCCACTTTGGCGAACTGCTGGGGCTTTGAAAGCGGAGCCGCGTTGACCTCAAATTCGGTGACGGCAAAGTTGCCGGAAGTTCCAGGTCCATTTCCGGTGACCCCTGCGGTGGGCAAGGCTTCCACGCGCAATCCGGTAATGTTCTTCAGCGAAGTATGGACCGTGACAATATACGTGGCCCGGTCGGCCTCGCCGGTCGCCCGAATGGACCGATCGTCGAGCCGCTCGAGTTTCATTTTGTTATTGGCCGACAGCGATCGCGGTTCGAGCAGTTGCCATTCGACGTTGCGGTTTTGCTTTTCGAGATACGCAATGGCTTGTGCAGGCAGCTTTGTTTCATAAGCCTTGAAGTCGGCCTCGACTTTGGCAAGATTTTCCAGACGTTTCTTTTCCTCCTCGGAACGTCGTGGTTGGATTTGCTTTTCGTAGGCCGCCAAACCCGCTTGAGCTTTGGCGATCGCTTGCAGGCGGCCGGCTTCGAGCTTGGGCTTTTCGCCCGTCCACCAGCTTTCTCGTTCTTCAAGCGTCTTGATCAGCCGAGTGTGGTCGGCGTCGATGGTGTTCATGGACGCGACCGTGGCATCGATTTCGTCGGCGGTGGCGGGACGATTGAGTATTCGCAAAAACAACTCGTTGATCATCTGACGATCATCGGCCTGCTCTTTCGTCAACTTCGCCAAGGCATTAGTAGGATCTTCGATCGCCTTGCCGACGGTTGGACCGGCGACGAGCGCCATGACCGGCCCCAATTGCAGCCCGCTGCTACGCTCGCATTCACAAGCACTCTCACGCGGCGGACGGCCTAGATTGTTGAGGAATCCATCGGCCAGCTTGATACCCGAATCGGGCAACGCGGCGGCACGCGTGCCGGGCGCTACGCCGGGAATCTTCGTTTGCGAACCGGTGACGCGATGAATCGCATCGAACAGCACTTCCGCCGGTAGCCGACGTGCCGTGGCATGCGAATAGTTCAGCGAATCGTCCGCATTCCACCGGTTGGTCTCGATCGACAGTTGATAACTGCGCGACTTGCAAATCAGCGAAATCACGTGCCGCACATTGAACCCACTGTCGATGAATTCTTTCGTGAGGAAATCCAGCAGTTCCGGATTCGTGGGCGGATTGCCGGCGCGAATGTCGTCGATCGGCTCCACGATGCCCACGCCCAACATATATCCCCACAGCCGGTTCACGTAACTCTTGGCGAAATACTGGTTGTCAGGCGACGTAATCCAGTGGGCCAATTGCTGACGGCGGTTCGCGTTCTCCGCCGACTCGAACGAACACTCAAACGGAAACTGCGGCGCGGTTTCCGATTTGGTCCGCTCGTGGAGCATTTCCCCTTCGTTTTTCTCGTAGACGATTTCATAGAAGGGCTTCGCGCCTTCGACCGCGGTACCGCCAATCTTGCGGCCTTTGCTGTTGGCCCCGTCGGCTTTCAGGCCGACACGGGCAAAGTAGGCCGCGGTTTGATAGTACTGGTCTTGCGTCCACCGCTCGAAAGGATGGTCGTGGCACTTGTTGCAATTGAAGCGCACGGCCAAGAACAGATGCGTTGTGTTCTCCATCATCAAATCCGGCTGGCGGAGAATCTTATAGTAAGACGCGGCCGGATTGTCTTTGTTGGATCCGTCGGCGGTCAGAATCTTGCGAGCAAACTCGTCATAGGGCGTGTTGTCGGCGACCTCTTTGCGAATCCAGTCGCGAAAAGCCGTGGCGCCTTCGCGACCTAGAAACTTGCCGTTGACCTGCAGCAAATCGGCCCACTTGTTGGTCCAGTAATCGACATAATCTTCGCTGCCGATCAGGCGGTCGATCACTTCGTCGCGTTTGACGCGTGAATCTCGCTTGTCGGCCAGGAACTTCCGCACTTCGTCGGCGGTCGGAGGAAGCCCCGTCAGATCAAGATAGCTACGTCGCAGGAACTCGGCATCGCTGCACAGCCCCGAGGGCTGAATCTTCATGCGTTGCCACTTGGCCGCGACCAACTCGTCGACCCTGCCAAAAGTCGGTGGATCTTGCCAGACAAAACCACCCCGGTCGCCCATCACCGTTAGCGTGGTGGCGGCGTAAGCGCCTTCATAGCGAGCAAGTACGGGAGCTTCCCCGCGACGAACGGCTTTCATCAATGCCGTCCGGCTCGCCTCGGCCACTTCGGAATTTCCGCTTTCGACGAAGGCTTCGCGGGTCACGTCGCGGCGTTTGCCATCGGCGTAGGTAGCCACGACACGAATCTGCTGCTGGGCGCCGATCCGTTGAATCACCGGATTCTGCGGGAATACTTCGATCCCCAAGACCTTGGGAGTCGCCGTGTCAAGTTGCCCGCCACCGCTAATCCAACTGCGAATCAGGCGATAGTAAGATTCGCCGGGGCGAATCAATTGGCTGCCAACATGCGGAACCGCACCGGTCGCCTTCATCAACATGAGGCTATCGTCGGGAGAGGCAACGTTGACTCGCCGCGATGCCAGATCGTCGGTGAGCGCGCGAACGTCCAAAATGGGGTCATATCCGCGCAGCGACAGTTTAAAGCCGTTTCTGCCTTTCGCCGCGCCATGGCATGTGCCGGCATTACAGCCCAATCGCGATAACACCGGGTTAACATGGCTAACGAAAGTCGATTCAAACTGCGCGGAAACATCCGAGACAACCACTGGGATCTCGACCGCGCGGCCGGCCAGTTTCAGGGTGAGTTTTCCGTTGCCGTCGGCCAGCGGTGTCACAATTCCTCGCGGCGAAACGCTGACAATCGGGGCCGAAGCTTCCGCCGTCAGCATGCGGGTAACATCCAGAACATCGCCGCTGTCGGTGTGAGCCGTGACCAACAATTGGGCATAGGAGAACTCGCCTTGTAGATCGATCGACTTGGGGACGACAGTCAACGTCTTGATGACCGCGCCGGCAGGCAACGATTCGGTTTCCACGGTCGTATCGCCGTAGGCCAGCGGTTCGACGTCTTTGTTGGCGGCAACTAGCGACTCGCTGTCGTCGCTAATCGGCGCGGGGGAGAACTCGCGCGTCACGCTGCCGGTCGTGGCATCGATCAATCGCACCACGCCATCGCCGCCTGAAACCGCCACGAGCTTTCCGTCCGGCTGAAAGGCGACCGCATAGAGTCCTGAACTGGCGAATTCAGCCTGCGCGATGAGCTTCACGTCGGTCGCCAGATACTCGTTGAGTCTTTTTCTCTCGGCCGGAGTACGTCCCACCTTTTCGTTGATCTTCTTGATGTCGTCAGGCAGTGCCGTGTCGAATTCGTAGGAGTAAATGTGAAACTGGCCGACGCCGTTGAGGCTACTTACGGCGGCAATCCGTTTTCCGTCGTTGCTCACGTCAACATCGAAGACACGTCCCTTCATCGCCGGCATGCGACGAATCAGATTCGCATCGTCGCCGATGCGGCGCACCGTCAAGCGAAAGACTCGATAGACTTTGACTTCGCCATCGGAACCTCCGACCACGATCTCGTCGCGAACCGGATGGCGGGTTACGGTGTTCACTCCGCCTTTGAGCACGCCCGGAGTGATCGAGGTTACGTTATCCACGAACCGCTCGGTCTTGACTTCCGTCAGCTTGCAGGTCATGTCGAGACCGACGGAGACCAAGTGCGAACCGTCGTTGGTAAACACCGTGTCGCGCACCCAATCGCTATGCACGCCCTGAAACAAGACTTGCTCGCCAGTCTCGGCGCTAATGGCGCGAACCGTGTTGTCGGCGCAGCCGATCGCGATCAGCTTTCCATCCGGCGACCAACTGCCGCCGTAAACCGTGTCGTAGGTGATCGGCACCGACAGCTTCAACGCCCGCTTTTCGACATCCCACACTTGCACTTCGCCCATCCGGTAAGGCAGTCCGCCCGTCACGCACAGCAATTTTCCATCGGGCGAAAAGCTGACCGTTTCAATCCGTTCGGAAACACCGACCAGACGGGCCAACAGTTTTCCATCGGCGCTGGCCAACAACACTTCATGAAAACCGGCGATCGCCAACAGCTTGCCGTCCGGCGAAAAGTCCATCGACGTAATCACCGGCGGCCGCGAATAGACCGGCGGATTGTCCATGCTGAATTTATCTTTGGCGTTCTCCGGCGTATCGTCGAGGGCACCGGCCTCGATCCAGCTTCGCACTAGTGCAATCTCGGAATCGGCCAGCGGCTTTTTGCCTTTGGGCATTTCCGCTTCGCCGTCAACCGGAGTAATCAACTCCATCAGATGGCTTTCGGCCGGCTTGCCGGGAACGATCGCCGTGTCGCCCGTCTCGCCGCCCTTTGTCAGCAGATCGAACGAGGTCATCACATATTCCCCGTTCGCCTTGGCCGGTTGGTGGCAGCCTTGGCAGTGAGCTTGAAAGATGGGCCGAATCTGTTCGTAGTAACTGACCTTGCCTGCTGCTTCGTCCGCTTCAGCAGCTGGCAGCGGCGGACAACACAGGGCAATCGAAACGAATAGGGCGAACGGGAAGAGAGCGGCCTTCATGCATGTCTCCTCAATCGGTGACTCTTAGAGAATCCCCGTGATGGGGGCGATTTGGTTGGGTGACAGTCGTTGTACTTGAGCCAAGTCCTAGTGACCAACGGGAGCGGGGCACTAGGTTCGAGCGATAGCTCGTCAGGTCTGAGGCACCGCCTCACTAGATGGTGGGTTCCCGGCAAGCCATTTCAAGTGGGTTGCCGGCGGGTCAACAGGCGGGTTAACCAATTCCAATGTAATCGATTAGAGGCCAATTTTGAACCGCTTTCGGGCTGCCGCCACGCACTATTTCCGTGCAGCAAACCGACTCGTTTAGTCGTTGCCGCGCCGCCGGCCTGCTTTTAAGATAGATCACCCATACTCTTACCCTGTTGGCCCGCCAGGAGATCACCGCATGTCGACCCACGCATCTCGCCGTAAATTCCTGTCCACCAGTGCTTCCATCGCCTCCGGGCTGGCCGTTAGTTCCAGTTTCCTGCGGCTCGTGTCGGGAGCCGAGAGCAAGAAGGGCCAATGGACGACTTTGTTTGACGGCAAGTCGCTAGAAGGTTGGCACAAGAACCCCAAAAAAATCGGCCATGGCACTGGCGGAATCTGGCGGGCGGAAGATGGAACGATTACTGGCGAGCAAGACCCGCCCGGTTCGGGCAACGGCGGCATCCTGCTGACCGACCGCAAGTTCGGCGATTGCGAAGTGATGATCGACATGAAACCCGACTGGGGTGTTTGCTCGGGCTTCTTCCTTCGCAGTACCGATCGAGGCCAATGTTTTCAGATGATGGTCGACTACCACGACAACGGCAACGTCGGTCACATCTATGGCGAAGGCACCACGGGTTTCAACACCCGCACCTTCGACATCAACGGCAAGTACGACGGCGACAAGAAGCTGGTCGGCATCACGACCGCCAAGCACAAGACAGCCAAAGACGCGGGCCTTGTCTATTCCTGCACGCCCGCCGAGTGGGTCGAGGCTTGGAAAGTGAACGATTGGAATACCGCCAAGGTGCGCATTGAAGGCAAGTACCCTCGCATCACCACCTGGATTAACGGCCTCAAGGTGTGCGAGTTCGATGGCGACGCCTCAACCGCCGATCGCTACGACAAGGAAAAGATCCACGGCATCTTGGGCAGCGAAGGCAGCATCGCCGTTCAAGTTCACGGCGGCAAAGGCTGGCCCAATGGCGCTAAGTGCCATTGGAAAAACGTCAAAGCCCGCGAACTGTAGCGGCGACCTCCAACCAACCTCGCCTCGGAGAGGAGAGGAATCTGGTTCTCCCCCTTACCAAGGGGGGAGTTAGAGGGGGTTCTTTGCCTGCCTCGCAAGAAGGTCCATCGTAATGAAACAACAATCGCTCCTCCTCTTTACACTGGCGCTCTTTTACTGGGGCCACTTTTCAAAAACAGTTTCCGCCGAAGAACGAGCCGATCGTCCCAACATCATTTTAGTCTTCATCGACGACATGGGCTGGGGAGACTTCTCCTGTTTTGGAAACGGGAACGTCGAAACTCAAAACATCGACCGACTGGCCGCCGAGGGACTGCGTTTCGAACAGTTCTATGTCAACTCGCCGATCTGCTCGCCGTCCCGCGTCGCCATTTCAACCGGCCAGTATCCGCAGCGCTGGAAGATCGGTTCGTACCTCGCCAACCGCCAAAACAACAAGAAACGCGGAATCGCCAACTGGCTGGATCCAGCCGCGCCGATGCTGGCCCGCATGCTCAACGAGTCGGGATATGCCAGCGGGCATTTTGGTAAGTGGCACATGGGCGGCCAGCGTGACGTCGGCGACGCGCCGTTGATCACGGAATACGGTTTCGACGCCTCGCTTACGAACTTCGAAGGACTTGGCCCGCGCGTATTGCCACTGTGCAACGCCTTTGACGGCAAGCCGCTGAGAAAGCACGCTTTGGGCTCGGACAAACTCGGCCATGGCCCAATTACTTGGCACGACCGAGCATTAATCACCGAGTCGTTTACAACCGCCGCACTCGATTTCATCAAGCAGGCCGCTCACGACGGCAAACCGTTCTACGTCAATGTCTGGCCGGACGACGTTCACTCGCCGTTCTATCCACCCCAAGCACGTCGTGGCGACGGGTCCAAACGAACGCTGTATCACGGAGTGCTCGACACGATGGACGAGCAACTCGGCGAACTTTTCCGCTACATTCGCGGAAGCGATACCCTGCGCGACAACACGCTGATCCTGGTTTGTTCGGACAACGGACCAGAAAAGGGAGCGGGATCGGCCGGTCCGTTTCGCGGGCACAAGACGATGCTGTACGAAGGGGGCGTCCGCTCGTCGTTGATCGCCTGGGGACCCGGGCTGCTGAAGCGGTCGGGCGAAGTGAATCGAACCTCCTGGTTCTCAGGCATCGACTTGGTGCCCACATTGCTGACGATCGCTAACGCAACGCCAGCCCAAAAAGTAAAATTCGACGGCGAAGCACTCCCAAATGTATTGCTGGGAAAATCGACCGCTTCGCGCACAAGTCCTCTTTTCTTTCGCCGCCCCCCGGATCGCGATGCATACTATGGCGTGGCGGATCTTCCCGACTTGGCCGTGCGCGACGGCAAGTGGAAGCTGCTGTGCGAATACGACGGCAGCCGCCCGGAACTCTACGATCTGCAATCCGATCGAGGCGAAGCCAAAAATCTTGCCGGCCAGCAGCCAGACGAAGTACCGCGTCTTACCGCGGCGGTGGTCGCATGGCACCAGTCCCTGCCTGCCGACAGAGGACCCGAGCTTGCCACGGGAAGGTAGCTCCTCGCGAACCGTTTATTGAACAAATGCCGGTAGCGATGAATTGACAGCGGCGGTCCGTGTGTCTAGATTTAGATTTTCATCTATATTCAGATTCCGTTCTCGCGAGGCCTTCGATGGATACGGCGATCTCCGTTACAGAAGCACTTGCCCTGGAAGCTGATCAGTTGCCGGCTCCAACGGTCGCCAAGACGATGGCCGTGATCGAGGCGGTGGGGCAGCGTTCCGATGGCTTAACGCAAGCGGAAGTGATCGACGAAACCGGCTGCTCGGCCAATTTTGTCTATCGGGTTCTTAGTACGTTGGTCACCATCGGATACATGAACCGCCGCGAGGACGACCGGCGATATGTGTTGACCAGCCGCTTGCTCGAAGGGTGCCGGCCTCGGGTTGTCGACAAGAGCTTGGTGTTGTGCGCCGAGGAGGGACTGCGTTGGCTTCGCGATCGAACTCGGGAAACCGTACAACTTGTCGTGGAAGCCGGCGGCAAGGGCGTGGTACTGGAGCAGTTTTCGGGTCTTGAGCCCGTGCAGGTGATGGGCCGCGTCGGCATGCGGGTGCCGCTTTACTCTTGCGCGCCGGGCAAAGCGATTTTGGCATTCATGTCGGAGGCCGCGCGCGAGCGTTGGTTTTCGTCCGTCAAGCTGAAGTCGTTCACGGCCAATACCAAGTCCACTCGCGAAGAACTGGATGCGGCCTTCGAACAAATTCGGCGGCTCGGCTACGCGGAAGATTGGGAAGAAGGACTGGAAGGCATTCGCTGTGTCGCCGCGCCGATCTTCGACGCATATCAGCAGTCCGTGGGAGCCTTAACCGTGATGTCTCCCGCGAAGCGACTGCCGCAGCGGCGGTTCGCGGAACTGGGTCCGTGGTGTGTCAAGGCGGCGAATAAAGTACGCGATCAATTGCTGTCCTGAACCGGCAATCAGAGAGATAACAAGATGAACCGGAGCAATGCCGTGAAAAACAATTTGTGTCTCGTCGTGGCAAGTTGGTCGCTGACCGGCTTGCTTGTCGCGCATGCCGTCGCCGACGACGCGCCGCGCGGAAAGCAGCTTGAATTTTTCGAGTCGCGTATTCGCCCGGTGCTTGTCGAGCACTGCTATGAATGTCACAACTCGGCCGAGTCGGCCGAAGCGGGACTTGCCCTCGATGATCGAAAAGGCATGTTAAAGGGAGGCGACGGAGGCGCGATCGTCGTACCGGGTCAGCCGGGGAAGAGCCGTCTGCTGGCGATTCTGCGGCACGAGGTCGAGGGATTGGAAATGCCACAGGAAGGCCCCAAGCTAGAGACGCGCGTCGTCGCCGATTTTAAGAAATGGATCGAGATGGGTGCGCACGATCCTCGCGACAAACCGCCCACGGCGGCTGAACTGACAGCATTCACCTCGTGGGATGCCATGCTGCAAAGGCGCAAACAATGGTGGAGCTTTCGGCCCATTCTGAAGCCGCTTCCGCCCGCCGTCCAGGGAGCCGGCCATCCTATCGATCGCTTTGTCTTGGCCAAGCTGGCGGGGAGCGGTTTACGTCCCGCCCGCTCGGCCGATCCCGCCACGTTGGTTCGCCGGCTGTACTTCAACTTGATCGGGCTGCCGCCTGGAAGTGAAGAAGCTTCGCAATGGACGGCCCGAATCGAAGAAGCGACGGGCGACCAGCGGACGGCCGCGATCGACGAACTGATCGACCATCTGCTGGAAAGTCCACGGTTTGGTGAACGCTGGGCACGGCACTGGATGGACTGGATTCGCTATGCGGAGTCGCACGGTTCGGAAGGCGATCCGGCCATCAACAACGCGTGGATGTATCGCGACTATTTGATTCGTGCCTTGAACGCCGACGTGCCCTACGATCAACTGGTCCGCGAACACATCGCGGGCGACCTGCTGGAACACCCGCGCGTCAACAAAGAGTTGGGCATCAACGAGTCCATCATTGGACCCGCCCATTGGCGGATGGTGTTCCACGGTTTTGCGCCCACGGATGCCCTCGACGAAAAGGTCCGGTTTACCGACGACCAGATCAACGCATTCTCCAAGGCGTTTCTGGGTCTCACGGTTTCTTGTGCCAGGTGTCATAACCACAAGTTCGACGCCATCAGTCAGGCCGACTATTACGCTCTGTTTGGGATCCTCGGTTCCTGCCGGCCCGGGCGAGCCATCATTGATCTGCCGGAACGCCAAACAAAAAACCAACAGGAACTAAAGAATCTGAAGGCCGAAATTCGGGTCGCCGTCGCGGGCGATTGGCTTGCCTCGGCAAAGTCGATTGGCAAGCGGCTATCCGGCGCGGATGGTCCGTGGAAGCAGGCCGAGAAACCTGAGTCCGTGTTGCATCCGCTTTTTCTACTCCGTCAAGAAACCGCGAAGAAGGTCGACTTTGACACCGCTTGGCGTAACAGGATTCGTGCTTGGCAAGGAAGCAGTGCGCCGTGGAAAGAACATCGAGCGCGAACCTATCTCAATCAATGGAATCTGGCTGAAGAAGCCGACTACGGCGACTGGTTTCCAAAAGGCGTTGGCTTGCCAAACAGTCCGCAGCCGGCGGGTGAATTCGCCGTGGCTGCCGAGGGCGACTTGGCCCTAACGGGAGTTTATCCGTCAGGAGCCTATTCGCACGGGCTATCGGCCAAGCATCCAGCCCGGCTGACGTCGCCCGACATCCGAGTCGGCGAGCAAAACGAATTGTGGGTTCGTGTCATTGGTGATCGCGGTTCCAGCCTGCGGTACGTCGTGCAAAACTATCCGCGTCAAGGAACGGTCTATCCGGTCACGGCGTTGTCGAACAACTGGCGTTGGCAGCGGTACGATCTCACCTATTGGAATGGTGACGACATTCACATCGAACTGACCGCGGCCAAGGACGCGCCGCTGCTGGTCAAAGGCGACTCGCGGTCGTGGTTCGGAGTTCGCGAAGCGGTCATTCTCCGCAAAGGCCAGCCCGCGCCGAGCGAACCGATGGAGCACTTGCAGCCGCTATTCGAGGCGGCGACGGCAGCGCCTCCAGAAAGCGTGGCTGATGTGGCGGCGCTTTATCAAACGGCAATCTCGACGGCCGTCAACGCCTGGAAGAAGGACTCCGCCACGGACTCGCAGGCCCTTTTGTTGGATGCATGTTTGAGGCAGGGCCTGTTGTCCAATCGGCTGGATTCGCTGGCCGCCGCCAAACCATTGTTGGAAGAGTATCGACGGCTGGAAAACGAAATCCCGATTCCGACTCGCGTTCCCGGTCTGGATGAAACCATCGCCCGTAATCAGCCGCTGTTTGAACGCGGCAATCATAAGCTGCCCACCGAAGAAGTTCCAAGACGGTTTTTGGAAGCGATTGACGGGACGCCTTACGAGACGAACTTAAGCGGTCGGCGGCAACTGGCCGAAGACGTGCTGCGCGATGACAATCCGCTTTCGCGACGAGTGATCGTCAACCGAATCTGGCATCACTTGTTCGGTCGCGGAATCGTGGCCACGTCCGACAACTTTGGCCGCCTCGGCCAACAGCCATCGCATCCGGAATTGCTTGACTGGCTGGCCACGCGATTTGTCGAGGACGGTTGGTCGCTGAAGAAACTTATCCGATTGATAGTCACTACCGAAACATGGCAGCGGTCGTCGCATGCGTCGCGGGAGGCGTACGAACAAGACCCCAATAACCTCTTGCTTTCACATGCCAACGTGCGACGACTGGAAGCCGAGGCGATTCGCGACTCGCTGCTGACCGTCTCGGGCCGGCTGGAGAATCGCTTGTACGGAGGACCAGTCGACGGGAACTCGCCGCGACGTAGCGTCTACGTGCGGGTGATTCGAAATTCGCTAAATCCGTTTCTGCGCGTTTTTGATTTTCCGGAGCCATTCAGTGCCACGGGCCGCCGCGACGTTACCAACGTCCCAGCCCAGTCGCTAACCATGATGAACGACCCACAGGTCATCAACTATGCCGCCGCCTGGGCCAATCAGGTGCTAAGCGATTCCCAGCGGACCACCGACACGGCGCGAATCGAGCAAATGTTCGTCGTCGCGTTTGGCCGTCCGGCTTCGGACGCCGAAGTGAAAAAAGTAAAGGGTTATCTTTCGGCAACCAAGAATCGGTATGACGAACTACGACAGCAATTGGCAGCGATCCAGCGCCGGATTGCCGAACAGAATGCGGCCATTGGCAAGTTGACTGAACCGGTTCGCGCAAAACTGCTCGTCGAGGCAAAAAAGAATAGCGATGCCGGCCAGCAACTGGTTCCCGCTCCGATTCACCGTTGGGAGTTCGACGGTGATTTTAAGGACGCCATTGGTTCGGCGGACGGCGAGTCCCGTAATGGCGCGCGAGTCGAAGCGGGCGCACTCATACTAAAGGGCCAAGCTCACGTCATCACCAAGCCGCTTCAAAAGACTCTCAAGGAAAAAACGCTCGAAGCTTGGGTCCAACTCGACAACTTGAATCAGCGCGGCGGCGGCGTGCTGACCATCCAAACGCCTAACGGCGTGTTTTTCGATGCCATCGTGTTTGGAGAGCGCGATCCTCGCCAATGGTTGGCGGGCAGTAACAACTTCGCTCGGACTCAGCCATTCGGCGGGCCTCAAGAACAGGAAGCCCAAGGCCGCGCCGTTCACATCGCCGTCGCCTATCACGCCGATGGCCGCGTCGTCGGCTATCGAGATGGCCGCCCTTATGGCAAGCCGTTTAAAAGCAATGGGCCCTACGAGTTTAAGAGCGGCAACACTGTGATTGGATTCGGCGTGCGGCACCTGCCGGCATGCGGCAATCGGATGCTGGCGGGCAAGATCGAGTTGGCCCAAGTCTACGATCGGGCGCTGACGGCGGATGAAATCGCGGCCACGTCGCGGTCGACACCCTATTTCGTAACGGAAAAGCAAGTTCTGGCCGCCCTCTCGGAAAAGGACCGGCAACGAATCGCAAGCACGAAGAGCAGAATTGCGACGCTGCAGGCTGAACTGACGGCGATCGGCCCGATTCCACGGACGGTCGACGACCGCGCGTTGTGGACCGATCTCGCGCGAGCGATGTTTACCTTTAAGGAGTTCATCTATGTCCAATAACGCATGTCCAGAGGGAAAAGTGCCGGGGACACTCTCGCGGCGCCGTATGCTGCAGCAATGCTCGGTCGGATTCGGCGCCGTTGCCTTGGCGGGGCTAATGAACGAATCGCCTTCCGCGACGGCCGCCGATCTACCGGCCAGCGCGGCGCTGAAGAAGACGCATCACGCGCCCCGAGCCAAACGTGTCATCTTTTGCTTTATGTCGGGAGGCGTGTCACATATCGACTCGTTCGACCCCAAGCCGAAGCTGAAAGAACTGCATGGCAAGCCCATGCCGGTGCAAATCGAACGCACTCAGTTCAACAACAACGGCAACGTGATGGCCAGCCCGTTCGAGTTCACGCCGTCCGGGGAAAGCGGCCTGCCGGTCAGCAGCATGTTTCCTCAGTTGGCCACGGTCGCCGACGAACTGGCCGTGATTCGATCGATGACCACGCCCGTCAACGAACACGCTCAAGGCAACTTTTTCATGCACAGCGGTTTCCCGTTCATGGGACATCCCAGCGCGGGGGCCTGGTGTGCCTATGGCCTGGGGGCCGAGAACAAAAACTTGCCGGGCTATGTCGTTCTGCAAAGCGGCGGCGCGGTGCCGCCCCATGGTGGCGTGAGTTTGTTCAGCAACGGATTCCTGCCGGCCCAACATCAAGGTTCGATCCTGAAGGCCGATCAGCCGGAAGCCATCCGCAACATCAAGCCCCGCGATGCTCGACAGGCACAGCGTCGACGTCTCGACTTTACCCGCGAATTTGACGAGCAATTCCTTGAGCGATCGGCCAAGGACGCGCAAATCGAGGCGGCAATCCAAAACTACGAAACGGCGTTCCTAATGCAGTCGGCCGTTCCGGAACTGTGCGACATCTCGGGCGAAACCGAGCAGACCCACAAGCTGTACGGCCTCGATTCCGACCAGCCACAGAAAGCCGCGTATGCTCGGCAATGCCTGCTGGCCCGTCGCTTGGTCGAACGCGGAGTGCGATTCATCGAACTAAGCTGTCTAACCCAAGGCATTGGCGCGGGCGGAGCGGCCAATCCGTGGGACCAGCATGGCGACCTTGAAAAGGGACACGGCGCGATGGGCTTTCAAGTGGACCAACCGATTGCCGCCTTGATCAAAGATCTTCGCGACCGGGGTTTGCTGGACGAAACTTTGATCGTCTGGACCGGTGAATTTGGCCGCACGCCCTTTTCCCAAGGCAGCAACGGACGCGATCACAATCCATTTGGCTTCAGCGTTTGGATGGCGGGCGGCGGCATCAAGGGCGGCACGATCCATGGAGCCACCGACGAATTTGGCTACCACGCCGTGGAAGACAAATGCACGGTGTACGACCTGTGGGCAACGGTTCTGCACCAACTGGGCGTGAATCACGAAAGATTGACCTATCGCCACGGCGGCCGTGACATCCGGTTAACGGACGTGCATGGAAATGTGCTGCGGAAAATTGTTTCCTGATGAGTGTCGTGGTTCGCTCCGCGAACAGAACGTCTTGATCGATGGACTGTCAGTGGCCAGCGACGGGCCGCGCGCTATCCGCGTCCGACGGTTTTCCCTACAATTCCAACATCCAGGCATTTGACTCGTTGGCGATCGTGCAAAGTGACCCCCTCTAACTCCCCCTTGGCAAGGGGGAGAACCGTTATCGCTAACCGCTAACTGCCAATCGCCAACCGCTCATGTCCGTCAAACCAACCAGTCGCGATGAACTCGCGGCGCAAGACTCGCTGGTCGTTCAAGCTCAAGGGCGATGTTGCCAAACCGGGCGGTTCCCTAGCCGTGCCTCCGGTCGCCGCTGGCGGAAAGTGGTTGCTGGCGACTCGTGACGGAAAGGTGATGCAGGTAGCCCCTGATTCGGGCACGATCGAAAATTAGTACGAAGTGAAATCGCCCATTCTCACGCAACCGGTCGTTCACAACGGAAAGATTTACGTCGGCACCCAAGACGGCCGACTCGTCTGCATCGACACGGGCGACAAGAAGATTACCGGCTGGACAGCATGGGGCGGAAACGCGTCCCATACAGGTGCCGCCAGCGGCGAGGGCGACTGAGCTAACGCGAGGCAATTCGTTTGAATCACCGCAAACTGGAACTCGCCCATCCTCTGGGACCCCGATAGACATACCTTGGCCTGACGTGCGATATTGGGCATGGTTTCGCGTCGTAAGGGTGGCCGGGGTCGCCGTGATTTACCGCAAAAACCGGCTCATCACGCCATTGCGGCTCGGACGCAGCACCAAGTGCCAGTGAGTGGGCAGCAATGCAATTGCACCTCGCTACGATTGAGCCCTTCGGCGAGAAGTCGCTGGAATTGGGATCACTGTTGAGGAATTCAAAAAGAAAACAGAACGGCATCAGCATCGTTGTCGGCCACCACATCAATGCGAAGATGACGTTAAAGAAGTCTGGATGTTCTTGAAAGCTGAAATTAAGATTGAAGCCGAAATATTTGGGAATGTAGGCGAGATAAAATTCACTGTGGAGGCTTCAATTTCCGCTAATTTTGTCTGTACCTCTTGCAAACAGGTTGTGTCAATTACCTTAAAATAGTGGATCGATGTAGGCATTAATATCTTTCACCGAACCTCAAACTCAATTTTTTGGAAGGCAGCTATGGTGTGTTTCAAGCAGTTCCTAACTGATTATCGCTCCAGCGAGCTACGCCAGTTTTGCGGGCAACACAGAGCTCAAGTCTTGCTGCTACTTGTAGTCGGCTTCGTCGTATGCTGTGGAGCGGTGTTGATGGCTAGACAACCAGATTCCCCCAAGGCCAAATCAGGTCCAAGTGTCGCTCGTGTCACCGTTGACGGTGAAGATTTGGTAATCATCGAATTTGAAAAGGACGAGACTAGCAAAATTCGATTACGTGGTGCCGCGATTCGGCTCCGAATTCCCAAGAATATTCGAGCAGGCATCAGCAATCCCAAAATCGCTGAAATGCTTGAAACGACTATGATCGAAGCCTGTGGAGTCCATGCTTCGGACTTGGTTCCTGTATTAACATGTAATGGCTTCAATCTTGTAGGCACCGACATAGATACTGATAATTTAAAACTTGATATTGTAGCTAACGAAAAGTTAAATGACGCGTCGTATCTCAGTATGTTAATCACTATCGAAGTGCCGGAATCTGTGGATATAGCGATCAAATGTGACGCATTGGTGCAGAAAACAGGTGAAGTGGAATATGGGAAAGGAGGTCAACGAAGGACACAGGACACGAAGCGAGCTGTTGTGACGTGGTATGGTCCTGTTCTCCTGTCGCCATAAGAGCAAGATGGATGGCTGAGCCCCGTGGAACTGCGCGAACGGCGGGAAACAAAGAATTCACTTCGCGCGCCGCGCCTCTAACCGAGGTTTTATTCCGCTATTCCGCTCAAGCAGGCCGAGTATTTGAAGCTGCTCGATTGGACGGGCCGGCAAACGCGAAAACACAAACAAGGCCACATCCCGGCTGACCTAGCCCCGATTCTGGAGCGCGCGGCAGCCGTTCTTAAAACATCTTTACAATTGCCACCCATCTTTCTCCTCACCCTACCCTCTCCCCGGCAAGGGCAAGGCGGAAGCGTGCCGATGAGACGTCGCGCGGGTGGGTGGATTGTCTCCGCGGCTGAGTGGATTTGCAGGCGGATTTTGGGCGGAATTCGTGGTTTTTCGGCATGATTCCGTGCGCTATCCGCGTGGGACTGTTTTCCCTACAATTCCTTCACCACGGCATTTGACTCGCGGTCAAACTGCCTGTGGATTTCGTCCTGGCCCGTTTCGAGGGTGCAAAGTGACCCCCTCTAACTCCCCCTTGGCAAGGGGGAGAACCGTTACTGCTAACTGCTAACTGCCAATCGCTAATCGCTAATCGCTCATGTCCGTCGAACCAACCAGTCGCGATGAACTCGCGGCGAAGTATTTTGAGCATCTCGAATTTGATCCGTATCCGGTTCAAGAAGAGGCGCTGCTGGCTTGGTTCACGTCGAAACAGGGCGTGCTCGTTTGTGCTCCGACGGGCATGGGAAAGACCTTGATTGCCGAAGCGGCTATGTTCGAGGCGCTGCACGAAGGGACGCGGGCTTATTACACCACGCCGCTGATTGCTCTCACCGATCAAAAGTTTTACGAAATGCAAGACGCCGCCGAGCGGTGGGGATTCGATCCGACGGACGTGGGACTGGTCACCGGCAATCGTCGAGAGAATCCCGATGCTAAAGTGCTTGTCGTCGTGGCCGAGATTTTGCTCAACCGGCTGCTGCATCCCGAGGCGTTTGACTTCAGCGACGTGTCGGGCGTGGTGATGGACGAGTTTCATAGCTTTAACGATCCGGAACGGGGCATTGTTTGGGAATTCGGATTGGCCCTGCTGCCGCCGCATGTGCGCACGCTTTTGCTCTCGGCGACGGTCGGCAACTCGGTCGAATTCGTGAGCTGGCTGCGGCATCGGCATCAGCGTGACTTGGAATTGGTGCAGAGCAACGAGCGGAAGGTACCGCTTACCTACCAGTGGGTCGGCGACCAGTTGCTCAACGAGCAGATCGAATTCATGGCAACGGGCGAAGACGAATCGCGAACGACACCGGCGCTGATCTTCTGTTTCAACCGCGAGGAATGTTGGAACGTCGCCGAACAGCTTAAGGGCAAGAAGCTGTTGCAGACCGGTCAGCAAGCGCAACTCGCCAAGAGACTGGATTACTACGATTGGTCGGAAGGCGTTGGTCCGAAGTTGCGGCAAATCCTGATGCGCGGCGTGGGAGTCCATCATGCCGGCGTGCTGCCGAAATATCGCCGCGTGGTGGAAGATCTGTTTCAACGCAAGTTGCTTTCCGTTTGTGTCTGCACGGAAACTTTGGCGGCGGGCATTAACCTGCCGGCTCGTAGCGTGGTCTTGCCGCAACTGATCAAGGGTCCGCCGGGAAAGAAAAAAGTGATCGAGCCCAGCGCCGGGCATCAGATGTTTGGCCGTGCCGGACGTCCTCAGTTTGATACGCAAGGGTTCATCTTCGCGCTGGCTCACGAAGACGACGTCAAGATTTCGCGGTGGCGGGTAAAGTACGATTCGATTCCCGAAGACACCAAGGACCCCGGGCTGCGAAAACAAAAGAAGTCCCTCAAAAAGAAGATGCCGACGCGGCGGGCCAACCAACAATATTGGACCGAACTGCAATTTGAAAAACTTCGCGACGCGCCGCCAGGCGAACTGGCCAGCCGCGGGCCGCTCCCTTGGCGGATGCTGGCCTATCTGCTGGACAACTCGCCCGAAGTCGAACCCATTCGTCAATTGCTCGGTAAGCGGCTGCTGGATAGCAAACGGCTCGAACAGGCGCAGCGCGATTTGGAAAAGATGTTGTTGACGCTACATCGGGCCGGTTATGTCGACCTCGAACCGGAGCCGCCCCGGCCGGAAGAAGAATCCAATGCCGATGAGTCTCCAGCCAAGCAGGCGAAACAGCAGCCGGCCCCAAAACTAGTGTTCGGCATGGCGGAAAAAGGCTTCCCGCTCAAACCGGGCGAGGAACAGCAGGACGAGCAGCCACCCGCTTACCGGCCCGATTTGGCTTATCCGACGACCGAACTCGACAAGCTGGTGATGTTTCGCGGCATCAATCCGCTGTACGGCGTGTTCCTCATCAACCAGCTTGGCATCGCCGACCGCAACGAACGCATTCAGGCGTTGGAAAGCACTCTAGAGCTGCCTTCGTCGGTGGCCCATTTTGTGCGGGTTCCCAAGCACGAAGAACTGCCGCCGGGACCACTGGCCACGACTCGGCTTGACGTTCACTTATTGCAACTTGGCTTGGTCACGCCCGAGCAATTGGGCGCGCAGCAGCCCGACGAGGAAGAAGAGGACGACAAAAGCTTCCTCTTTCCAGAAGAAAGGGTGTGGGTGTTGACGCTGGGCGACAAGTTAAAACTGTTGTTCGACTACGAACTGCCCGGCGTTCATGGTTTGCGAATTCAGTCGGTGTGGTCGGCCGGAGAACTCTTGGAATTCGGCGGCAACTTCAACAAGTACGTCATCGGCAAGGGCCTGCAGAAACAAGAGGGCGTCGTCTTTCGGCATCTGCTGCGTCTGATCCTGCTGATCGGCGAGTTCCGCCAACTCTGCCCGCCGGACACGACCGAGGACGAATGGCAAAGCGACCTGGAAGACGTCGAACAGCAACTCACGGAGTGTTGCCGCCAAGTCGACCCCTCCAGTACGGACAAAGTCTTGGAACAGGCGCATCAAGTGGAACAACCGGATACGCCGAGTGGCGATAGCTGATCACATCGGAGGGCGCTTTACCGAGGTGAATCACTCGGCTTTATGCGATGGTGATCGCGAATCCTCTATCTTGGTCCAGCCAGATGGGAGATCGGCGGAGAAGACTGGATCGGTGTTGATCTGAAACTCTTTAATTGCATACGCTGTGTGAGTGGGATTTGTACGTTCGTCATACGCCCATGGATAGGTTCGAAATCCCTTGGGTAGCATGGTTTGCTTGTCAAGGTAGACCGCGATTTTCTTGAATAACTGTTGCCTACGCCCGTCCTTTGATTCGAGTTCGACCCAGACCTCGTCCTCAGCTTCGTTAGCTGCAACCAATCTCGCCCGATAGAATTCCCGAATCCGTTCCGCATTGATTGGAAGGATAAACGAAAATTCCCGCTGGTATAACCGATCTGGAGGTGGGGACGGGACAAGCCAACCGAGTATGGAAGGCGCGATCGGCGGGATCGGCGGGTGATCGACAGCGCGAGGGATACGTTGAGCATGCCGCTTCTTCTGAGCGAAATCAAAGACGTAAACATGGGTCTCGCTCCAGATCCACTTTTCGCGATGTCCCCGTGCCAAGCGATAGCTCGGTTCGCTATTGGATTTCGTTTGAACTTTTGGAACGTAGTCGAATGATCGATCGACAACGAAAGAAAAATCCTGCGGATGGCGATAAGCCACTCTACCCTCAGCAATGGTTGCGGCTGGCAGCACGCCCGTCCCCGGGTCCCGTCGCGGGCCGAACACCGGATCATAGTGCCAGCGGATGAAATTGCACTGAACGTCCTTGATCTCGCTGGTGGCTTCTTCCCAGGCGGCGAGAACCTCGTTCAGTTCTTCCTGTTGCTCCGCGGTCAAAGCTGGGCCACCGGACGACTTGTCGTCTGATTCGGCAACCAGCGCAAGAGGTGACGTGCAGATGATCAATGTGCAAAGGAGGCGAGTGAACCGCATGGCATTGCCCTCGGAGTGTTTTGAGTGCCGATGGATGGGCCGGAAGTGTAACAATCACTTGCAATCTGCTCTAGGTGAAATCACAGCGTCGGGTGGCTGGGGTCGAGCGAGCGAGCCCCCAGAATTCGCGCTGGGGGGCTCACGTTGTTCGACCCCAGCCACACACCAGACATGCAGTTTCACTTTGGTCGATGGACGATTCGTGCTATGTTATCAACTCCGCCAACGTGGCGAATTTCAACTTGAAGAGCA
>JAJDEH010000289.1 GCA_029259935.1 Planctomycetota bacterium
GAGGGCATCTTGTAACTCAACGGGCAAGTAACTCTTGCGAGCCGCGATTTCGAACATATGCTCGTCGAACCACGAATCGTTCATGACATAGAATCCCTTGCGGCCCCCTTTATCTCCCCAACTGTTTTCCACGCGCCACCGCCGGGGTCGCGGGCCGTCCGACGATTGCACGACGTCGACCCCGGTGAACAACATGGCATGAGTCATCAACGTATCGTGGTACGTCAGTCGTTGAGCTTTGTCGAGCGAGAACGAGGTGTCATACACGTCACCGTATTCGAATAGCTTGGCGTCCCACAGACCGAGATCTCGGTTCATCATCTTGCCGACGTCGCAGCCCATCCAAACCGGTTCGCCGTCCTGCAATGTGCGCATCGCAATATCCTTCATTAAATCGATCTCGATGTTCAAGTACTTGACGATGTCGCCGCCCACGACGTTGCCCAAATTTTCGACGGTATAGGTCCGGCCATACGGATGGGCCTCACGCGGATCGTGGACAAGGCAAACGTAATCGTCGATCGGCACCGAGATGTACTTGTCGGCAAACTGCCGAGGTGTCATTTCGCCGTCGCGATGAAATTGCTTGTCCTTGTCATTCCACTGCCAGTCGAAACTGGTCGGCGGCGTGCCCAGGTGGATGCAAAGAATGCGATGTACGGCTTGCAGAATTTCTTGCTTGGCACCCCTGAGCGGCGCGCCGTTGTCTTGGGCCGACGCCAGATCACGCAGTGTTTTGGCCCCCTCGCGCAACTTGGCCAACAGAATCTCATTCATGCGTCCGGTGCTTGACGAGCTTTCCGTTTCGGGCATGACGGCTTGCGGAACAACGCCGTGCTTCTTAATGACGTTGACGAACATGTTCCATTGCCCGCCATCATCCAAAGGAAAAGCCAACAGCCACGCGACGCTCCGATCATCAACAGGACGGTCGGCCGTTTGCATGATCGCCTCGAGAAAATAGTTCGCCCGTTCCAGCTTGTCCCAAAACATCGTGTAGTTTTGACTAAACTCGAATTCCTTCAAGTTCATTTGTTCCAGCGCGCCGACACGAAACAGGTTCAAACCGGCGAACATCCAGCAGCGGCCCGATTTCTTTTGGTTCGTGACGGCCCAGTCGTCGAGCAAATGAGAAAAAGTATGATCGGTCGTCGTCACCACGTCGCGATTCAAAGCCACGTCGGCAACCGTCGTCTTGGTGACGGCATTTTGCATCAGCCGGTTGGCGGGGCGGCTGTCAAAGTCGTCACGGAGCCGTCCCAAAAACTCGGGCGTCAGTTCGTCCGGCGCCGCGGGGGATTGAAGGGATTCACTTGCGATCGTCGATGCCATGGGTTACTCCGTGTGTTGTTTTCGATTCTCTTGCCATGATGATGAACCAAGGCCAGCGCGGAATCATTCGCGACTATTGCAGCTCTTGCCACAGCCGGTCGAATTCTTGTTGAAAGGTGCGTGCGATCTTCGTGTCGTGCGTGACCAGAATATTCTCTTGATTATGCTGAGCGGCACTGCGCGTCCAGTTATAGCTTCCGGTCAGCGTCGTCCGCTTGTCGAAGATCGCGAATTTGTGATGCATGTGATGCTCTGAATCATCGACAAGCACGGTGATGCCCGCTCGGGCCAGTCGCTCGATGTCAGAGCCACGATCCTCGGCTTTATCGTTGTCGGAAATGATCCGAACAGCCAGCCGGTTCCGCGCGTCCAGGATCGCGTCGGTGATGCGGTCGTCGGTAATCGTGAATACGCAAATGTCGACCGACTGTCTCGCTCGTTCAAGCAGCCTCGCGATCGCGCGAACACAGCTATCTCCTGGACTAAAAAAGATTTCGTGCTCTTGCGGTTCGTTGCCCGTCTGCGCGGAATCGGCGTCCAAGATCTTGACCATGTCTTCCAGCCAGTCGATCACGCCCTGCGCTTGTGGACCGAGCATTTCTTCGCGAGCGATCTCAAAAATCCGGTGCCGGATCAATGCCTGTTGTCGCGAGTCCGGATCGAATTCTCGTAGCAGGTTCTTCAGGATCCGCTTTTCACCGCGCGAGACTTTGAAGTCTTCCAACGTCTTTCGAAGGATCAGGTCCAGTTGTTCGTTTGCCATTGCCTCGATCCTAAATCATTGTCCACCTGAAGGCGGCAGAATTTCTATCCCAACGGTCTAACCTAATTTTACGAAATTGCGGCGAGACCGGATAGTTCACGGTTTCACCAAGGCTTGCTGTGTTGGCTGGCGAGTTCCGCTTGAGTCTTCTTGGTGCGAATTCACAGCGCCGTTGAGGTGGCCCGTGGTTGATTCCGGCGACGCCGCTACCGGCCCGCGGGGCGACGTACCGAGTCTCCTGCCAGCCGTTTGCTAAATTCCAAATTGTCAAAGATCCATCAGACAGGGGAAAGCGGGGCAGTCACAGGTCTGTAACATACGGCCCCCACTCATTTCCCTTGTTTTCCAGCCCCTTGTTGAAAAATCGGCTCCGAAATGCTTGCGAAGAAAATTGAGCCGCCGACGCCTTCAAGAAAATCACGAGGCGCTGACGCTTCGTATGACGAATCGCAGCTTCTTTCAACGGGCTACCAGGCCCGGCACGAACTGCCCAGCCCCATCCAAACTTCATTTTACGCAATCCCGCCCAACGGTTCCACGTAATGGCGGAACGGGTAGTGTCCTTCGCTCTCTAGCTTGCTGTTCCGTTTCTGAATCCGGATTATTCGCGACTAAAGTCAATCATGGGGTGAGCCGTTCGCAAAATGGGACAGGCACCGAGACTTCAACTTCAATTCCGCTGCCAAGAGGAAACTTGCTCGGAGCCAGTCCCATATTGCGAACTACACGTTTTCCAGCAATTCAATACAATGCAAGAAGGGAAAACAGCATCCATGCCGCCGATCATCCGCTACACACCTTCCAAATCAAGCTGCTGGGGGCACGCGACGAAGCGCCTGACGCCTGGTGAGTTCCGTGCAAGGGTCGCGGATTTCCTGGAGAACGCGGCCGGGCAGTTCGTGGAAGCAAGATACTGCTTGCACGACGAGGCGGGAGTTTTCAGCGACATCGTCGGTGACGTTCCCGGCCACGGCGAAATATCGGCGTCTGCACTTGAAAGGTGCCTTGATTGGGTCGTGTCCAACCCAGACAAAGTTCCTGATCATGGGTCGCCCGGCTTCTTTCTGTTGCAACGAGTTTTTCACATCACTTCGTGGAAAGGCGGAGACGGTGTTAGCATGCCCATGTGCCTTCTCACCGAACAGTATGGCCCGATGCACATGTTGGCCACGATGCTACAGTTCGACTCGGTGTCAGAATATCAACGCGTGAAAGAACGGATGGCCCGGATTGTGGGCATCCAAATGAACGACGCGCACCTCAAGCCCAAAAGGTTGTTGAGCCAACGCGGTTTTCCTCCCATTGTTGACGGCTCACCCAATCGGCCGTTCGCAAAATGGGACAGGCACCGAGACTTCAACTTCAATTCCGCTGCCAAGAGGAAACTTGCTCGGAGCCAGTCCCATATTGCGAACTACACGTGAATAAATCGAGATGAAGTACGTTGACCATCGTCTCCTTGCCACCCGCCGTTTCAAGAGAGTCTTTGTAATGTGAATTCGTCCGATACTTGAAATAGAACAGCCTTAACGTTTTCCCGATTCTCTGATTCGCGCGCGAGCGGATTGAATTTCATCCCAATGTAATTCAGGAGTGCGGCAGTATTGCATTTTGTACTGGAATTGGCTTTCCGATGCGCGTATTGTCTCCGGAACGGTTGCTAGGTAGACGATCAACCAACAAGTTGCCATCGCCAGGGCGGAACTGGCCACACAACGAAGTAGGTGCGACCCCCGCGATCTGATTGAATGCCGGTAGTATCGGAGGACGCTCTCGCCCGAGGCTTTCGCGGACCGGCGCGCAAACCAAATACCAATCATCACCAGTGAACTGGCAAGTCCCACGTAAACGCCGTTGTATGCGAACCACTGAATTGCGGCCCAGAGCCACGTTCCGCGGTCAGTTTTCAAAGCGTGCCGCAAAACCTCCGCGTCAAGCTTCCCCCAACCTCGCGGATGCAGCCACAATTCAGGTGGATTGTCGGCGAGCGTCGCCAAGGCCAACCGCAACAACGGCCACATGGCAGCCAAAATGGCGACACCGAAAATCAAATAGAACAAGGAAATCAGGCTGATTTGAAACCTGCGCCTCTTCAGTAGACGAAACACTTGCCATACAACCATGGCTGCAATTGCAAGAGCGACTGCCCAGGCAACACCGGTGATAATCCACGCTTGGATTTCGTAACTGATCATTTCGGCGGGCGCCATGCCCAACAAGACAAACGTGCCTAGGCATCCCATAGCCCAGGCGGCGATCTGCCGAATCATGCCGAGCCTTTCGCCTTGCCCTCTTTTTTTGGCTAGCAGCCGCGCCATCACGAACACGGCACCAGAAAACAACAACAGCGACGCTGCCGAAATGACCGCGACGGCCGACAAGATGGATGACAACTTCAACGTGCCGTGCTGTTCGTCCCGAACGGCTGACAACTCCTGAAGAGCAGACACGGTTATTTCGGACTCGGCTTGCAGTTCTTCATGCCTAGATTCCAGAACGGCTAACTCGTCCTTGGAGAGAAGTTGGGGATTATCTTCGGCAAGGCTTACGATCGAGTCATATACATCTTGTCTGACAGAGAAGAAATGAATGAGCTTGCCTAGTGCGGACGTTTCCTCTGGTGCGATTGCCTGGTCAAAAAGTCGCAGAGACTCCTTGTGAATCTTGAGTTGCTCCGTTGCTTCACCAGATTGTTCAGCATCAGCGGCTCGAACGTCCTGCCAACGCCACAGGCCGTAAAACAGCATCGAATGTCGGTACGTGACCAAGCGGCTGACCGCGACTTCGGCCTGATCCGTCTTGCGGACTTGGCTACGCGACAGAAAATCCGTCACACAGGGATATCCCATCTCACCGATGGCCAGTTGCGACTTCGTTTGTCCGCGCTTGAAGTAATCTAATCCTTGCTGAAAAAGCTCGGCATCGTCGACTTTCAGTTGCCACTTTCCGTGCATGGCATCATTGTCAAACGACATGTCGTATTCCGCCGCTTCGGACCAAAGCTGCTGTGCCGCGAGGTAGTCGTAAAGGGCGTTATCCGGATCGTGGCGGCCGCAAGCTTCCAGAATTTCGAGCCAATCGTCACTGCGTGGCTCGTCATCCTCGCCGAACAACAGCAGGGCCCGCATTCGCCACCAACGAACGTCATTCGGCTCAAGCTCCGTCGCCCGCGCGGCCAGCAATAGACACCGGTCACTGCACTTGTTCTGAAACTCCGCTTTGGCCACCCTAATGGCGTCGTAATCTAGCGTCATGCCGAACCGCGGAAACGAACTCGCATGGTTGGATTGCTTCACGTAGTTATTCATGAATCGAATTCCTGGAGTGTCGAGCACCCATGCACTCCCCATGGCGACTTCCGCGGACTCTGGGTCATCCGCTTGAACTCGTTCAACCTCGCGTAGCCAAAAGTCGGCTTGTTCGGACGGATCACGCGTGTCGATTGGCCGATGCTTGAGCCCCAGCCAGCCCATCGTCGAATCTTGCCATTGAAGCACCATGCACTCCCAACCGATCTCGGTACGTTGCACAATGACGCCAAGTCGAATGCCCAAGACTACGACGACCAGAATCCCAAGGCCGATGAGAATCGAGCGGGCCGTCGCGAATCGGGTTGGCGGTCGCGGGCGGTAGTCGTCCGTCGCATTCATCAGGGCGGCACCTTCCGGTTGACGCTATCATCCAGAATCTTCAGCGTAGTACCTCCGCAAGGAATTCGATCGATCCACGGGCGCGCCAACGGAGAATGGAACAACGCGGGAGGGTTATCATTTTACCAAATCGTGACCTGCCCGGCTGCTCGTGCCGAAGCGCTTCGACGGGGTCCGTCGTGCGGCGCGAATCGCCGCATGGATGCCGCACACGCCCAGCGGGCAGTGTTCTAAGAGTGTGTTGCTGGAAAACCCGCACACGCGCGGCTGGTCTCAGCGGCGAATTCGCCCGAGAGTTGGGGATCCACGGGTGTTAGAAGTGGTAGGGCATTTTTGAGGCTCTCTTGCGACAACTGCTGAGCGGCAGATTTTGAGTCGTAGCGCTGTACAACCGATGTGTAACCGCTTCCCAAACTACACCATACGACCATACGACTATACCGCGATGACTAAGCTTTTCCATGGATGGCTGGGCGGTCGTCCTTCCGGGATAGGGTGACTAGATCGTGACTAGATCCTATATTCACGCGTATCGGAAGAGTTCCAGGATTCCTCTCCTTTGACGTGCAAATGATACCTGACCGTTTCCTGTCAATTTCCTGTCAATGTCGCCATTGGGCTGATGCAACCGAACCGAGCGGGGGCGTCTTCAACTTTTAAGTCTTGAGCGGCGCAGCGAGGTTTCTGCCGTCCAAGCCCGTCCAAGCATGTATGTAACCCTACCCAATCGAATATTGGTATACTCAGTTGCTGCAGCCTTAATTGTTGATTCTCTTTTTCACCCTTTCTGCTTCTCATACGCCTGTGATGAACGATGTTACCCAAATCCTCAAGGCCATCGAAAACGGCGATCGTCAGGCATCCGAGAATCTGCTGCCCTTGGTCTATAGGGAGCTGCGCGGGCTGGCAACTCAGCGATTAGCCAAGGAGCCGCCGGGGCAAACACTACAAGCAACGGCTTTGGTCCATGAAGCCTACGTGCAGTTGGTCGAGAATAAGGAATCTCGCGAATGGGACTCGCGCGGCCACTTTTTTGGCGCGGCCGCCGATGCCATGCGGAGGATCCTCGTGGACAACGCCCGAAGAAAACAAAGCCAAAAACGTGGCGGCGATCGTCAACGCATTGAAATCGACCTGGGAGAGATCGGTGTTCCCCAGGCCGACTTGGGAGTGTTGGCACTAGATGAAGCTTTGAAAGGCCTGGCCGATACGGATGCCCGAGCGGCAGAATTGGTCTCGTTGCGGTTTTTTGCCGGGCTGACGATGGAAGAAGCTGCAAGTTCGCTGGATATTTCGCTCGCCACCGCCAAGAGAGATTGGGCCTACGCCCGCGCCTGGCTGAATTGCCAGCTAAGTGGCGAAAGTTCATTGCAAGATTGACCTTAAATTTCCCGAAAATCCAAGAATCCATCTTTTTCCGTGCGCCGTTTCTTCCTCCATTTTCGCGTTATAGAGTGATGGCAGCCTATAACTTCACATAACTCAGGTTCGGAAAATGGAAGAAAAAAAAGTCTTCCTCAGCGCATTAGAGATCGATTCTCCCCAGCAGCGCGCGGAGTTCCTCAATCAAGCCTGTAACGAGAACCCGGCGTTTCGTCGGCGAATTGATGCTCTGCTGCACAGTTACGCGCAGGGTGAAGCGAATCTGCACAATCCGGATCTCCCCACCATCTCGAATGACGCGACGCCTCGGGACCAAGAAGCCTGCGACGATGGCGATGGTGAAATCTCACTCGACTTTCTGCCGCCGAGCGACCGGCCCGACTCGTTGGGACGGCTCGGTCTCTACGAAATTCTCGAAGTGATCGGGCGCGGCGGCATGGGGATCGTGTTCAGGTCACTCGACACGAAGTTGAACCGCATCGTAGCCATCAAGACGCTGGCCGAAAAGTACTCCGTCAGCGCGACAGCTCGCAAGCGGTTCCTGCGCGAGGCGCAGGCGGCAGCCACGGTCTCGCACCCGAATGTGGTCACCATTCACGCCATTGAGGAAGAACACGAGACACCCTATCTCGTGATGAAGTGCATTGAGGGAAAAACGCTGCGCGACAAGGTTGACGAGCAAGGCAATTTGCAAGTCATCAAAATCCTCCGTATCGGCTCTCAGATTGCCGAGGGGCTGGCAGCCGCCCATGCCCAGGGCCTGATCCACCGCGACGTCAAACCGGCCAATATCCTGTTGGAAAACAGCATCGAGCGAGTACACATCACCGACTTTGGTCTGGCTCGCACGGTGGATGATTTCAGCATCAGCAAGACCGGCGAGGTGGCCGGCACGCCCGAATTCATGTCACCCGAGCAGGCCAGTGGAGAAATGGTCGACCACCGCTGCGACTTGTTCAGCCTGGGGAGCGTGCTGTACACGATGTGCACCGGCCGCACGCCGTTTCGCGCGGATTCAACGGTCGCCATCCTGCGACGCGTGTGCGACAAGACACCGCGGCCCATTCGAGAGGTGAACCCGGAAGTGCCTGTCTGGCTGGTCGAGATTATTGACAAGCTGCTCGCCAAAAACCCGGATGATCGTTTTCAGACAGCCCGGGAAGTCGCTGAACTGCTTCAGTTGCATCTCGCCCGCCGTCAAAATGCAACCGACGCCGTGCCGCCAAGTGTCTCATCCGCATCGCCCGCAACCAAGCCTCGATCGCTGGCGAGTACGCCGGCTTTTTTCGCGATGATATTTGCTCTCGTCGTCGCGGTGGCATCATCCGCCTATTTTCTGAACTTGTTTAGTTTGGGAAGGCCGACTGCCGACACACGAAGCCCTGGTGACGCTGCCCATTCTTCCGTCTCGCCTGATTCATCGCCGGACGAGGTGTCCAATTCGACCGACGTGCCCAACTCGGCTAAGTTCGCGAGCCAAGACTCTAGTGCGACCGAGATACTGACTGCCGACAATTGGCGATGGACATTGCCAGTTAGCCTCGGCCCGGTTGTTAATAGTACGGATTTTGAATCCAGCCCAAGGCTTTCCGCGGATGGTCTCACTCTGCTGTTCAGCTCGAGGCGTCCCGGCGGCCAAGGAAGCTTTGATCTGTGGATGACCACGAGATTGTCGCAGCGAGATCCATGGGCCACTCCAACGAACCTCGGGCCAGCCATAAATACCGAGGGCATGGAGATTCAATCGTCGTTATCGGTGGACGAACTGACACTTATCTTCGCGTCCAGCCGGGAGGGCGGGCAAGGCCGCCGAGACTTGTGGGTCAGTACACGGCCAACGAAACAAGCGGAGTGGTCGGAGCCGTCTAATCTGGGACCGCCAATCAGCAGCGATAGAGATGACAGGGACCCGTGTCTCTCCCCTGACGGCCTGATACTCCACTTTGCGTCAGATCGGGACGGCCTGTCGGACTTGTGGGTTTCCAGACGTTCGTCGGTCAGCGACCCGTGGTCACAACCTGTCAGCCTGGGGATGACGATCAACTCTAGATTCCAAGAGAAGTACCCGGCGATTTCGGCGGACGATCGAACGCTGTTGTTCACCCGCTGGTATCATCCCCAAAAATCAGAGATTTGGATGAGTACGCGCTCGTCGCCGAAAGCGCCCTGGCCATCGCCCGTCTTGCTCGACCACTTGGGCATCGCCAGATCTTCAACCTTATCAAGCGACGGGCGATCACTGATCTACGCGTCCCAGGGAGATCTCTTTATGTCGCGGCGCGGGCAAATAGGCGGATCATCGCCCTCCGATTTCACCATGCCCCCCCCATCCAAGATCATCACGTCGAACGATTGGGCCTGGACCCTTCCTGAGAAGGTGGACGGCGAGATCAACACCTCGTACGAGGAATATGAACCGACCGTGGCGGCAGACCATCTGACGATGATATTCCACTCAAATCGTCCCGGCGGCTTGGGGAAACACGACCTTTGGATGTCACGGCGGTCGTCAACAACTGAGCCCTGGGGGGAGCCAACGAATCTTGGCTCGATTGTCAATTCGGCGAATGACGATCAGGGGCCCTTTCTCTCCCATGACGGGCTAACTCTGCTGTTCTCGTCCATCCGGCAGGCAGGAAAGGTAGATCTTTGGATGTCGACGCGAGAGTCGGTCGAATCGGAGTGGACTGAACCGGTGAATCTTGGTGCCAAGGTGAATTCCCCAAACCAGGACACGGAACCCTGCCTTTCGGCCGACGGACTGAGCCTGATCTTTGCTTCGTCGCGCGAGCCGAAATCGGGAATTTTCGATTTGTGGATGTGTACTCGCTCGTCGACCAAAGCAGAGTGGGAAGAAGCGGTGCATATGGGCGATGCCATTAACTACCTTGATTGGCAAGGTGCTCCGTGCTTGTCGGCCGATGGGCTCGCACTGCTCTTTCATGGCAGCTTGGCCGCGAAAGAGGGTACGTGGTTGTCCACGCGGCCGACCTCAAGCGAACCTTGGTCGAAAGCCGTCCTGCTTTCACCCAGTATTGGATTGTCGCCCAGCTTGACTGCCGACGGAAGATCCCTGTACTTCCGTAGAATTGATGAAGAGGTCAAGAGCCGCGAGCACTACGACCTGTGGATAACTCGCCGCGTGCGATAGCCGCGCTGGTTGCCGCGGTGTGCTGACGATCTTCTTCAGGCACTCAAACCTAGCCCTGCGGCAGCAAGCCCTGACCAAGAGGCAGGCACGACGGAATCCACCGTATCGCGTCGCGACTGCCCGACGTGAAATTGGGAGCGACGATGAATCTGCCGGCATGGGCTCCGGCACTCCCGCTGGCTGGCACGTCATGATCCCCGGTTTCTTGGGTACCTCACCTCGCCCTGAGCATGATGCGCTCGGAGTGATTTCTCAGAAGTTTCGAGAATTCTCCAGATTTGATGAGCCGTTTTGCGACCTGATTCCGCGTTAGCTCCTGACGGGATATTTGCGTCTTTTTACGTGGAAAAGCCAAAACGGCCTGATTACGACCACGGAGAGTGAACCATGTTTGGATTTCGAGACTGGCTCAAGAAACGAAATGCGCGGAAAGCAACGCGTGGCGATCGAGGACGTCTTGACCAACCTTGGCAAGCGAGAACGCTTCGAATTGAGGAACTCGAACCTCGAGTCTTGCTCGCGGCGTCGCCATCGTGGGACTCCGCGAATTCCAAGTTGACGTTCGACGGTAGTGGCACGGTTTCTCTGCAGTCCTCGGGGAACAAGCTTCAATGGCACGACAACAGCAGCGCCGTCTTCTCGTCCGACTTCGATCTAGGCGCCGCGGGCAACCAAGAAATCGATCTGTCGGGGCTGGCCTCCCTGACGATCATCGCCACGGACAACGATATATCGACCCTCAAACTCGATGACTTGGCCACGCTGGGCGCGAATCTAAACATCCAGGGAAACTCCATTGAGGTCATCGCCGGAGCGGACATATCGACAAGAAAGAGCGATGGCACGACCGGTGGCGACTTGGCGTTTCAAGGCGATGCAATCAACGTATTCAGCGGCTCCAGGATTGTGACCGACGGGTCTTCGAGCAGTGGCAAGATCGATTTGACCGTCTCGCGAACTCGTGCCGGTGAGCGCGCGGGAATATTCAGTTCATTCATTGTAACGAACTCTAGCATCACTCTTACCGATGCAACGATTCTTGGCGGTGCCGTAACGCTGACTGCCTACGCTGAAGAGTCGAGTTTCAATACTCTCCTCAATGCAATCATCCCCGTGACGACCGATCTATTGGGAGAGGGAATTAGTAGGCTCGGCGCGAATCCGAATCCTCAAGCCGACGCGATCATCACGGTTTCCGGCGGAACCATCGTCGCCGATAGCGTCAAGATGGATGCCGACGCGAAGACGAAATCCGAAGCTCTCATCACCTTCTCGCCCGTTTCGGTGGCGATCGCGGACACAAGACCGACTGCCAAGATTGAGATCAAAGACGGGGCGATTATTCAAGCTGCCGGAAATGTGGATCTGGAGACCACCGCGGACACGACCATGGCTATCAGCGCCGTCCAGCGGTGGAAGGACAACGGAAAACTCGGCGTGGCGTTCGCCTATGCCAACACGGACATGACCTCCTCGGCGCGGATATCGGCTGACTCGGTGGTGAACGCCGGCGGCGACGTGCGACTGGATGCCGATGCGAACAAAACCATGAATATCAGTGCGTCTGCAAATGCAGGGCGCAAGGGCGTCCTTGGTACGGCCCTCACAATCAGTGTTGCCGAGGTGACGGTTGACGCATTGCTGGATGGCACGGTCAACGCGGGCGGCGACGTGGTTGTCGAAGCCGACATGCTCTCGCAAAAGAATGATGCGTCGTCAACTTCCACGGTGGGTTTGGGTGCAGGGAATAGCGCGTTAATCCAGAACCAACTTTTCAATACCATATCGCAGAGAGGAGTGTCGGGGTTTTTAAAGCAGGTTTGGGATGGCAGTGGGAGAACCGGGAGTGAGAAATCGGCCGGAAAACTATCAAATACCAAGCTCAATCTTTCCGCCGGCGTAACGTATCTCGACCATACAAACACGGTCACTGCACGAATCGGTCCTTCGGCGCAGGTCACCTCCGCGACGGGGGACATCTATGTGACCGCGACCGCGTCGGATTTTCCGGAATTGAGCGCCCGTTCTTCGCTCAGTTCATCAGCGAAGGAAGAAACTAAGAATACGCGAGATAACTCGGCCAGCGCCGCGCTGTCGTACGGCAGGATCGTGAACAAGGCCGAAGCATTCATCGGCAAGAACGCCAATGTTCAGGCGTCGACGGGCGATCTGCTGGTTCAGTCGCAGACCCGCGTCCCGTGGGAGCAGCAATGGTCGTTCTGGGATTTGCCAGCCTTCGATTTACCATCCCTCGAGAAAGGGCTCGGCAGGATTTTCGAAAAAACAAACGCCAATTTGGGGATTCAAAACGGCCTATTCACATCCTGGGCCGAAGCGACTGTTTCGGGTAAGGAAAAAGCGATTGGCGGTAGCGCCAATATCCTGACGATCGACAGCACGAGCAACGCGTATATCGACAATTCAGCAATCGTCATGGTGGGCGGCGATGCGTCGGTGATCGCGGATAACGAAAACGACACGCTGAACTTTGCCGGCCAGAGCCCGTTAAGTCTTTACTGGTTGAGTGGTTCAACTTCGGGTGGAACGGGCGTCGGCGGCGCGGGCAGCTTCATCGACTATGTCAACACGGTTACGGCAGAGATACGAACCGACGCCGTGGTGAACACCGGAAGTTTATTGGTGATGGCCCGGACTGACGAACGCAACATTGCGGTGGCGACCCAAGGTGGCAAAGCGGATAAGTTTGCACTCAACGGAGCCGCCAACATCCTACTGGTCGACAACGACGTACGGGCACGAATCAGTAACGGCGCGGAAGTTACCATCGGCGACGGAAAAGTGGAAGTGCCTCGCGATTTCGACGACTACAACATTGGCGATAGTGCCTCCGAGCCACTGTTTACAGGGCGCGCGACCTTTGCTCCGAACGAACGCTATCAGGTGGATGAAAGCGGCAACGTCTTTTTGCGCGTGGATGAAGACACCGATCAGATCGTTCTTCCGTTTGACCACGATTTGGAAACCGGCGACCCGGTGTGGTACGACAACGGGGGCGGAGTGAGTATTGACGGATTGAGCAGTGGAACGGCGTATTTTGCGATCAAGATCGATGAAAATACGCTGCAGCTGGCCACTTCCCGGCCGAACGCGCTCGCCGAGTTGGCGATCGACCTGAGTCTGACCAGTGGAGTGACGCCGACCGACGGAAACACGCACTCGCTGTTCCCGGGTTTTGAAAACGTGAATGCAATCTCGTTGGGCGCGGAGGGAGACAATTTCTTCCCGCTGAAGATCGCTTCGTTCCAGCCCACCGCCGACAACGTATCGTCGAATACCTTCAAAGTCCTTGATCACGGCTTGAGTACCGGGGATGTGGTGCGTTACGACCGGGGCGCCGGAACCGACCTCAACGGGCTTGTCCAGGCCAGCAATTACGCCGTCATCCGTAGTTCCGGCGATGCCATTCAGTTGGCAAACTTGGCAACACCCAGTACTCCGATTGCGGTGTCACTTAACGGGGCACATGCCAACGAGGCTCACCGCTTCGTGCCCCAATTCAGCGCGATTGATTTGGGCTACACCAACGACTTGGACAACGATTGGACGGTCACCTATCACAGCGCGGCCGGCAACAGCGATATCGCCGGCCTGGTCGACGGCGAAAAATATCAGATCGTGACCGACGCCGACGGGTCGGCGATTGCGTTGCGTGAGATTGGCGGCGGCGTGATTCATGACCTGGGCACGGCCAACGCGGCGGGTGAGTTCCATTTTCTCGTACCCGATCTCACCATTGACCGCAGCAATATCAATATTCGCGTCAGGCCCCTCGAGAATCCGTTGCTGGCGTTGGATTCCAATGGCGACAACAAGATCCGGGCAAGAGCCGTCGAGAACGGGAAATTCGGCGACGACCACATCCTTGGTGTTTCCAGCGAAGAATACCTGACCGACCTCAGCTTGCTGGTGCTTGCCAGTGACAATGCAGGCTTGTACAGCGTGACGGGCGGTGTCACCAAGGGTCGCGAAGTTGGTGTGGGGTTATCGGTGGCGGTGAACGATATCCAGCGTTACACGCGCTCCTTGATCGGCGAAGTAGAAGTCGCGTTGGGAATTCCCAGCATTGCCCCGGGGGTGGGTGTCGACAGCCAGGAAGAGATCTTCCTCGGTTATGACCATGGTTTTTCTGACGGCGACACCGTCACGTATTCCTCAGGCGGCGACAACGTCATTGGCGGGCTCCTGGACGGAGATACCTACGTCGTTGGAAAGGTCACCGACGCCGACTCGGATTCTCCGATCAGACTGGGCCGAACGCTTGCGGACGCATCGGACGACAGTTCGACCCAATTCTCAGCGACGAATGTCAACGATGCTCAGAATGCCAATACGATTGATCTTGGCTATACGCACAATTTTCGGCTGGGCGACGCCGTTCGTTACGACGCGGATCCAGGCGGCGCGGCAATTGGCGGACTCGTTGACGGGCAAACGTACTATGTCATTCCCACCGGAACCAACACGGTTGCACTCACCGAGCAACGCGACTTGGCACTGGAATCCTATCACACCGTATTCAATCCGTATGGGCAGGTGCAGGGCAATGAATTCCTGCTGGGCTATGAGCATGGGTTTGCCGATGGCCAGGCGGTAGTTTACGGCAACGGGGGCGGAAGCAGTATCACTGGCTTGACCGACGGCAATCTCTATATTGTGAATGTCGTCGACGAGTTCAGTTTTACCTTGGCCAATTCGGCGACGCCAAGCACAACTCTGGAACTGACCGTTGCCGAGGGCATCGGGCTCAGACATACACTGCAGCCGACGTTTACGCCCACTTCGACCAATGTGTCCAGCACCGATCGTACGATCACTTTTGGATTCGAGCATAACCTCGAATCAGGACAGGTCGTGCGTTACAGCAAATCGTCCAACGACACTGGAATTACGAACCTTGTAGACGGTGATTTGTATTATGTCATCGTGGATGGTGAAAATTCCATCGCTCTGGCGTCGAGTGAAGCTGACGCCCGGAAGGGTCTGTGGCACGACATTGATCTCGAAACGGATCTGACGGAGGACGCTTCAGGTACGATCATCAGCCTCGACACCATTCACGGCTATCAGGATAACGATGAGATTTTCTACAGCGTGACTGCGTATTACGCGGATGACGCACTGACCGTTGGGACTCCACTTGAGTATTTCGACGGAGCCACATGGAAAGCCCTGCCGACGGATACTGTGCTGTATGTCGGCGCTTACAATGACGGCAGCACCGTCACGGATGCAAATACAGGACTTGTCTCGAGTACAACGCTCTCAATTCAAGTCCGCTTGACATCGAACGGTGCCCCTCTAACACTGCGCGCTGACAACGCGACCGGCGTTCACTCCTTTGCGCATAAGCAATCTCGCATCGCGGTGGATGCGACAAATGCCACCGGAGAAAGCCATCTCTTGCAGGATGTGACACGGGTCGATCTGGATAAGTTGGTGGGTAGTGGTACGGCCCACCGTCTGCGTTTGGATTTGAGACCGGATCTGGCGTTGAAGGCTTCCCATGGTCTTGGCAGAGTATTTACGCCAACGGCAACCAATGTCGCATCCAACACCATTACGCTGCCGTTTGACCACGGCTTTTCAACCGGCGACGCGGTCGTCTACAGTAGCGGCCTGGGAAGCGACATCGGCGGCCTCGGACACGGAAATATCTATTACGTTGTGTCCACCGGGACTAAATCGTTCCAACTCGTCGAGTCGGCCGGGGATGCTGGCGCTGCACAGCCGCAAGTGATTCAGCTCGATGCAACCAACGCCAGCGGAACTCATCACGGGTTTGGCCGCGTCTTTGCGGGCCCGTCGATTATTGACAGTCACCTGGAGACGATTGACTTCGGCCACACCCATGCCTTCATCGATGGCGAATTGGTGATCTATGACGCGAACGGCGGAACAGCGATCGGCGGCTTGAGGGATGGGGCAACTTATGAAGTTGCGGTTGTCGATCGCTCATCGATTCAATTGAAGAATGTCCTTACGCAGTCGGTGATTGACCTTGATGGCACAACCGCGACGGGCGGCGGCCACTCGTTTTCGACCCTTGGCGGAGATGGTTTTGTAACCGTCGATGGGAAGGCCATGGTGATCTCGAATAACTCAGGCACGATCATCTCGGCATCGATTGCCGGAGCTGTAACCAACCATAACCAGGACGGTGGACTTTCATCCGGCGCGGTGTCGACGGGTAGGGTGACGAGACAGCGGATAGCAGGTAATTCGAAAGCAAAGTTTAGCAGCGCTCTGTCGGGTGCCGTGATTGTCAATGTCATCAACGATACGACCACCGCGTTCGTTCGTGACGCCGTGGTCACCGCAACCGATATGGACGTGCTCGCACGGAACAGCAGTCGTGTTGTCGCAGGTGCTGGTGCCTTCTCTCTCTCTGCCTCGCAGACCCAACGTACATCGTCAGCCGTCGCGGGCGCGCTGGCGTTGAGTGTCGTTGATAATGAAACTCAAGCGCTGATCGACAACTCGCTGTTGACGGTAACGGCAGGCGACTTGGACATCGAAGCAATCAACAAAACTCAAGTTACCGCCGTCGCCGCGGGGGGAGCCTTGACTCTTGCTGGCCAAACAGCCCTTGCTGGTTCATTTGTGTTGAACGTGATCGCTAATGAGGCTCAAGCGTCGATCATCAATGGTTCGGATGTGGCCGTTGCGGCAGTTGCTTTCGACTCTAGCACGGGTGATGTGAGCGTTCACGCAGTGGACGAGAATCAGATTGAGAGCGTCGCGGGATCGCTTGCTTTCCTCAGTAATCAGAAAGAACAACTCCAAAGAGAAACTTTCGGCATTGGCGCCGCACTGGCGGTGAATATTATCACGCAACCCACGGGGACTCTGGCGATCATCGAAGATGCGGATGTGGCCGCCGATGGCGTTGTGACTCTCGATGTTGATTTGGAGAATTCAATCATCAGCGTCGCTGCTGGTGTTGCCTTTGTTAATACAAACGCTAAGTCTGGAACGGCTGGAGTGTTCAGCGTCGGTACCAATTTCGTCAACTCGCGTGGTCGGGCAGCAATCAAACGGAAGAAAACCAAAGGTGTTTCGGCGGATCGTGGCGTCGTAGTTGACATTGACGACAACACGCAAGTGATATCGGTGGCCGGCAACGCCGCATTCGCCCTGACATCGACGCTGGCCGCGAATTCCGGCGCTACAAGCCTCGCCGCTGGCGCGGCAATCAGCTTTAACCTGGTCAATAACAAGGTTGTTGCTGAAATCGACGATGCACCGGTGATCTCAACAGCGGGTAGTGTGCAGGTCACCGCGACGTCGAATCCAACGCTGACTTCAACGGCGGCCGGTGGAGCGGTCTCAAGCCAAGACGCGCTGCAAGGATCTTTTTCGGTTAACGTGCTAAACAATGCAGCGATCGCTTCCATACACGGTGCGCTCAGCAACGTGGATGCATTCGGCAATGTAATTGTCTCCGCGGACGACCACTTGAATCTGGTCTCCGTGGGTGGGAGTCTGGTGCTTACTCTCGGTCCACTCGGTGGCAGTCCCTCGAGGATACCGGCGATCGGCATCGCAAACTCGACCGTGATCACGGACAACAAGGTTTCGGCGTCTATCGGTGACGGGGTAACGATCCAGGCGGATGCAGCGGGAGACAGTCAGGCCGTCTTTACAGGTGCAATCAATAACGGCGTAAAAGAGACAGAACTTGGCAAAGGAGTCATTGTCACCGCCGTGTCGTTTGATGACATCAAGACGGTGGCGGCAGGCGCTACAGTCACGAGCCGAATTGCGGGCAGTACCGCGGTCGCCGGGTCAGCAACCGTCACGGTCATGAATGAAGAGACAGAGGCATCGATCGGCAAGGGAGCGAAGATCAATCAAGCGACAAGCGACGAGACAACCGATCAAAGCGTCTATGTGCGGGCCGGTGAACGTACCGATCTTAAGGGCGTGGCGGGTTCGCTCGCCCTGGCGACGTTAAAAGGCGACGGCCTGGGGGCGGGTGCCGATGTCGTTGTTCTGCTGAAGGACGTGAAGGCCTGGATTGGCGAGGGCGCAAATGTTCAAGCCCAGAACAACGTCTTTGTCGAATCCACGTCCCATGAAGATGGTATCTCTGCCGCCGGTTCGGTCGGAGCGGCGCTGGTGAATAGCTCCGTCGCGGGCGCGGTCGGGGTCTCGGTCTACGACGTCGAGACGCGCGCCAACATTAAAAGTTCGCGGGCAACGCCCACCAGGGTTACTGCCGAAGGCAGTGTGCTGGTTTCCGCCGAAGAGCGGACGGTTCTGGCCCTTGTGGAAGGCAATTTCTCGGCAAGTGCCAAGGACAGTTTTGGGGGCGCGATCGGTGTGCCGATCATCAGTAAAACGACCGAAGCCAACATTGGGACCCGCGCGGTTGTCAATGCGCAGGGCAATCGCGACGGCATCCGCGTGAACTCCGGCGATTTCGCCACCTTTGGCGGCGACACTTCGCCAAATGGCGATGTCGGCAGCGTTGACCTCGACAACAGCGACTTGCCGACCGACGACGATCTGAGTTACCTCAACAATCGCAACGCCAAGCCGCTGCAAATCAGCGGGTTTAAGGGTGTGGCCGTGACCGCTGTCAATAGCGATCAGGTCGAACTGTACACAGGCGGGGCCGCCGCATCGGGCAAGATAGCTGTCCAAATATCCGCCGGCGTCAGCGTGGTCACGGAACACACGACGGCCTCGATCGACGACAGAGCACTGATTAACCAAACCGGACTATCTACGCCAGACAGCGATCAATCGGTGCTTGTCACCGCTGGGAATGATTTCTTCACACGGACCATTATCGCCGGTGGCGCATTCTCCGGAGCCGACGGAGCCGCCGTGCCAAGCGTGGGTATCTCTCACATTACAATTGACACACAAGCCTCGATCGGTTCGCTCGCGGTCGTCGGTGCCAAGCACAATGTGATTGTGACGGCTTACAACGAGGAGGACATGGAAGTTGTTGCAGTCAGTATTGCGGGTACGGGCGGCACTTTTGCCGGCGCTGGCGCATTCGCTATCGTCGACATCAATAACGCCACCAAGGCGTTTGTTGACACCGCGGCGATTGTTGATGCGGGCGGCAACGTGAGGATTCATGCTGAAGACCGCACCGACGTCGACCTGATTGCCGGCAGCGCCGGGGTGTCGCTGAGTGGCGGTGGCGTGGGCGCTTCGGTCGGTCTTACCTTCATCCAGAAAGATACCCAGGCCTATATCGCCGAACGTGCCAAGGTCGATGCCAAGGGGTTAGGTGCGAATAATGCCTTTACCATCTTCAACGGCGACGAAGACGCCAACGGTGACGCCGACACGACGAACATTCGTGGCCTTGGCGTCAGCGCCTTCTCCCAGGAAGACATCTTCGCCGCCAGTGTCGCCGGCGCGGGTGGTATGATTGTGGGCGCCGCTGGGGCGATCACATGGCAGCAGATCGATTCGGACACCACGGCCTACATCGGCAGTGGTGCGAACATAAACTCCGACGGGAACAATGCGACTGCCCATAAGAACCAGGACGTCTATGTCACGGCGCTCAATAACGTCCAGGCAGCGGCCCTTGACGGTTCGCTCAGTGGCGGCACGGTTGGGCTGGGTGCCGGCGTTGCCGTGGGTACGCTGGCCAACATTACCGAGGCCTACCTACTCGGGGATGCCGACGCACGACACGACGTGCGAGTCGCCGCGACGTCGAACCGTCAAATTCGCTCTTTGGCGGCCGCGGCGAGTGGCGGAATCGGCGGTCTGGGAATCGGCTTTTCCTTCTGGACCATCGGGGATACGGTCTCGCCGACCTACACCGTTGATGGCCAAGCGACCGACCCGGCGTCCGGACTGGACTCCGACACGGAATCCGTCGCCAGCGATTCAACGGAAATCGACGCGGGCTTCGATAGTTCCAGTTCCGGCAATCGCGGTGATAACTCTGGCCGGATCGCCACCGAGGTCGGTAATGCCACCAGCGGTCTCGATAGCTTTACCGACTTGCTGTCATGGGGCGATACGCTGGAAAGCCGGACGACGGCCTATATCGGCGCTAGTGCAGAGATCGATGCGGGCAACGATGTCGATGTCTTGGCACGAGAAAATACTAACGTCACGCTGATCGGCGGGGCGCTCGCCGGCGGAGTAGTGGGCATCGGCGGCGGCATCGCGATTCTCAATCATGCCTCCAAGGCCGAGGCCTATGTCGGCAAGAACGCGATCATCGACGCCGGAGCAGACGTAACCGTCAAGGCGACCGCGGACGAAACCGCCGATATCTTTGGTGGGGCCGGCGCATTTGGTGCTGCCGCCGCAGTGACCGCACAGTACGCCGAATCCGATGTCTCCAGCGTACAAAGCGCCTCCATACGCCAAGGCGCGAAGATCCGCAGCGCCAACGATCTGCTTGTCGAAGCCGGCCACGAGCGCGACCTCTACTCACACACCGCCGCCGCGACCGTGGGCTCGGGGGCGGCCGGATTTTCCGGCGCGATCGTCTCTAGCGGTGGTACGGTCGAAGCAATTGTGGCCAAAGACGTTCAACTCGGCACCGCGAGCAACTCACTAGGTTCGGTCACGATTTCCGCCGAGAGTGAAACTCCGCGGGCCCGTGCCGAAGCGACCGCCGTCGCCGCGGGCACGGCCCTTTCCGTTCAGGGTGCTGAAGCCAGCGCCATCGTCAATCCCACGGTTCAGGCGGCGACCCAAGACGGCGTACAGATTCATACGAACGGCGATGTTGATATCCTGGCCCATGCGGAAGCGAAGGTCGAAGCCGCGGGTCTGGGTGTGACTCTCGGGGGTGGCGTCGCTGGAGGCGGCATCGGCGCGGTGGCGGAAGTCTCGCCAAACCTGATCGCCACCGTGGGAACGAGCAATACGATCGTCGCCGGACGTAACGTCAAGGTCAACGCCAGCCAGTCGCTGATCGACGGCACACAAGCATCGGCCGACGTAACAGGTTTTGGTATTTCCGGCTCACTCTTGTTTGGCATTAACGGCGTCACTTTGAAGGCCGTGAGTCAAACGAGCGCGGAAGCCTCGGTGGGCGACAACTCAGATATCACCGCGGCCAGCGGAGCGGTGTTGGTCGTAGCCGAAATCGACAACAAAATGCTGGCGGAAGCCGATGGCGGCGCGGCCGGCGGTTTCGCCGCAGTGGGCAGTACCTTCGTGAAGACCATCGTCAGCACGGCTTCGCAAGCGGTTATCGGTAGCGGAGTGGACGTCACCGCACGTGATCTATTCCTCTTCGCGGACGGCGACGACGAAGTCGAAGCCATTGCCCGCAACAACCAATTCTCATTTGGCATTACCACCACGGGGGATGATACCACCACTGTGGCAGAAGAATTCGCCACGAACGTTGATGTCGACGTCAATACCACGACCCGTGCTTACATTGCCGATAATTTTGACAGTCTCCAGGCGATCAGCGTTGACCGTTTAACGATTTCCGCAGATCATCGCACCGTACTCAATGGCTTCTCTGATGACGTCGCCGTCGCACTCATTGCTGGATTAGGCGGCGCGCGGTTCGACGCGGAGGTATTATCCGTCGTCAACGCGTCCTTAGGGGACGACGTCGTCGTCACCGCGCCGGTCATCAACATCGGGGCCGTCAACACCACGGACGCACTCAACGTCAGCGCGAACAGCACCACCGGTGGTGGCATTGGCACCGTGTCCACGGTACGCAGCAACGTCGATGTGAGCCACTTCACCGGTGCCGGCGTCGGCGACGGCGCCTTGATCAACGACGGCCACACCCTCTCCGGATCCCCCTCATCACCACATCAAATTACCATTCAGGCTACTAATGATGGCGTTTACGGAAACAGCGCCAACGTTGGCAGCGGTGGTGTACTTGGAAACCTGCTGAATGTTAAGGCGGAAGTCAACTTAAACGACTATGACGCCGTGGTCTCGATCGGTGACGACGCCGTGCTCAACAGCGCGGGCGAAATCACTCTTGCGACCCTCTCCACTGCGATCGGCAATACCAAAGTCACCGGTCGAGCGGTGGGGATCACGGCAAACACGTCCACCCAAGCGATCGCCAAGGTCGATGCCGAAAACCGTGTCGAGATCGGCCGACGCGCCGTCGTCGCGTCGAACGATGACATTAATCTCCTGGCGGGCCAGATCGGCGTCCTCGAAAGCGCGACGGACCCATTGCCCGAGATCAACCACTTTTCAATGATCTCGGACGCTCAGGGTTACGCCTTTATCGAAGACCTCCAAGCAGGCGCAGCGGTCTCGGCAACCTCAAGTATCAAGCAAACCAATCAAATTGACGTCAAGAGCAGGGCGGTGCTCAATGCCGCGGGTGACGCTTATCTGCTGACAGAGTCGGGCATCGTCAAGGCGGCACCATCCGCTGTTTTCAAGACGGCGGGTGCCGACGGTGATAGCGACACCAGCAAGCCCACGGTTGACACAAATACGGTGAATGTCGATGGCGAAATCAACGTCGGCCTCTTTAACCGCAGATTCCTTGAACTCGACTCAGCCGGCAACCCCACGGCCAATTCTGACGCCGACATCACGCCGGCAGCGTCCGACAATCTCTCGCTGGACGCTGCACTAGAGCAGCGGATCAATACGCTGATCGCCGAGGCCGGCTGGTTTTCCGGTACGTCCTTTGACAGCACTTATGAGGCCGAACGCGCGTTTTGGACGGCATTCATCGAAGGCTTGGGTGGAAGTATCGAATTTACTTCCAGCGGCGTGAATGTCACCAGTGTCAGTCTTCCCACCAGTGAAATTCCCGAGATCTTCGTCACCTCGGGGAACATTGTTGTCGAGGCCGATAACTTCACCGGTAATGGCAAGTTGACCGCCCCCACCGATACGATGATCGAGATAGTCAACAACTCCCAGCGCACTCTGTTGCTGAACGGAATGGCCATACCCGACCGGCCGGGCGGAGAAGTCCGCTTCAACCGCGCGAGTGTAAGTTCGACGGACAACATCATCCTGAAAAACACATCCGCCGATCTTAAAAACCTGGTCAACCACACCTTCTCTTTTTCGCACGATGACGGCAACACGACGGCCGATGCCACCACCGAACCGAAAATCGTTGTCACGAACGTTCCGTTTCCCTCGCACTCGCTCGACGCCAACCTCCTGTTCCAAGGAAACGTCTCGAACCGCTCGGGTGATGTGGTTCTGGACAGTGGCGAAGGCAGCGTGCTGATCAACGCGGGCGTTACGGCGGGCAGCTTGTCCATCAACAGCGGCGGCGATTTCATTTTCAGTGATGCTGACAGTAACGGCGATGGTTTTCTCCACATCGGCGGTGACCCGTTCAACCTCTATCAAGCCGCCGCCAATGCCAACGAAGCCGCCAGCAGCTTCGTTAATGATCCCACCAGTCCGATCTCCGGAACCACTGGCAACGCCAGCGACAGCGCGGGCTCGACCATTATCGCCGGCAACGTGTTCATCTCCGCGCAGAACCTCAACGTCAACGGCGTGATTCAGAGCGGCGTCCCGTATCACGAGATCACCGTTTCCGATCCTGACGGAACACTCGTCGCCGCGACCGCCGCCCTGACCACGGCCTTCAACGCCGGTTCCGGCCCACAACTGACCACACTGGATGCGAAGTATCTTTCATCCAGCACGGGGAACGCAGCGAATGACTTGTTCGCCAACCAGTCTGACAATGTGGCCCTTCAATGGGACGCCCAAGCGCAGCGGCTGGTCTTGCAAGGCCGAATCGAGGTCAAGGGCGGATTCATGCAACTGGTTGGCGACCGCCTGCTCAACACATCCGGAGGTGAACTGCGCGTCCTGGATGGTTATGGCACGATCGACGTCAATAACGAAACATCGCTTGACTTTGCGATCGGCAATCTCGATGTGGGCAGTGCCGCCGATGACGCCAACGGCATCGAAGGCACCATTCTGATCACCGAAACCAGCCGCGCGGGCGAAGCGGCCACCGAGCAAACCGCGCTGAAAACGAAAATCACGCGTATCGGCGACACCGTGACAAAACTCGACAACAAAACCGTCGACGCAAACGGCCAGCCGACCCACGTGACGACCCAGACGGGCAGGTCATCATCGTATCAACCCTTGAACGGCTTGCGTTACACGTGGGTCAGTTCGGGCGCGGTCGGCAGTACGAAGATCTATACGCTCAATAACCGATCGTCTCGTGTGGATGACCTCGCAACGATTCGAGCCGAGGGCACGAAGGAAAGTGATGTTTCTAACGGCGTCAGCAACCTGTCCACCAGCGGTAGCACTACGACCATCGAAGTGGCTCTGTCCGGCGACGTCTACGACTACGTGTTTAACGATGACAACTCCACCATCACTCAGGTTTATTTGCAAGTAACCAGAGTCGAAACACGGCTCTTCGGCATCCTCTTAAGTACACATTACAACCATCGATTGGAAGAATCCACCAAGACGATCGTAACGCACCAGCACTCCGTCAAGGGTGACTATCCGATCGGCGTCGAATTCATCGGCAACGACAGGGGCCTGATTGATATCGATTCGCTAGGATCGGTTGTCATCGCCGGCAACATTGCGGCCCGAGGCGGCATGGTCGCCATCGATGCCGCCACGATCGACTCGATCGACGCCAATGGCACGATCGTCGCCAATCAATTCGACTTAAATGCACCGGCGGGAATCGGGACGAATTTCCCGCTCGATCTGGAAACGACCAATGCCGATGCCAACGCGGGCGTCCAAGCAGAGGCCGCCGGTCCAATCATCCTGACCTCCCAAGAGGGCGACCTGACGCTCTCCGGCGTCGTGGCCGCGGACGGCAGCCCGGTCACGATCAGCGCTGTTGGCAGCATCCTCGGCAACAGCAAGCCGGACACCGCCGCGCACGTCACGGCCGACAGCATCACGCTCGATTCAATATCGAACATCGGGTCGGGCACCCAGTCCGTGAATGTCAACACCGGAACCGATTCGGCCGACAAATTGACAGTCACCGCCGAAGGCGACGTCGCCCTCCGTGAAACGGACGGCGATCTACGGCTCAACCGAGTCGAAGGGCGTGACATTTCGATTGATGTGCCCCGTGGCAGCCTGCTCGATGGCAGCCGGGACATCGAATCGTCGCGTGACGCAGCCACGGTTTCCGAGTTGCTGACGCTTTGGAATGACCTGGGACTGATTGGTACCGGTGCCGACGCGCGCAAGACGCTGATCCTCAGCGACACGGTCGCCCTGCGTAATTTTGAGTACGCGGAATATTGGAAACTGCGAAACTCGCTGGCCGATCCAACCGATCCCGGTTCGTTTGATTTCCAATTCACCGCGGCACAGATCGCCCAGTATCAGAACCTCGGCTTCAGTGCAGCGCAGATCGAAGCACAGCGGCAGTCGGCAAATCAACGCTTCTTCGAATTGAATGACGTCTACGGTCCTGGCGGCAGCTACCTCAGCAATAACGATCCGAGTTACGATCCCAACACGTTCGATCCGTCTTTCAGCTTCCAACTCACGCAGCAGGAAATCGATTCCCTCACGAGGAACGTCTCCTTCACGGCGGACCAGCTTCTGTGGAGCCTTTCAACCGCCGTGGTCGATCGTGCCAGCGGCACGACGGCGTTTGACGAGGACGCGAACATCATTGGCGAAAGCGTCACGATCACGGTTCGAGATACGTTCGGCAACGCGAATGCCGGCGTGCAGACCATCAGCGTGCCTGGCGGCATCATCGGCGACGTTGCCGACGACGCCAACAACACCACCAAGATCGCTTTGATTTCCGCTGAATTTGACGACCTTGAATTCTTCTTCGACAACGGTTCGACCATCGTTCCCTGGGCGGATGTGGACGATGGCGACGGCATCGTTGAAAGCGGCGAGTTCAACCTCATCGAACTGACCCAGCGAGAAGATGTCGATATTGAATCCGGCGATGCGGCCATGCGGCCGACCATCAACATCTCGGCCGGTCTGGGTGTGTTCCTGGGCTCTGAAACCGATATCAACCTCGGCCAGGTGACGGCGGAAAGTGTGGCGGGACAGCGCGCGGACGTCCGTGTCAAGGTCGACGGCGGAATCTTTGACGGCGCTGCAATCGGGGCCACCAATATCACCGGCGAAGATTTGGTCATCGAAGCCTCGGGGACGAACATCGGTACGACGGGCAAGCCGATTGGCATCGACTTGAGCGGTAACCTGACCGTTCGCAGCGACGGCGATGCGAACATCGAGTCGACGGTGAGTCAGGAAGTTTTAATTCCGAGCGCTGCGGTCACGATGACGCTTGACGGCGGAGGTAACTTCATTTTCCCAAGCCAACTCGGAGCAGCCCCCGGGATCCATGTTCGAGGCGGCGGTCCCACGGGCAACTATCTGCGATTGCTGCATGACGGAGTGAATGGAAATTGGAACCATGTCGCCTTCAATCGAGTTTTCGAGGGAGCAGCCAATGTCATCACGGCGGACTTTGATTTCCGCGCCACGTCGATTGGTCAAGCCGCGGACGGATTTTCGCTGCGTTTTCTGCCCACGGCGACTTACGGCGTCACGGGGGCGGGATCGACAGTCTTTGGGGCGGAGGAACCGAATATCGCGGACGTCTTTGCTATCGGTTTTGATGTGTTCGAATCGTCCGCCAACGACGTTTCGGTCCATTGGGATGGCACCGAGATCAAGAACGTCCGTATCCCCGAGCCCGCCATCCAATTGGACGACGGCCAATTCCACCATGCTCATGTCGAGTTGACGCACGTCGCCGGCGGCGCGAACGTAACCGTCACGCTGATCCCTGACATTCACGGCACACCTGGGACTCCCGTCAACTGGATCGACCAACTCTTTATTCCTGGTTTGAACCCCTACGAATCGAGAGTAGAGTTTGCCGGACGCACGGGCGGCGTGGACATGTCGCTCGATCTCGACAACATCAACGTCGAATACGGCAGCCTGGCAGTTCAGCCCCTGCGGCTTGTGTCTGCCTTCGTCGCCGACGACTTCAATTTGACTTCGCCCGGCGCCATTCTTGATGCCAACGACGTCGTTGACGCCGTGGGCAACCAGCTTGTGCCGATCTTGAATGTGGTCGCCGGCAATATCGCGTTCAACGCTGACACGGTCGGCACCACCAACAATCCCATTGAAGTAGAAACCAGCGGCAGCCTTAGCGGTCTTGTCACCTCCGAGTTGAACGTGACTTCGGATAGCAGCTTGCTCGTCAACGGCCTCCGCTCGAATCGTCCCGCCACGTACAACGTGACAACGACGGACGATCTGTTGCTCGGCCGCATTCAGGCCTTTGAGGGGACGGTCAATCTCGAGTCGCTCACCGGTTCCATCCTCGACAACAGCCCTGGTGGGACCAATCTGCTCGTGGACACGGCCAACCTCCACGTCACGGGACCGAACGAGACCATCGGCACTCCGGCCAATCCCATCGAGATTCTTCCAGACACCGCGACCCATGTCACGGGCCCTGTCGCCGACCCAAGTCAGTTCTCCTACTTCGCGGTCGCTGCCTTGTCGGTCGGATTCTTTGAACCTGGTCCCTCACTAATCGGAGGCCGCTCGTCGCTGCACGATTTCAACGGCGATGACCTGCTTGATATTTTTGCAATCGATCATGAAGCCGTGCTGATCAACAACGGAGATCTCACGTTCACGCCGCTGGATTTCGAGTTCGCCGCAAGCCCGGACCAGGCCGCGGACGGCATTCTGGCCGGAGACTTTAACAACGATGGATTCGCCGACATCTTTAGATTCGCCGAAATCGGTAGAGCCGAAGTCTATCTCAATCGCGCGGATGGCACGGGGAATGTTGACCTCGAACAAGTATTCGATCCAGGGATCAATATTCCAGCGGGCGTCGAGGCGGGAATCGCCCCACAAGCTTCCGACATTGACGGCGACGGCTTTTTGGATCTGATGGTGGTGAATCCAGGTGCGGGTCAGTTCAAGGTATACCGAAACAATCAGGATGGCTCGTTCAGCGACTTTCGCACCATCCCGATCCCAAGCTGGGCTGGCAGCAGTATCGAGTTCAAACTGGCCGATCTCACAGGCGATGCCTCAGCCGATCTATTGATCCATTACAAATTTGGTACACAACGTAACGCCGCCATCCTGACCAACAACGGCGACGGCACTTTCGATCCAGACCGCAGCGTGATCATAATTGACCGAAGCGTGGCTGGCGACGACAACGAAATCTTTAATTCTTGGATCGGCGTGACCGACATCGCCGTCGGAGATGTCGATCAGGATGGCGACAATGACGTCCTCTTTACTACCGGCGTCAGCGGTAATTTCGGCAATCTACTCATGCTCAACGAAGGCATTGGGCTCGTCCCGAACGGCGATCTCGAAACGGATAACGCCGACGATCCCCGGGGTGACACACGGTTGCGTTTTAAGCTGACATGGGCAACACCCCAGGCGCACAACGCCTACCCCGCCGGGCAAAATAGCAGTTCGGCCGCCCTGGAGGACCTTGACTTTGACGGCGATCTGGATCTGATCCTGGCCGGAGATGAAGTCATGTTGAACGACGGTACGGGCCACATGACTCGGACTGGCCAGGCCCTGGGCGGCAAGCTGGCTTTTGGTGGCCGCATCGGCGTTGGCGATCTGGATGGTGATTTCGATCTCGATGTCCTGTTTGGCAACCAGATTTGGGTCCAGACCACGACGCCGCAAATCGTGACTGGCCCGATTTTCAGTTTCTTCGAGAACCGGCCTGCTGGCTATGAACTATCCGACGTCGATGCCAAGCTGTTCCTGCCCGGCGACTCAGTCAGCTATGCGCTCACGCAAGTCATTGGAAGTCGCAAAGAAACGGCGATGCAGGGGGCGAAGAAAATCACCATTTATACCGGTCACACGGATATCACCTCCGAGCATAATTTCGCCATCGATGCGACCACCGGCGTGACTAGCGTCGTCAATCCAGCCGGGACTGACTACGAGAGATTTCAGCGCCTAGAATTCGTTGTGACGATTACTAACACCGGCGGCGCCACCGACACCGAGACGTTCACCGCCGATATCCGGAACATCAACATCGACGTACTGCCGAATCACCGTGCTGGCTTCAATGACGATCTGGTGAACTTCTCCATCGACGAAAACTCGCCGACCGGAACCACACTCGACGTCTCTTCACTGGCGTTTGATGACAGCGTAATTGCCTCGTCTGCGGATCGATTCACCGCTTTCGAAATCACCGGAGGCAGCGATCGGGCCGATGAGTTTGTCATCGACGACGCGGGCATTCTCACCTTTATCGGTTCCGATCTGTCCTTTGAAGATTTCCCCACCGGCGCGGAGTACATCGACCTGCGGATCCAGGCCTTCGACTCGGAAAACGAAACCAAAGGACCTGGCACGGTTCGCATCCACATCAACGATCTCTACGAAGGCCCCGGCATCAACGATGATCTAGTGAATTTTAGTTTCACGGAGACCACGTCGAGCGGTGCCACGCTAGACGTTTCCTCACTCGTCTTCGGCGGAGTTCCGTCCAATCCGATCAGCAATATCACGTACGAAATTTTGGGTGGCAGCAATCGCTCCGATGAATTCACCATCGACAACCGAGGCGTTATCACGTTTGTCGGCTCCGATCTTATCTACGAAGATTTTCCCGACGACCAAAAGTTCGTCGATCTGAAGGTCCGAGCTTCAGACGAGGACAACCTATTCCTAAGGACGGGCAGAGTCCGTATCCACATCCACGTCAACGATCTCATCGCCGAACCATTGACCGTGTCAACCAACGAAGACGCGGGTCTGTTAGCCGTGGACCTACGGACCGGCATCGCTGATCCGAACGGGCTGAGCGTCGAGAATCTGACGCTTGTCTCCGGCGACGCCTCGGGAATCAGCGTGGGTGGAACCACTTTGGCAATTGACACCACCGTCTACAATCATTTGGCGGTCGGCGAAAGTGAAGTGATCGAACACAGCTACAACATCGTCGACGGCAACGGCGGCTTGCTCGCCCAAACCGCCACGATCACGATTGAAGGCCGCAACGACGGACCGGCGGTCGGTGGTGCCATCTCCGTCACCGTGACCGAAGATGCCGGCTTGCTCGCTCTGGATTTGCTGCAAGGTGCCAGCGACGTGGACGCATCCGACGTGCTTAACGTTGACAACCTGACGCTTATCTCCGGCGACGACTCGGGACTCAGCGTGAGCGGCAACACGCTGGGGATTGACTCAACGGCCTACAACCACTTGGCAGTCGGCGAAAGCAAAGTCATCAAGTACAGCTACAACATCATCGATGGCCACGGCGGATCGGTCGCCCAAACGGCCATGATCACCATCACGGGTCTCAACGACGGACCGGCGATCGGCGGTGCCATCTCCGTCACGGTGACCGAAGATGCTGCCTCGTTCAGCGTTGACTTGCTGGAAGGTGGCAGCGACCCGGACGCCTCCGATGTGCTCAATGCGGATAATCTGGCGCTGGTCTCCGGGGACAATTCGGGAATCACCGTCAACGGCAACAACCTGACGGTTGATCCAGCGGCCTACAACCACTTGGCCGTCGGCGAGAGCGAAGTCATCAAGTACAGCTACAACATCATCGACGGCCACGGCGGCTCGGTCGCCCAAACGGCGACGATCACGATCACCGGCGTCAACGACGGACCGGCGATCAGCACACTGGACTCCAGCAACGCCACGCCTGAGAATGCGTCGGCTAATGGTGTCATTACCATCGACGGAACATTCTCGGACGTCGACATGACCGACGTACATACCGTAGCGGTAAACTGGGGTGACGATTCGACGACTGAGTTCATTGCCGTCGACCAGATCGCCGATACATTTTCTGGTAGCCACGTCTATGCAAGCGGTGGAATATTTACGATCACCGTGACGGTCCGAGACGAGCATGGCGGTGTGTCCGCCAGCCGAACGACGACCGCGGTGATCACCGGGGTTGGATTAAACAACGGGGAACTGCAGATCATCGGCACCGACGGACGAGACTACGTTTTCGCTGACAAGTACTATGGCCGGATTCGCGTCTGGACAAGATTGCATGGCCAACGAGGGCGAAGTCATTACTTCGATCCCGCCGCCGTGCAGTCAATCCGCATCCTGGCCCTTGATGGCAACGACTATGTCAGCTTGAGCCGCCGCATCGACTTGCCAACATTCATCGACGGCGGCGCGGGACGCGACTTCCTCAAGGGAGGCAGCGGTGACGACGTGATCCACGGCGGTGCGGGACACGATTTCATCAAGGGCGGCAACGGCGACGATGTGATCGACGGCGGTGCGGGGCACGATTTCATCAAGGGAGGCAATGGTGACGATGTGATCGATGGCGGTACGGGCTGTGACCTGATCCTCGGAGAAGGTGGGAATGATGTCATCCGGGGCGGTGATGGCAACGATCAGATCTTCGGGGGCTCCGGCGATGACATCATCCTCGGTGATGCCGGCAGGGACTTAATCTTCGGCGGATCTGGCCGCGACGTATTAGTCGGCGGCACGGGCCGCGATTGGATCTTCGGTGGCAGCGGCAATGACATCTTGATCGGTGGCGGCGGAAGAGACTACCTGCGAGGCGGATCCGGCGACGACCTAATCATCGCGGGCAGCGCGAAAAATGAAAATGAGATCACATCACTTGAGTCCGCGCTCGCCAAATGGACGGCGGGCGATCTCGGCGCTGCACTTCTTGATCTAGGCACTACCATCGACGACGGCGTCAAGGATCATCTCATGGGCGGCAATGGGAACGACGAATTAGTCGGTGGAGTTGGCGACAAGCTGAAGCCGTAGGATATGCCGGCGGAATAGTTGGCTGAGTAATGGTATCCACCGGCATAGCCGGTGGCTTTAAATAGGTGAACCGATCAAAGCGCTAGGGGTTGGCCGCCTCCAAGGCGGCATTGGTTAGAACAGTTTTCCTTGGTCCAGGTCGTCCAACTTTCGGTTCGTGGATTCCTAGTTTTGAATGTAGGTGCGAATTGTTTCTTCGTCAGCACGAGCTGGCTTGGAAGCAGTTCCATGGCCCTCGGAATCGGCGACTTCGCCTGCGGCAGCTTTGAGAAATTGTGGACCCTTCCAGTGGCCGGCCAGAGGCGTATCCGTTGGGATGTCAAAGTTGTAAGAACGATCGGCCGCTCCATCTTCCATCTCCGTTGTGATCGACGAAGAACGTGCGACCGCCGCATTTCTTGGCAATCACGGCATTTCTTCGGAATCCGCGGGCCTTCGTTCGGCGTCACGATCCTGCACGTCAATCGTCATTGCCAGGCGGAACCCGATGCTGGGGTCACGTGTGTCAGGCGCGTTTGCGCCCCGGTACGCTGACCGGACAAAGAACGGTTCAACATGGTAGCGACTGCCACCACGATTGACGCGACGGCTGCCGGTTGCAAGTCCTGTCGGATCGTCGGTGGGTGAGGAAGCGTAGTACTTGCCCTCGCCAAACCAATCGGCGCACCACTCCCAGACATTGCCGTGCATGT